>JANQLP010000251.1 GCA_028280515.1 Hyphomicrobiales bacterium
GGACAAGCCCTCCGACGCCAGCCGGAACAGGGTGAGCATCGGATAGGCGTGGCAGTCGGCCAGCGAAACTTCCGGCCCGGCGAGCCAAATGTTGTCGCCCTTGATGCCGTTTAGCGCCGCGAGGCACGCGCCCGACATTTCCAGCCCCGCCTCGATCGTGGCCTCGTCGGATTCGCGGCCCGTCAGTGGCGCGCGGACGCGCTCGAAAAACACGTCCCACACCAGCGACCCGAAGCCGTAGGAGTCGAGGATCGACATGATCTGGCTCATACGTGCGCGTGCGCGCTGCGCATCTGGTTGAAGCGCCGGGCCGGAAAAGGCCTCATCGACATAACGGGTGATGGAGCCGGCCTCGTAGAGCTGAAAGCCGTCATGCTCGAATGCCGGAATGCGCGCGAAGGGATGACGGTCCAGATATCCGTCGGGCGGCCCGTCCTTGGCAAAGATATCCACCGCCTCGAACGCGTAAGGCACGCCCTTCTCCTCAAGCGCCAGCCGGGCGATACGGGTGTAGACGCTGTATTCCGCGCCGAAAAGCGTTACCTGCGCGTTCGCCATGCGAGCCCCCTTCCCGGCCTCAGGACAGATCGACGCCCTTTTGCCGCAACTCGTCGATGGCGCTCCCGGACTTCTCAAGGTCGTCCATCCCCATGGCCTTGAGCACGGGCCGCGCCTTGAGGAACTGGATTTCGGAATACTGGACCACCTGAAACATGTTGCCCCACGGGTCCCAGAACGTGTTGCCGCCGTCGGTGAGAAACTTCGCGCCCGCTGCGTGCGCCGCCGCAAGCGCCTTGGCCTGATCGTCGACGACAAGGCCGAAATGGCGTTCGCTGTCCTGCTCGGTCTTTCCCGTCGCGGCGATCGCCAGGAACTGATCGCCGAAGTCGATGAAGGCCATGTTCCCGCCGCGCCCGCGGAGCTTCACCTCGAAGATCTTGCCGTAAAAGTCGAGCGCCTCGTCGATATCGCCCACCTCGAGCGCGATATGGTTGAAACCGAGCGCGCGCGCAGGCTGCGGCGGCGTGTCGGTGCTCATGGGTTTCGCTCCTTAACTCCCGTACTTCTTGCGCATCCACGCGACCGATTTTGTGATCAGCTCCTCCAGCACGCCCATATCCACATCTTCCAGCTTGTTGATGTAGAGACAGGCCCTGCCGGTCTTGTGCTTGCCGAGCCGCGCCATCAGGTCGTCGAACTCACCATAGCCCGGCATGATGTAGAGCGTGAGTGCGGATTTGCGCGGCGAGAAACCGGTGACGAACCACTCGAAGTCCTTTCCCGCCGTGTTGGTGTAGGAATAGCAGCCGAAGCCGACGATGCTGTCGCCCCACATCTTGCCCTTTTCGCCGGTGATGCGCTCCATCATCTCATTGACGACGCGCGCATCGGCCTTGCGCTTCTCATGCGCCACGCCGTCGAGGAAGCTTTTGACGGACGCGCCGGTGGGCTTGGTCTTGAGCTCGGCCATGGGGTTCGATTCAATACTGCTGCCGTTGGCTGGTCACCGCGGATGCTGCTGGTTCGTCATTCCGGCGAAAGCCGGAATCCAGCATACAGTCATATTGGCCGAATCCCGTGTATTGATTGGGTCAGATTGGACTCACGGCTCGCTTATCTCGCGTTGCCGCCAGTGCTTCCACTCATTGTTTTTTGCCGAGTGATCGACGACCGCATGCAACAATACCGGTCCGCGCAGTTTCGCGTCCGCTGACCAACTGGATTCCGGCTTTCGCCGGAATGACGCTTAGAATTGCGCTCATTCGCGGCTCACAAAGGCAGGTTCCCGTGCTTTTTCCAGGGCAGCTCGACTTCCTTTGATGCCAGCATCTTGAGCGCGCGGGCGACGCGTTTGCGCGTATTGCGCGGCTGGATCACCTCGTCGATATAGCCGCGCTCGGCGGCAATGAACGGGTTGGCGAAGCGGTCCTCATATTCCTGGATGCGCTTGGCGATCTTCTTTTCGTCACCGAGTTCGGACCGGTAGATGATCTCCGCCGCGCCCTTCGGCCCCATCACGGCGATTTCCGCCGACGGCCAGGCATAGTTGATGTCGGCGTGGATGTGCTTCGCCGCCATGACGACGTAAGCGCCGCCATAGGCCTTGCGGGTAATCACCGTGACCTTCGGGACGGTCGCTTCCGCATAGGCGTAAAGCAGCTTGGCGCCGTGCTTGATGAGACCGCCATATTCCTGGGCCGTGCCGGGCAGGAAGCCGGGCACGTCCACAAACGTCACGATGGGGATCTCGAAACAGTCGCAGAAGCGCACGAAGCGCGCGCCCTTGCGCGAGGCATCGCTGTCCAGCACGCCGGCGAGCACCATCGGCTGGTTGGCCACGAACCCGACGGTTTGGCCCTCGATGCGGCCGAAACCGGTGACGATGTTGCGGGCAAACGCCTCCTGGATTTCGAAGAAGTCCCCCTCGTCCGCGACCTTGTGGATCAGCTCCTTGATGTCGTAGGGCTGGTTCGGGTTGTCGGGGATCAGCGTGTCGAGTGACAGCTCCTCGCGGTCGGCCCGGTCGCGCGTCGGCAGAACCGGCACGCCGGAGATGTTGCTCGACGGCAGGAAGTCCATCAGTCGGCGGATCTGCAGCAACGCTTCCACGTCATTCTCATACGCCCCGTCGGCGATCGAGGACTTGGTGGTGTGAACGCTGGCGCCGCCGAGTTCCTCCGCCGTCACCTCCTCGTTGGTGACCGTCTTCACCACATCGGGCCCGGTCACAAACATGTAGCTCGTGTCCTTCACCATGAAGATGAAGTCGGTCATGGCCGGCGAATAGACGTCGCCGCCCGCGCACGGCCCCATGATCACCGAGATCTGCGGAACGACGCCGGAGGCATGCACGTTGCGCCAGAACACCTCGCCATAGCCGCCGAGTGCGTCGACGCCTTCCTGAATGCGCGCGCCGCCCGCATCGAACAGGCCGATGATCGGCGCGCGGTTGCGCACCGCCATGCCCTGAACCTTGTTGATCTTCTCCGCATGGGCGCCGGAGAGCGAGCCGCCGAACACGGTGAAGTCCTTGGCGAACAGATACACCACGCGACCGTTGATCGTGCCCCAGCCGGTGACCACGCCGTCGCCGGGGATCTTCTGCTTCTCCATGCCGAAGTCGGTGCAGCGGTGCTCCACATACATGTCGAGCTCCTCAAACGAGTCCTCATCGAGCAAAAGCTCGATGCGCTCGCGCGCGGTCAGCTTGCCGCGCTTGTGCTGGGCCTCAATGCGTTTTTTCCCGCCGCCGAGACGCGCCTCCGCGCGCCGCTGCTCCAGTTCGTCGATAATGTCTTTCATGAAATGCCCCATCCCCGTGCATGACTGGCGGTGACAACGTCACATTGCGGTCGTGAATAGCACGGGGAGTCGGCAACGCGAAGCCGCTGGCGTCTGAAATGTCAGCGGTTCACGTGGCCGAGAAACTGCACGTCACCGTCGAACTCGGCGCGGCGCAGCGTGCGGCGCGCCTTGGCCTCGGCATCTTCGCCCCACTGGGAGATTTGCCAGTCCTCGTCCACGTGCGCGGCCTGCCAGACCGCATCCGGATCGAGGCGGCCTTCCGCAAGCGCCAGCGCCAGAAGCGCCGAGCCGGTCAGCGTCGTCATCGTGTGCAGCGGCGTCAGGGCGTAAAAATCATGCACCGAGAGCGCCTCGCGGATGCGCGCGAGCGAGTTTTCATCCTGCGCGACATGGGCAATGCCCGTGCCGATTGAGAACGGTGCCCGCAGCGCGTCCTTCGTCCATGCCAGGACCGGGTCCCAGTGCAACTGTTGTTGCGTGACCAGCCCCTCCGGCCTCTCGGCGCGATAGCACAGCAAGTCACTGCCGGCGTATTCGACCATCTCCTCCACGATCTCGGCCTCCCGGCCGCGAACCCGGTCAAGCGCCGTGTTCGCGCGCCTGGTCATCGGCATGGTGGCCGGATCGACCCGTTCGCCCTGCGCGTCCCATTCAGCGGCGATCTCGTCGGCCAGCGCCTGCGATGCGACGGCCAGTTCACTGCGCGCCGGTGTATGAATGGGCTTGCCGTCGAGGGAGATGGCAAAGCCGTCGTCGCCGGCGGTCACGGCCACGGTCTTGTAGAAGCGCTTGGGCAGCGATGTGCTGTTCAACGCGCCTACTCCGCCGGCCGCGCGTCGAAGTGCGCCTGCAAAATCCGCATGAGGTGGGCGTAATCGTCGGCGACGCCGTGCGACACCTCCACATGCAAATGCTCATGCGGGTGATATCCCCATGACACGCCGATCCCGGCCACCCCGGCATTGCGCGCCATTTCCATGTCGAACGTGGTGTCGCCGATCATGACCGTGTGCGCTTTCTCCGCGCCGGTTTCGGCCAGCGCCCGTTCGATCATGCCCGGATGCGGTTTTGAGGGCGCATCGTCCGCCGTCTGGATGGTCTCGAAACGGCCCTGCAGCTCGTAGCGCTCCAGCACCCGCGCCACGCCGCGCTGCGACTTGCCGGTCGCAATGCCGAGCACGAACCTGTCGTCCCCGGCCAGGGCCGTAACGCAGTCATGGGCGCCGTCATACATCGGCTCCCAGTGGTCCGGGTCCTGGCGCAGTTCGCCGAACGCGTTCTTGTAACCGTCCGAGATCCGGTTGACCGTCGCTTCGTCCGCTCCGCTGGTCAGCCGCCAGATCGCTTCCGGCAGCGACAGACCGACAACGCCGAGGATGGCGTCCCGCGGAGGCGGCGGCTGACGCACGGCGTTGAACGCCTGCTCCATGGCGGCAACAATGAGATGCTGGCTGTCCACGAGCGTCCCGTCGCAGTCGAATATGACGAGATAGCGCGTCACGGTTTAGAACAGATCCTCCAACTCGGCCATGGAGCGCTCGGGATCGAAACCGAGGAGCTTCCACGTCTTGCGCATGTGGTCGGGAAGCGGCGCGGAGACCTTCAGACGTCCGCCCGCGGGATGGGGAATGCTGATCTCGCGCGCGTGCAGATGGAGCCGGTTGTCGATCTCACCGCCGGAGACCACATGTCCGGACCCGTATTTCCCGTCACCGACAATCGGATGACCGATCGCCGCCATATGCGCGCGCAGTTGATGGGTCCGCCCGGTGATCGGCCACAGCGCGACCCAGCTCAGCTTGCGCCCAGCCGTCTCGATCACCGCATAGCGGGAAACCGCGCGTTGCGCGTCCTCATCGTCCGCGCCGCATACCTGCATGCGCTCGGATTGCGCGCCCCCCTTCTTGGCAAGCGGGAGAGAGATTTCGCCGCGCGCCGGCGCCGGCACGCCCTCCACCAGCGCCCAGTATGTCTTGATCGCCTCGCGCCCTTTCAAGGCATCGCCGAGGGCCGTGGCCGCACGCCTGTTGCGTGCCAGCAGCAGAACGCCGCTCGTGTCCTTGTCGAGACGGTGCACCAGCCGCGGGCGCTCGCTCGCCTTGTATTTCAGGCCGTCCAGCAAACCGTCGAGATGGCGCTGTGTTTTCGTGCCACCCTGCACGGCCAGTCCGGGCGGCTTGTCGAGGGCGAGGACCTGGTCATCCTTGTGGATGACGAGGCTCTGAACGAAACGGATATCGTCCGGGGTAATCACCAGCCGCTTTGCATCGGGCGCCGAACGCTCCAGCTTCATCGGCGGCACGCGCACGGTCTGGCCCGCCTCGAGCCGCGCATTCGCCTTCGCCCGCCCGCCGTCGACGCGCACCTGGCCGGACCGCAACAGCTTCTGCAATTGGCCGTGCTTGAGGTCGGGGTAATGCGCGCGGAACCAGCGGTCAAGCCGCATGCCCGTCTCCTCGTGTGTTACTTCAACCAGATCGACCGTGCTCATTGAAACACAACCCGTGCGATGCTGAGGCCAACGAACAGCGCGAGAATGGACAGGCCGACGGAAGACCCGAGATAAAGCACGGCCAGCCCGTAGTCCTTGCGCTCCATCAGCACAGCGAAATCCAGCGAGAAGGCGGAGAAGGTGGTGAACCCGCCGAGAATACCTACGGTCAGAAAGGCGCGCATTTCATTCGATACCGAATAGCGCAGCGCGAACGCGGCGATCAGCAGTCCCATGATCAGCGAGCCGACAACGTTGACGATCAGCGTGCTCCAAGGGAAGCCGGCACCAATGAAGCGCATCGCGCCGACACCAACCATGTAGCGGGCGAGCGCGCCGACGGCACCACCAAGGGCGACCATCAAGGCGGTCTTCACGTATCTCGCTCCCGCGATAACCGCAGTTTCCGCCATGCTGTGAGCCGCTCGGCGATCTGCCGCTCCAGGCCACGGTCGGTCGGATGATAGAACTCGGCACGCGGAAGACTATCCGGAAAGTAGTTCTGTCCCGAGACGCCCCCTTCGGCATCGTGGTCGTATTCATAACCGGCGCCAAACCCTTCGGCCTTCATGAGATCGGTCGGCGCATTGAGGATATGCTTCGGCGGCGGCAGCGATCCCTCCTCCCGCGCCATGGCGGACGCCGCCTTGAAAGCCACATAGGACGCGTTCGATTTGGGCGCCACGGCCAGATAGACGACCGTTTGCGCAAGCGCGAGCTCGCCTTCGGGACTGCCGAGAAAGTGGTAGGCATCTTTCGCCGCGTTGGCCTGCACCAATGCTTGCGGATCCGCCATGCCGATATCCTCGACTGCCATGCGGACCAGGCGCCGGGCGATGTAAAGCGGGTCCTCGCCTCCGGCGAGCATGCGTGCGAGCCAGTACAGGGCCGCGTCCGGGTCGGAACCGCGCACCGATTTGTGCAGCGCGCTGATGAGATTGTAGTGACCGTCCTGCCCCTTGTCGTAGAGCGGCGCGCGGCGCTGGACCAGTGCCATCATTGCCGCCGTGTCCAGCGGCGCGGCATCCGGCCCGTTTGCAAGGAAGATCTCTTCCGCCATGTTCAACAGAGCCCGCCCGTCGCCGTCCGCCATGCCTTTCAGCGCCTCGCGGGCGTCGCGCTCAAGCGGCAGCGCCCGCCCTTCCGCGGCTTCGGCTCGCCCCACGAGCACGTCCAGAGCTTCACCGTCGAGACGGTTGAGCGTCAGCACGCTCGCACGCGACAGCAGGGCGGAGTTCAGCTCAAAGGACGGGTTCTCAGTTGTCGCACCGATGAGAACAATGGTGCCGTCTTCCATCACGGGGAGAAACGAATCCTGCTGCGCGCGGTTGAAGCGGTGCACCTCGTCAACGAACAGCACCGTGCCCACGCCGTCGCGGCGGCGCGTGCGCGCCGCGTCGAAGACCTTGCGCAGGTCCTGCACGCCGGAATGAATGGCCGAGAGCTGTTCGAAGTGAAACCGCGTATGCTCCGCCAGAAGTCTGGCGATGGTCGTCTTGCCGGAGCCCGGTGGTCCCCAGAAGACGACCGACGTGAGGCGTCCCGCTTCGATCATGCGCGCGAGAATGCCATCCGCCCCGAGCAGATGGTCCTGCCCGACAACATCTTTCAGTGAGTCGGGGCGAAGCCTGTCCGCAAGGGGTCGCGGCGCGTCCGCATCAAGACCGCCGGCTTCGAACAGGGTCGCAGGTTTGGAGGCTGGCATCTGCCCTCCTAACCGCCGATGACCACATTGAGCAAGCGCCCGCCGCGCTTGAGGCTGACATGCCAGCGCCGCGTCTGGAACTGCACGATGTCCCGCAACTGCCGCACCGATTCTATACGCTCGCCGTTCAAGGCAACGATGATATCGTTCCGCTTGAGGAACCGCGTACTGCTCGCCGGCGTTCCCCGGCGCACATTCAGCACCACCACGCCATAGGCGTCCTCGTCGATCGAAAGCTCCTCCGTCAACGCCGGAGACAGATTGGCCACACGCACGCCGGCAAACGGATTGCGGCCGCCGATTTCGGTTTCGTTGCGCGGCGGGTCTTCGGGCGCCTCTTCAAGCGGCACGGACACCTGAATAGCCCGACCGCTTCGCACGACGACCAAAGGCACCGACCCGCCGATCGGGCGCGTCGAAAACCGATACCGGAAGGCCTGCGGATCGGTGATTGCCTTGCCGCTCACCTGGGTGATGACGTCTCCCGGTTGCAGTTTCGCCCGATGCGCCGGGCTTTGCTTTCGTACCTGCTGCACCAGCGCACCCGACGGACGGTCGAGCCCAAGGGAGTCGGCAATATCCGGCGTGACATTCTGCAGCTTCGCGCCGAACCAGGGCCGGCGCACCGGTTTTCCCCGAAGGGCAGACAAGACGACCTGCCGCACCATATTGGAGGGAATCGCAAAACCGATGCCGTGGGACCCGCCGGTGCGGGAGTAGATGGCTGTGTTCACGCCGACGAGACGGCCCTCCATGTCAACGAGCGCGCCGCCCGAATTGCCGGGATTGATCGCCGCGTCGGTCTGGATGAAAAACTTGTAGTCGGACACACCGACCTGGGTCCGCGCCAGCGCGGAGACGATGCCGCTCGTCACGGTCTGCCCGACGCCGAACGGATTGCCGATCGCCAGGACAATGTCACCCACTTCCAGTCCCTCGGAGTCCTCGAAGTCCAGGTATGGAAAGGTGACGCCTGGCGCGTTGAGCTGCATGACCGCGAGATCCGTTCGCTCGTCCTTCAGGATGACCCTGGCTTCATATTCGCGCTTGTCCGCGAGCGCGACCTTGATCTCCGCCTCGCCCCGCGCCTTGATCACGTGGTAGTTGGTCACGATCACGCCGTCGGAGCTGACGATCACGCCTGATCCGAGCGAGCTTTCGACCCGCTCGCGCGGCATGCCGAAACCACCGCCGAAGAACCGGCGGAAAAACGGATCCTCAAAGAACGGCGAGGATCGGACCTGCACCTTACGGCGCACATAGACATTGACGACGGCAGGTGCGGCGCGCTTCACGACCGGTGCGTATGACAGACGCACCTGAGCCTTGCTGGTCGGCGTCTGGCGCTCCTGCGCCCAGGAGACCGTACCGGCAACGGCCACAACACCGAAAGCCACAAGCGCGACGAGTGCGCGAACGGTTTTGAAGGAATGCACGTTCACCAGCAGGTCCTCGATTCACTGCTCGCAATCATATTGCCTTCGGCTAACGCTTCAAAGACGCTCAAGTCTCCAGACAAAAAAGGGCGGCATAGACGCCGCCCCTAAACACACACGAACCGGATGCCGGTGCTAGGCGGCTGCCGGCTCCTCGACGACGTCATCGTCCGTGAACTGGGTCGGACCTGAATCCTGTCCGCGCGCATCTTCGTCGCGGTCCACCAACTCGATCACGGCCATGGGCGCTGAGTCACCGTAACGGTACCCGGCCTTGAGAACCCGCGTGTAACCGCCCGACCGCTCCTTGTAACGCGGACCCAGAACGTCGAACAGTTTCTTGACCATCGCCTCGTCGCGAATGCGCGAAACGGCGAGACGGCGCGAATGCAGGTTGCCGCGCTTGGCCAGCGTGATCAGGCGATCCGCAAAACGGCGCAGCTCCTTCGCCTTCGGCAGGGTCGTGACCACCTGCTCGTGCTTGATGAGCGCTGCCGCCATGTTGGCGAACAATGCGCGGCGGTGGCTCGGGGTCCGGTTCAACCGGCGGCCGGATCGGCGGTGACGCATCTCTCTATTCTCCTGCGCGGATGCCCTGACAAGGACACGCGGGCCTAATAGTGGTCCTCGAAGCGCTTGGCCAGCTCCTCGATATTCTCCGGCGGCCAGTTCGGCACTTCCATGCCGAGATGCAGGCCCATGCCGGCTAGCACTTCCTTGATTTCATTGAGCGACTTGCGGCCGAAGTTCGGCGTGCGGAGCATCTCCGCCTCCGTCTTCTGGATCAAGTCGCCGATGTAAACAATGTTGTCGTTCTTCAGGCAGTTGGCGGAACGAACGGACAGTTCGAGCTCGTCCACCTTCTTCAGAAGAGCGGCGCTGAACTCAAGCTCCGGCTGGCGCTCCTCAACGGTCTCTTTCTCGGGCTCCTCAAAGTTCACGAAGATGCTGAGCTGATCCTGCAGAATGCGCGCCGCAAGCGCCACCGCGTCGTCAGGGTTCACCGAGCCATCGGTCTCGACATCCATGATCAGCTTGTCATAGTCGAGAATCTGCCCTTCACGGGTGTTTTCGACGCGGTAGGAGACCTTGCGGACCGGGCTGAACAGGCTGTCCACCGGAATGAGGCCGATCGGCGCATCGTCAGGTCGGTTGCGGTCGGCCGGCACGTAGCCTTTGCCAACGTCCGTCACGAATTCCATCCGGATCGATGCGCCTTCGTCGAGCGTGCAGATCACATGATCGGGGTTGAGGATATCGACGTCCGCGGTGCCTTCGATGTCACCTGCCGTCGCAACAGCCGGGCCTTCCTTCTTGAGCACGAGCCGCTTCGGACCTTCCGAGTGCTGCCGGAGCGCGATTTCCTTGATGTTCAGAACGATGTTCGTGACATCTTCACGCACGCCGGCGATCGAGGAGAACTCGTGCAGCACGCCGTCGATCTGAACCGACGTGATTGCGCTGCCCTGAAGCGACGACAGCAACACACGCCGCAGCGCGTTGCCGAGTGTCAGACCAAATCCACGCTCCAGCGGTTCGGCGATGACGACCGCCGTGCGCTGCGGATCACGCCCTGCCGTAATGTTCAGCTTCGTGGGCTTAATCAGATCTTGCCAGTTTTTCTGAAGCACCTAAGCACCTTTTCGTTTTGTGTCCCGTGCCGGGAGGAAAGTGGCCACGGGAGACAGTCGGTCATTGAGACGCCGCGCCGGCCTGCTCCATGCGGCGCGGGCGTATCCGTTAAACGCGCCGCCGCTTGCGCGGGCGGCAGCCATTGTGCGGGATCGGCGTCACGTCGCGGATCGACGTGATCGTGAAGCCGGCGGCCTGCAGAGCTCTCAGTGCCGATTCCCGGCCCGACCCGGGACCGCGCACCTCGACCTCGAGGTTCTTCATGCCGTGCTCCATCGCCTTCTTGCCCGCGTCCTCAGCCGCCATCTGCGCGGCGAAGGGCGTCGACTTGCGCGATCCCTTGAACCCCTGAGCACCCGCCGACGACCAGGAAATCGTGTTTCCCTGTGCATCGGTGATGGTGATCATGGTGTTGTTGAACGTCGCGCTGACATGAGCCACGCCGGACGTGATGTTCTTCTTTTCCCGGCGTTTGACGCGCGTCTTGTCCTTAGCCATTCTTCAGCCTCTCACTCAGGTTCCGTCGCTGCACCGCGTTTGGGCAAAACCGAACCGTATGAAACCTCAAATCTATTGCTTCTTGCCCGCGATCGGCTTGGCCGGACCCTTGCGGGTGCGGGCATTGGTGTGGGTCCGCTGACCGCGGACCGGCAGGCCGCGGCGATGGCGCAGGCCTCGGTAACAGCCCAGATCCATAAGACGTTTGATGTTCATGGCCACTTCCCGCCGCAGGTCACCTTCGACCATGTAGTCCCGGTCGATCAGTTCACGGATCTGGATGACTTCCTGTTCGGAAAGCTCATTGACCCTGCGCTCGTGCGGAATCGAAGCCTTTTCGCAGATCTCCTTCGCGAAATGCTGGCCAATACCATGGATATAAGTCAGTGCAATCTCGACACGCTTGTTGGTCGGGATGTTCACACCTGCAATTCGGGCCACTGTTCAATCTCCCGTAAACGCTGCGCGCGACGGACGTAAGTTGTTGAATCGGAACGTCAATTTTTCAAACACAAAAAACCGGTCGCCGGGGCTTGCCACGATCCCCGGATCCGATTTGTTTATCCAGCACAGGATGGGTGGTTTCTAGCGGATTCCCGCCAAATTCGTCAACCCGTAAACTGCTGAAATCGCTTGCATAGCGCCCGATCTAGAGTCCGCTTAGCGCCTCCTCGATTTGTTCCTTGACGGAGGCGATGTCCTGCGCCCCGTCTACCGTCTTCATGCGGCCGGTTCCGCTGTAGTAGTCCACAAGCGGCTCCGTCTCAGAGTGGTAAGCCGTCAAACGCCGGCGCACCGTCTCTTCATTGTCGTCCTCGCGGCGCGTGAATTCCGTGCTGCCGCATTTGTCACACACGCCGGGCCGCTTCGGCGGCCGGAATGTCTCATGATATCCTTCGCCGCAATTGGCACATGTGAACCGGCCCGTGATCCGTCCGACCAAGAGGTCGTCATCGACCTTGATTTCGACAACGGCGTCGAGATCCTTGTTCTTGTCCTTCAACAGGGCATCGAGTGCTTCCGCCTGCGCGACCGTTCGCGGAAACCCGTCGAGAATGAAGCCATTGGCGCCGTCGGGTTCATCGACACGATCCGAAATGAGCCTGATCACGATCTCATCGGGGCAGAGTTGCCCCGTTTCCATTGCTTCTTTCACTTGCTTGCCGATGTCCGTTTCGGCCGCCACGGCAGCGCGCAGCATGTCGCCGGTGGAAAGCTGAACCAAACCGCGCGCTTCCGCCAGCATTCTTGCCTGCGTCCCCTTGCCGGCTCCCGGCGGTCCGAACACCACCAGATTCATCCGCGCCGCGCGCCTCGCAGTTTGGCCTTCTTGATCAGCCCTTCATACTGATGGGCGAGCAGATGGCTTTGCACCTGGGCAACAGTGTCCATTGTCACCGAAACCACAATGAGCAACGACGTACCGCCGAAGTAGAACGGCACAGCCGCATAGGAAATCAGAAATTCCGGTATCACGCAGACCAGCGCAAGATAGGCCGCACCAACCGCCGTAATCCGCGTCAGCACGTAGTCGATATATTCCGCCGTGCGTTCACCCGGCCGGATTCCTGGTATGAACCCGCCATATTTCTTCAGGTTGTCCGCCGTGTCCTTGGGGTTGAAGACGACCGCCGTATAGAAGAACGCGAAGAACACGATCATCACGACATAGAGCGCGATATAGAGCGGCTGTCCGTGCCCCACGAGGGCGGTGATCGCCGTCAGCCAATCGGGGCCCTGCCCGGATGAGAAGTTCGCAACCGTGACCGGTAACAACAACAAGGACGAAGCGAAAATCGGTGGAATGACACCCGCGGTGTTCAGCTTGAGCGGCAGGTGCGAGGAATCGCCCTGGAACATGCGGTTGCCCATCTGCCGTTTCGGATACTGCACCAGCAAACGCCGCTGCGCGCGCTCCATGAAAACGATAAAGGCGGTGACGACGACGGCCATGACCATGATGACGAGAATGAGCGGCGTGGACAGCGCACCCTGGCGGCCGAGTTCGAACGTCCCGACGATGGCGGATGGAAGTTCCGCGACGATACCGGCGAAGATGATCAGCGAAATGCCGTTGCCGACGCCGCGCGCAGTGATCTGTTCGCCGAGCCACATCAGGAACACGGTTCCGCCAACGAGTGTGATGACGGTCGTCAGCCGGAAGAACATGCCCGGATCAGTCACCACATTGCCGGCCCCTTCGAGGCCGACCGCTATCCCATAGCCCTGCAAGGCCGCGAGAAAGACCGTCCCGTACCGCGTGTACTGGTTGATCTGCTTGCGCCCCTGTTCGCCTTCCTTTTTGAGCTGTTCGAGATGTGGCGAGACGGTCGTCAGCAACTGGATGATGATCGATGCCGAGATGTACGGCATGATGTTGAGGGCAAAGATCGCCATGCGGCCGACCGCACCACCGGCAAACATGTTGAACATGCCGAGGATGCCGCCCTGCTGCTGGCGAAAGATGTCGGCCAGCGCCTGCGGATCGATGCCGGGGATCGGGATGTATGTCCCGAGCCGGTAGATCAGCAACGCGCCGAGAGTGAACCAGATTCGCTTCTTAAGCTCGGTTGCCTTTGAAAAGGCCGAGAAATTCAGATTAGAAACAAGTTGTTCTGCAGCAGATGCCATCTTTGCGCTCCTGCGGAACCGGTGGGCCTGACGCCCTGTGACCTGCTCCGCTCAGGGGTTTAGGAGTCCTTCTTCGTCGTCTTGGCCGACGATTTTGCCGAAGATTTGGCCGGCTTCTTTGCCGCCGTCTCGCTGCTCGCTGTCTTGCTCTGTGGTTTCGCTGGTGACTTCGCTTCTGCAGCTGCGGTTTTCTTGCCGTCCGACTTCGCCGGCTTCTCGGCCGCAGCCTTCGGTTTCTCCTTGGCGTCCGCAGGCTTTGGCTTCGGGGCACGTTTCGGCAACGCAACAATCGTAACCGATCCTCCGGCCTTCTCAACAGACTTTACCGCACCCGCAGATGCGCCGGTCACCTCGACGTTCAACTTTGTCTTCAACTCTCCTTGACCCAAAAGCCGCACGCCGTCCTTGACACGGCGGATCACGCCGGCATCCCGCAGCGCGTCGACGGTTACGGGTTTCTTGGGGTCGAGCGTCTTTTTGTCCACGGCCGCCTGCAGCCGGCCGATATTGACCTCATTGTAGTCTTTCGCAAACAGATTGTTGAACCCGCGCTTCGGCAAGCGGCGGTGAATCGGCATCTGTCCGCCTTCGAAGCCCTTGATGGCCACGCCCGAACGGGATTTCTGTCCCTTGTGGCCACGGCCCGCGGTCTTGCCCTTGCCGGAGCCGATACCGCGGCCAACGCGTTTGCGTGCGCGTGTCGCGCCGGGATTGTCTCTGAGCTCGTTCAATCGCATCGAATCAAATCCTTAAGCCGTTTCCTCGACAACGCGCACCAGGTGATGAACCTTGCCGATCATGCCGCGCACTTCAGGCGTGTCCACCAACGTCCGGCGGCGCCCGACCTTGTTCAGCCCGAGACCAACAAGCGTTGCGCGCTGGTCCGCCGGCCGGCGGATCGGACTCGCGATCTGCTCGACCGTTACGGTCTTTCCGGTCTTCTTTTCTGCCATCGTTCCCGGTCCCTGGTTGTCTTTTCTGCTGCCTTAGGCGTCGGCCGCGGCTTCCGGCGCGTCGATCCCGTCGCGGCGGCGGGCCACGATCTCGCTGGCCTTCTTGCCGCGCCGCGCGGCAACGCCACGCGGGCTGTCCTGATCCTTCAACGCCTCGAACGCCGCCCGAACCATGTTGTACGGGTTGGAACTGCCGAGCGACTTGGCAACAACGTCCTGCACGCCAAGTGTCTCGAACACCGCGCGGATCGGTCCGCCGGCAATGATACCCGTGCCGGGAGGGGCCGCCCGCAACACAACGCGCCCGGCGCCGTGGCGGCCGGTGATGTCATGATGCAGGGTCCGCCCCTCGCGGAGAGGAACGCGAATGAGGTTGTTCTTCGCGGCATCGGCAGCCTTGCGAATGGCTTCAGGCACCTCGCGGGCCTTGCCATGACCGAACCCGACGCGGCCTTTCTGGTCGCCCACGACCACCAGCGCGGCAAAGCCGAACCGCCGGCCGCCCTTCACCACCTTTGCGACGCGGTTGATGTGGACCAGCTTGTCGACGAACTCGCTTTCGCGCTCGTCGCGATCACGGCCCTGTTGGCGCCCGCGTGATTGTCCCGACTTTCGTCCCACTTGTTGCGTTCCTTTTCGCTATCCGAATCTCTAGAAATTCAGCCCGCCTTCACGAGCACCGTCAGCCAGGGCCTTGACCCGGCCATGATAAATGTAGCCGCCGCGATCAAAGACAACGTCCTTTACACCGGCCTTGACCGCACGTTCCGCGACCAGCTTTCCGACCGTCCCGGCCGCGCTCACATCGCTGCCCTTGCTCAGAGACTTGCGCAGATCCTTCTCCAGGCTCGACGCCGCGGCAATCGTCTTGCCGTCAATGTCATCAATGACCTGTGCATAGATGTGCTTCGAGGACCGGAACACCGACAGGCGCGGCCGTTCCTGCGACACCTTGCGCAAAGCGCGCCTTACGCGGTTTGCGCGTTTGCCGAAATTCTTCCTGGATTCGCTCATCTCCGGCTCCGCTACTTCTTCTTGCCTTCTTTGCGGAAGACGTACTCGCCCGCATATCTGATGCCTTTGCCCTTGTACGGCTCCGGCGGACGGAACCGACGGATCTCGGCGGCGACCTGGCCAACCTTCTGCTTGTCGATACCGCTCACCACGATCTCGGTCTGCGACGGGCACTTGATCTCGATCCCGTCGGGAACGGGATACTTCACGTCGTGGCTCAGGCCGAGCTGCAGTTGCAGGGTTTTGCCCTGCAGTTGCGCGCGATAGCCGACACCAATGATCTCGAGCGACTTCTCAAAGCCGTTCGTCACGCCGTCGATGAGGTTGGCCACCTGCGTGCGCGACATGCCCCACATGGACCGCGCCCGCTTCGTTTCGCTCCGCGGGCTTATCTTGATCCCGTCGTCCGTCATCTGCACTTCGACATCGTCAACGAGGATCGCCGAAAGCTCGCCTTTCGGCCCCTTCACCGAGACGCTTTGTCCGTCGACGTTGGCATTGACGCCATCGGGCACGGGAACCGCTCTTGCACCTGTGCGGGACATCGCTTAACCCCTTGTTTCCTTTCCGGCACGCATCCGGCCACCAACGGCTAGAATACGCTGCACAAAACCTCACCGCCCACGTTCTCGACGCGGGCCTTTGCATCTGACATCACGCCCTTCGGCGTCGACAGGATCGTCACGCCGAGACCGTTCGCAACCGTCGGCAAATCACGCACGGACGAATACACACGGCGTCCGGGCGTCGATACGCGCTGCAACTCCTTGATGACCGGTTTGCCATCATAGTATTTCAGCTCGATTTCGAACTCCGACTTGCCGCTCTGATACTCGATCTGCGAGTAGCCGCGGATAAAACCTTCTTCCTGGAGGACGTCGAGCACGCGGCCTCTCAGCTTGGATGCCGGCGTCGCGACCTTTGCCTTGCTCCGCATCTGCGCGTTGCGGATCCGGGTCAGCATATCCCCCAATGGGTCAGTCATCGTCATGGACGCGCTCTCCTACCAGCTCGACTTGATCATTCCAGGGATCAGACCCTGCGACGCCAATTCACGCAGCGAAATACGCGACATCTTCAGCTTGCGATAATAGCCACGCGGACGTCCCGTCACGTCACAACGGTTGCGAACGCGCGTCGCCGAAGAGTTGCGCGGAAGCTGCGCCAGTTTCAGGCGCGCCGCGAAACGCTCCTCGGCGGGAAGCTCGCGGTTGCTTGCGATCTCTTTCAGGCGTGCACGGCGGCCGTCGTACCTTGCCGCCAATCTGCGCCGTTTCTTGTTGCGCTCAACTGAGCTCTTCTTGGCCATGCTGTCCTCTCCTTGCGTCCGGTCCTGTGTCCCTAGGTCCGGAACGGGAAATTGAATCCTTTGAGCAGCGATCGCGCCTCGTCATCGTTCGGCGCCGTCGTGCACACCACGACGTCCATGCCCCAGATGTCAGAGACCTTGTCGTAATCGATCTCAGGAAACACGATATGTTCCTTGATGCCGAGCGCGAAATTGCCACGTCCGTCGAAACTCTTCGGGCTCAGTCCGCGGAAGTCCCGCACGCGCGGCAGCGCGATCGTGACGAGCCGGTCGACGAACTCGTACATACGGTCCTTGCGCAGCGTCACCTTGACGCCGACAGGCATGCCCTCGCGCAGCTTGAAGGTCGCGATGGACTTGCGCGCCTTGGCGATTACCGGTTTCTGGCCCGCAATCAGCGCCAGGTCGTCGGCCGCCGCCTGCACCTTCTTTGAGTCGGCAACGCCTTCGCCGATGCCCATGTTCAGCACGATCTTGTCCAGCCGTGGCACCTGCATCGGGTTCGCGTAATTGAATTCCTTGGTCAACTCCGCGCGCAGCGTATCCACGTAATGACGCTTGAGGCGCGGCACATATCCGTCAGCCATCGATCACCTCCCCGGAACGCCGTGCGAACCGCACCTTTCTGCCGTCCTTCAAAAACTTGTATCCGACCCGGGTCGGCTTGCCGTCCTTCGGGTCCTCCAGCGCGACGTTCGATATGTGGATCGGCGCCTCGCGCATCTTGATGCCGCCTTCCTGCTGCGGCGTCTGACGCTGATGCCGCTTGGTCATGTTCACGCCCTGCACGATGACCCGGTTTTCTTTCGGGATCACCTTCAGCACCTCGCCGTTCTTGTCCTTGTCCTTGCCGGCAAGGACGACGACATGATCGCCTTTTCTGATCTTCAGTCTTGCCATCGTCACAGCACCTCCGGCGCGAGCGAAACGATCTTCATCTGCTTGCGCGCGCGCAACTCGCGCGTCACCGGCCCGAAGATACGCGTCCCGATCGGCTCGCCCTGATTGTTCACGAGCACCGCCGCATTGCGGTCAAAGCGGATCAGGCTTCCGTCCTGACGCCGCACACCTTTCGCGGTCCGCACGACGACGGCGCGCATGACATCGCCCTTCTTGACGCGCCCACGCGGGATCGCCTCCTTGACGGACACGACAATGATGTCGCCGATCGACGCATATTTGCGCTTCGATCCGCCCAGCACCTTGATGCACTGAACCCGGCGCGCGCCGGAATTGTCGGCGACATCGAGATTTGTCTGCATCTGGATCATGGCACTCGCCCTTTATTCCTCTGGCGTCTCCGCGACGCCGCCGCCGGACCGCATCCGCGCTCTCGACCCTTTGTTCCTGTTCCCCGTCAGCCCGCCACAAGCGTCCAGCGCTTGTTCTTGGATATGGGCGGACACTCCTCGATACGCACCTTGTCGCCGGCCTTCGCCGAATTCGACTCGTCGTGCGCGTGATATTTTTTGCTGCGCCGAACCGTCTTCTTGTAGAGCGGGTGCGTGAACCGCCGCTCGACGCGCACGACGATGGTCTTGTCGTTGGCATCGCTGATGACGGTGCCCTGGAGAATTCGCTTTGGCATGGGTCGTTATCCTTTTTCGGCCGGCTCTGCCGTTTCGGTCCGTTTTGCATGACCGATGGTCTTGATCCGCGCGATGTACCGGCGAACCTGACGGATCCGCGCCGTATTCTCGAGCTGGCCGCTCGCCGTCTGAAAGCGCAGGTTGAACTGCTCTTTCTTCAGCTTCTCCAACTCGTCGTCGAGCTGGTCCGGCGTCATTGCCTGCAAGTCACTTGCCTTCATCGTTCCTACCTCAGCCGACTGCCCCTAGGCGTCGGTCGCACGCATCACAACCTTGGTTTTCACAGGCAGCTTCGCCGCCGCAAGCCGCAGCGCCTCGCGCGCCACCGTGTCGGACACACCGTCGATTTCGAACATGATCCGCCCGGGCTTGACCTTCGCGCACCAGAACTCGGGCGTACCCTTGCCCTTACCCATGCGCACCTCGGTCGGCTTCTTGGAGACCGGCACATCGGGGAAGATGCGGATCCAGACGCGCCCCGCACGTTTCATATGACGGGTCATGGCGCGCCGCGCCGCCTCGATCTGGCGAGCCGTGACGCGGGAGGGCGCCTGCGCCTTCAGCCCATAGGAGCCGAAGTTCAGCGACCAGCCACCCTTGGCGACGCCTTTGATGCGGCCCTTCTGCATCTTGCGAAACTTTGTCCGCTTGGGTTGCAGCATTGGTCAAATTCCTCGTATTCGTGGCTTCGCTTAAGCCGACGCCTTGGCGCCCGCGCCTTCGCCGCGCATCCGTCCGCTTTCCTGTGAGTCAATGGCGCGGCGTTCCTGCGCCATCGGATCGTGCTCCATGATCTCGCCCTTGAAGACCCACACCTTGATGCCGATGATGCCGTAGGCTGTCCGGCCGAGCGCCGTTCCGTAGTCGATGTCGGCGCGCAGGGTATGAAGCGGCACGCGTCCTTCGCGATACCATTCCATCCGCGCGATCTCCGCACCGCCCAACCGGCCCGCACAGTTGATGCGGATGCCGAGGGCGCCGAGACGCATGGCGGACTGAACCGCGCGTTTCATGGCGCGGCGGAACGCGACACGGCGCTCGAGCTGCTGCGCGATGCCTTCCGCGATCAACGTGGCGTCGATCTCCGGTTTGCGCACCTCGACGATGTTCAGCTGCACATCTGACTCCGTCATCGACGAAAGTTCCTTGCGCAGTTTCTCGATGTCCGATCCCTTTTTGCCGATCAGAATGCCGGGACGCGCGGTGTGCACGGTGATCCGGCACTTCTTGTGCGGGCGCTCAATTACGACCTTCGAGATTCCCGCCTGGCTGCGTGCCTTAAGCACGTGGTCGCGGATCCGGATGTCCTCGTGCAGGAGCTTGCCGTACTCACCCTTGTCCGCGTACCAGCGCGAATCCCAGGTGCGGTTGATGCCCAGCCTCAGACCGATCGGATTTACCTTCTGACCCATCAGGCGGTCTCCTCAACTTGCTTGACCACAACGGTCAGCTGCGAAAATGGTTTCATGATGCGGCCCACGCGGCCACGTGCGCGCGGCTTCCACCGCTTCATCACGAGATTCTTGCCCACGAAGGCCTGCGATACGACGAGGGAGTCGACGTCGAGGTCGTGATTATTCTCCGCATTGGCGATCGCCGACTGCAGTGTCTTCTTCACCTCATGCGCGATCCGGCGACGCGAAAAGGTCAGCTCCGCGAGCGCTGTTTCAACCTTCTTGCCGCGAATGAGCTGGGCGACGAGGTTGAGCTTCTGGGGCGAAACGCGCATGAGCCGCGTGACGGCCTTCGCCTCGTTTTCCGGCAATGCGCGTTCGCGTCTGCTCTTGCCCATCGGCTAAGCCCTCCTCGCCTTCTTGTCGGCGGCATGCCCGTAGTAGGTCCGGGTCGGCGCGAACTCGCCGAACTTGTGGCCGACCATGTCCTCGGTCACCAGAACCGGCACATGCTTCTGTCCGTTATGCACGCCGAACGTCAGACCGACGAACTGCGGCAGGATCGTCGAGCGCCTGCTCCAGATCTTGATGACCGCGTTGGAGCCGCTTGAGCGCGCGGCTTCCGCCTTCTTGAGCAGATACCCGTCGACAAACGGACCTTTCCAAACCGAACGTGACACCGGCGAACTCCTATCTCTTCTTCCGCAGATGACGGCTGCGGAGTATGTATTTGTCGGTACGGCGGTTCGAACGCGTGCGCTTGCCCTTGGTCGGCTTGCCCCACGGCGTCACCGGATGACGGCCGCCCGATGTCCGGCCCTCACCGCCGCCATGGGGGTGATCCACCGGGTTCATGGCAACGCCGCGCACCTGCGGGCGCTTGCCGCGCCAGCGCTTGCGGCCCGCCTTACCGAGTTTGATGTTGGCGTTGTCCGGGTTCGAAACCGCACCGACGGTCGCCATGCATTCCGCACGCACCATCCGCGTTTCACCCGAATTCAGCCGCAAAATCGCGTAACCGGAGTCGCGGCCGACAAGCTGGACATAGGTGCCCGCCGCGCGTGCAATCTGTCCGCCCTTGCCCCGCTTCATCTCCACATTGTGGACGATCGTGCCGATGGGCATGTTGGCGAGCGGCATGGCATTGCCCGGCTTCACGTCCACCTGATAGCCGGAAACCACCTTGTCGCCCACGGACACGCGCTGCGGCGCGAGAATGTAGCTTTGCGAGCCGTCTTCGTAACGCAGCAACGCAATGAACGCCGACCGGTTCGGGTCGTATTCGATGCGCTCGACGGTCGCTTCCACGTCCGCCTTCGTGCGCTTGAAGTCGACCACGCGGTACAGCCGCTTGTGACCGCCGCCGCGGCGGCGCGCGGTGATGCGGCCGGCATTGTTGCGTCCGCCCTTCTGACCGAGCCCCTCGGTCAGGGTCTTGACCGGCGCACCCTTCCAAAGGTGGCTCCGGTCGACAAGCACGAGATTGCGCTGGCCGGGCGTAATGGATTTGAACGTTTTCAGTGCCATGAGATGTCTTCCGTCTACAGTCCGGTCGTCACATCGATGCTCTGACCCTCTTCGAGGGTCACGATGGCTTTCTTGACGTCTGAGCGCTTCCCGGGAATGCCCTTGAAACGCTTGATTTTTCCCTTTCGGTTCAGCGTGTTGACCGCCTTCACCTTCACACTGAACAGTTGCTCCACGGCGGCCTTGATCTCCGGTTTCGTTGCCGTGCGGCGCACATTGAAGACAACCTGGTTGTGCTCCGACACCATGGTCGATTTCTCGGTGATGGTCGGGCTGATAATCACGTCATATGCATCGAGCCGGTTCATTTGAAACGCGCCTCCAGTGCTTCAACCGCCGCCTTGGTCAGAACCAGCTTGTCGCGGCGGAGAATGTCGTAAACGTTGATGCCCTGGACGGGCAGGACATCAACACCGACGATGTTGCGCGCCGCCAGCGAGAAATTCTCGTCAACTTCTGCGCCATCGACGATCAACGCCGAGGCAAGGCCCAGCTTATCGAACTTCTTCCGCAAGGCGCCGGTCTTGGCGTCTTTCACGGCTGCCTTGTCGAGGACGACGATCTCGTCGGACTTCGCCTTGGCCGACAGGGCGTGGCGCAGTGCGAGGGCCCGGACCTTCTTCGGCAGCGAAATCGAATGATCGCGCGGCTTCGGTCCGAACTGCTTGCCGCCGCCGCGGAACAGATTGACCTTCCGGGTGCTGTGGCGTGCGCGGCCCGAGCCCTTCTGGCGCATGATCTTCGCGGTGCTTCCGGTGATCTGCGACCGGTCCTTGACCGACGCCGTCCCGGCGCGCCGCTTGGCGAGCTGATAGCGGACCATGCGATGCAGGATATCGGCGCGCGGCTCGAGGCCGAAAACGCTCTCCGGCAAATCGACGGTCCCAGCCTTCTTCGCCTCAAGTGTGGTTACATCGGCCTTCATTTGTCCTGACCTTCTTCCTTGCCGCCCTTCGCCTCGTCAGCGGCTTCGGCATCAGGAGCATCCGCTGCGTCCTTTGCAGGCACCGCCTCGGCGGCAGGCGCTTCGGCTGCCTCCTCCGCAGTCTCAGCGGCCTCAGGCGCCTCTGCCGCGCCTTCGTCCTCCGCCTTCGGCTTTGCGTCTCCGCCCTGGCCGCCGCGGAACGCGCCCGGCAACGGGGCCTCCTCGGGCAGTGTCTTCTTGATCGCGTCGCGCAGCAGCACCCATCCGCCCTTCGCGCCCGGTACCGCGCCGCGCACCATGATCAGGCCGCGATCGGCATCGGTCTTCACAACCCTGAGGTTGAGTGTCGTGACCCGCTCATTGCCCATCTGGCCGGCCATCTTCTTGCCCTTGAACACCTTGCCGGGGTCCTGGCACTGACCGGTCGATCCGTGGCTGCGGTGGCTGATCGAAACGCCGTGCGAGGCGCGCAGGCCGCCAAATCCGTGCCGCTTCATGGCACCGGCGAAACCCTTGCCGATGCTGATGCCGCTCGCGTCCACATACTGGCCCTCGACGAAATGGTCGGCGGTGATTTCCGCACCGACGTCGATGAGGTTTTCCGGGCTGACGCGGAACTCGGCAACGCGCCGTTTCGGCTCCACCTTGGCAACCGCGAACTGCCCGCGTTCGGCACGCGACACATTCTTGACCTTGGCGTTGCCGGCGCCGAGCTGAAGCGCGGTATAGCCGTTCTTCTCCTCCGTCCGGTGGCCAAGAACCTGACAGTTATTGAGCTGAAGCACGGTCACGGGAATGTGCTCGCCGGCCTCTGTGAAGAGACGGGTCATTCCCACCTTGCGTGCTATGACGCCTGAGCGCATTGCTTCATTCTCCAAGCGACGCCGGATGGTCCGACGTTACAGTTTAATTTCCACATCCACGCCGGCGGCAAGGTCGAGCTTCATCAGCGCGTCCACCGTCTGCGGCGTCGGGTCCACGATATCCAGCAGCCTTTTGTGCGTACGCATCTCGAACTGCTCGCGGCTCTTCTTGTTGACATGCGGTGAGCGGTTCACCGTGAATTTCTCGATCCGCGTCGGCAGCGGGATTGGACCGCGCACCTCGGCCCCGGTCCGCTTCGCCGTATTGACGATCTCTTTCGTCGACACATCGAGAACGCGATGATCGAACGCCTTAAGCCGAATGCGTATGTTCTGGCTCTGCATGTCCTGTGTACCTCAAGAAAAACCGCCCTTTATTATGTTTTGGCGGGCCGGTTGTCTGTGTGGTTTCCTATTCGATGATGCCGGCGACGACACCCGCACCCACCGTGCGGCCGCCCTCGCG
>JANQLP010000006.1 GCA_028280515.1 Hyphomicrobiales bacterium
CCGGCGAAACGGCCTTGCCCGATGCGCCAACATCGCGCCGCGCCCGTTTCGGCGACGGATCGCACACGCCAATCGAGAAACAGAATTGACTCGGATTTAGCCGAATAGGCTCTAGCTGAAATAGTCCGCGCGCACGGCCTTGCCGATCAGATTGCAGATCAGGCGGACCGCCGTGATGCTGGTGATGGCATTCACGTCCCGTGCCGGCGTGATCTCGACCACATCCATACCGAGAACACGGCCCTTCCCGACGAGCCCGTGTATCAATGTCCGCATTTGCGGATAGGTGACGCCGCCGGGCGCGGGCCCCGCGACCGCCGGTGCGATGGTCGGGTCAATACCGTCCGCGTCGACCGTGAGGTAATAGGTGCCGCCGTCGGGAATGCGCTCGAGAATAGCCTCCATGCCCTGCGACTGGAGTTCCATGTCGGTGATCAGGTTCGCGCCGTAGGCTTGTGCCGCTTCAACCTCCTCAGGCCGCGCGCTCCCGGCGGAGCGCAGGCCGATCTGGAAGATCTCGCCGATGTGGTCCATCTCCGAGGCGCGGCGGATGGTGCTGGACAGGCCTTCGCGAACGCCGTTCACCTCCTCGCGCCAGTCGATGTGCGCATCGACCTGTATGAGCGTGACCGGTCCTTCCAGGTCCGGTACGGACGTGAGGCCGCGAAACACCGGGATCGGCACGGCATGATCGCCGCCGAGCGAGATGATCATGCAGCCCGCGGAAACGATCTTGCGCACCGCCTCCTCGGACAGGCGGACATGCTTGTCCATATCGAGCTGATCGCCCGGCACATCGCCGCAGTCCACGACCTTGATGTCCCGGCCGTCAAGCAACGGACCGCCAATGTCAAAATCGTAACGCTCAAGCCCGCGCAAGGCGCGCTGCCAGGCACGCCGGATGGCGGTCGGGGCGTTGGCCTGATCGTTGTTGACGTCCTCCATCGAATAGGGCGCGCCGAACGGCAGCCCGAGGATGGCGACGTGAGCGCCGATTTCTTCCAGAGTATCCAGGTCGAGCACCAGCGGCGCGTCGAATAGGGTGTGAAACTCGCGGCGCGGCTCAACGGTAAGTGTTTCGGACATGTCTCGGATCTCCCCCCGAATTTGTTTTTGGCGCGCGAGGCGCGGTTTATTGGTTCTTTTTTTTGGCTGTGCCTTGTGTTGATATCTAGCGTGCAGGCGGTTCGCTGCAAAGGAGCACCAGACAGTCATACATGACTTGCGCAGCGAGTTGGGCCGTCACGTTCCCGATGTCGTGCGGCGGGCTCACCGTATTGACGTCGAACGCGACGAACCGCAACCCGGCGAGATTGCGAAGCAGCCCCAAGCCCTCTTCGGCCCCGGGACCGCCGGGTATCGGCGCACAAACCCCCGGTGCACAGGATGGATCGAAGAAATCCATATCCCAGCAAAGGTACACCGGGCGCCCGGAAAGACGGTCCTTCAGTTCGGCGGCGACGTCCTCCATGCCTCGGGTACGCATCTCGTCATAGGTCATCAGGGCGTATCCGAGGTCGCGCGCGGCCTCGAAGATACCCGGATTGTAGAACGTGCCGCGCATGCCGGCGTGGATCGACCCGGATACGTCGATCAGGCCTTCTGTCGCGGCGCGGACGAACGTGTTGCCGGTGGCCTTCGCCCGTCCCTTTCCGGGGTTTGCGTCGGTGTGAGAATCCACATGAAGGACAACCAGATCGTCGTGGCAACGCGAAAGCGCGCGTAGCTGGCCGAGCGTGACGCTGCCGTCTCCACCCATGCAGAGCGGGACGACGCCCTTCTCCGCGATCAGGCCGACGGCCTTCTCGATCCTGGCTTCTGCCTCGTCCAAAAAGCTCGGCACGAGATCGACATCGCCACAGTCGATCGCGCGCAGGCGTTCCAGCGGATCGTAATCGGCGTCGGGCGGGCGGAACCGGCGAATGAGCCGTGACGCATCGCGGATGGCACGCGGACCGTCACGCGCGCCGACCCGGTTCGGGTGGGTGCCGTTGTCGTAAGGCAGTCCGAGAATAGCGGCCTTTCGTCCGGCGAGATCATGGCCGTATTCAACGCCCATGAACGTGCCCGGCGGGCGGAAGAGATCGGGATCGAAGATATCTGTCATCGTCTGCGGCATTCTACCGAATTCGGGCCGGCCGGCATTGAAATTCTGATTGACTGCTCTCGGCCGGCACCCGCGCGCGCGGACAACACAACGCGGTGCACCAGCACCAGGATTGGAATTCGGCTGCGATTTCAAGCCGAAAGACACTCAAATGGCTGCAATAATTAAATCGCATAACACAAACCTTGCAATAACAAAATATTATGCCTAAGCTATGAACGTGGCTCTGAACTATCCGGGCCGTGTCATGCACGGCTCAGTCTGAACAAAACCGAATGAGCGCAGGACACAACCGCCCGCAAGAGGCGGATGCCTGAGCGCCGCCAGCCGTCAAAAGGGAGGTAACCATGAAGCATAAACAACGCTTCCTCGTCTGCTCTGCCGTCATCGCGGGGATCGCGTTCGCCGCACCCGCTAACGCCGAAAAACCCGATTCCATTTCGATTGCCGGCAACAAACCCGGCTCCGCCATGCATGCGGAAATCACCGGCATTGCCGACGCTGTCGACAAGAAGTTCGGCACCAAGATCCGCGCCATACCCGTCGGCAACGCCGTCGGACGGGCTGTTGCGCTCAAGAACGGTAAAACCGACATCTGGATGAGCTGCTCCGCCTACTACACGGCCTTTGAGGGGATCGGCGACTTCGCCGCCCAGAAATGGGGCCCGCAGGACATCCGCGTCCTCATCCTCGCCAACCGGCGCAACAACTTCTCGCTCGCCACGTCCAAGGAATCTCCGATCAACACCGTTGCCGATGTCAAGGGCAAGCGCATGGCATGGGTTGTCGGCAACTCCGGCATCAACATGCAGACAGAGGCCTATCTCGCTCATGGCGGGTTGACCCTCGACGATGTCGAACTCGTCAAATTCCCCGGCTACGTCGCCAGTCTGCGCGGCGTGATTTCCGGCCAGACCGATGTGGTCATGGCGGCCAACAGCTCATCCGCGACCCGCGAGATCGCGGCTTCGCCTGGCGGCCTCAAGTGGATCAACATTCCCCACGCCGACAAGGACGCCTGGAAGGAAGTCCAGCGCCGTGCCCCGTTCCTCGCGCCGCTCGTCATCACCGGCGGTCCGGGTCTGAACGACGGCGAGTCTGCCGAAGTCGGCAGCTATCCGTGCCCCACATTCGTCGCCTACGCCAAGACCAGCGCCGATGACGTCTACTGGCTGACCAAGATGGTGGTGGAGAGCTGGGACACCTACAAGGACGCCATCAAGTCCGCGCCCTACTGGCAGGTCGACGAAGCGCTCAAGTCGCGTTTCGCCGTGCCCTATCACGACGGTGCCGTGAAGTACTTCAAGGAAATCGGCAAGTGGACCGATGACATGGAGAAGCAGCAGCAGGCCTTGCTGAAGCGGACCAAGGTGCTTCAGGACGCGTTCGCCAAAGCCAAGTCGGGTTACTCCGGGGACGCCAAGGAGTTTCCCGCGTATTGGGAGAAAGAGAAAGCTGCAGCCTTGAAAGCAGCCGGCTTCTAAATACGCAAATGGGTGGGGCGCTGTTCTTGAAGCGACCGGCCAGGCGTATCATGGCCGGTCGCGGAGCAGCGCCCCATTCGATACTGCCTGCGCGGGCAAATACGCGCATCCGGTTTGAGTCCGCATGTTCTCGTGCTGAAACACTGTTGGATTCCAAAAGATCATGAAACGCGACCTCGGCCTATTCTGGCAGACCGTGAGCACGTTGATCGGCCTCTCGATCTTCGGGATCGCCGTCAACTACATCTTCAATCTGGGGATCACCGGTCGTGTCATGCAGGAGAACTCGTACCTGTACACGCTGATCGGCCTGGCGTCGTTGCAGGTCTACATCCTCTATGCACCGGCGAAGGCGTTCCAGGAACGCGTGCCCTGGTTCGACGTGGTTCTCGGCCTGATCGGTTTCGGTGCGTGCGTCTACTTCGCCTGGTACGGGCTGGACATCACCGCCGAGGGCTGGATGCTGGCGCCGCCGAACCAGGAGATCGTGTGGATCTGCGTCGTTCTCGGCTTCATCATTCTCGAGGCGCTGCGCCGGGTGGCCGGCCTCGCCATCTTCATTCTGTGTTCGCTGTTCGTCGTGTTCCCGATCTTTGCCGACAAGATGCCGGATGTGCTTTACGGCAATCCGTTCACGTTCCAGGAAACCATGACGATGCATATCCTGGACTCGCAAAGCCTTGTCGGCATTCCCATGCGGGTGACGGGCACGCTGCTGATCGGCTTCATCATCTTCGGCGTCATTCTGAACCGCACCGGCGGCGGCAAGTTCTTCCTCGACGCGGCCAGCGCGCTCATGGGCGGCTATCGCGGCGGCGCCGGCAAGATCGCGGTGATCTCAAGCGCCATGTTTGGCTCCATCAGCGGAAGCTCCGTCTCCAACGTCATCACCACGGGTTCCGTCACGATCCCCGCAATGAAGGCCAGCGGTTTCCGCCCGCAGGCCGCCGGCGCCATCGAGGCATGCGCCTCGACAGGCGGCATGCTCATGCCGCCGGTGATGGGCGCGGTCGCCTTTCTCATGGCGCAGTTTCTGAACATCCCCTACTTCGATGTCGTGGTCGCGGCGCTGCTGCCTTCGGTTCTCTACTATCTGGGGCTGCTCATCCTGCTCGATGTCTATGCGGTGCGCCACAACATCAAGAGCGTGGATGCGGACCAGATCCCGAGCGCGGCCTATGTGGTGCGCGAGGGTTGGCCGTTCATCGGCGCCATGGCCGTCCTGCTCTATTTCCTCTATCTGCGCCTGGAGGCCTTTGCGCCGTTCTGGGCCATGGCCTTTATCCTGATTTCGGTCCTGATCGTCCGGCGTATCAATTTCAGGCAGCTCTGGAACATCGCGACTGGAATTTCCGGCCCGGTGAGCGAACTGATCGTCACGCTTGGCGCCGTCGGCTTCATTATCGGCGCGCTGTCGATGACCGGCGTTGGCGCCGCGCTCTCCGGGGAAATGATCAAGCTCGCCGGCGACAACGCCTATCTTCTGCTGCTCATGGGCGCCGTCGCCAGCTTCATCCTCGGCATGGGTCTGACCGCGTCGGCCTGCTACATCTTCCTCGCGGTCATTCTCGCGCCCGGCCTCGTTGCGCAGGGGTTCAACGAGATCGCCATCCATCTGTTCATCCTGTACTGGGCGATCATCTCCAACATCACCCCGCCGGTGGCGCTAGCGTGCTTTCCGGCGGCGAGGATTGCCGACACGTCCTATTTCGGCGTCGGGTTCAAGGCCGTCGCGTTCGGTTTCGCGTCCTACGTGGTGCCCTTCGCCTTTGTGTTGAACTCCGCGCTGGTCCTGCAGACCGGCGGCTGGCTGATGCTCCCCTACGCGCTTTTCGCCATGCTCGGCGTCGCCATCGCCGCGTTCGGTATCGGCCAGTATCTGCCCTTCGTCGGGCCGCTCAAACGGGCGG
The DNA here is from genome assembly GCA_028280515.1 of Hyphomicrobiales bacterium. Taxonomy (GTDB): domain Bacteria; phylum Pseudomonadota; class Alphaproteobacteria; order Rhizobiales; family Methyloligellaceae; genus UBA2767. Next base: position 5,502 of record JANQLP010000006.1, read on the forward strand.
TCTCTCCGTTTCTCATCATTGGCGGTGTCGTTGTCCTCGGCGCCGTCGATTTCACAACCAAGTTCTGGGCCCTCGCCGCGCTCGCCGCTCTGGTCGCAACGATCCAGACAACCGGCTTCGGCAAGACGACCTGGGACAGTCCGCCCGCAACGCCAGAAGAAGAATCAGAAGAAAAAGTAGGAGCATGATCAATGAAGCTCGCGGTTGATATCGGCGGCACCTTCACCGACGTGGTTCTCGAGCGCCACGACGGTCACGCCAGCACCAAGGTGCTCACAACCCATGATGCGCCGGCCCGCGGCGTGATCAACGGCATCCTGCAACTGCTGCAGCAGACCGGCTCGAATGCCGCCGACGTCGAACTGGTCATCCACGGCACCACGCTGGCGACCAACGCGCTGATCGAACGCAAAGGCGCGCGGACCGCGCTCGTCGCGACGGACGGATTTCGCGATTCGCTCGAGATTGCCCATGAGCACCGCTTCGAGCAGTACGACCTCTATATGGAACGGCCCGACCCGCTGATCCCGCGCCACCTGCGTCTGACGGTTCCCGAGCGCGTCGCCGCCGACGGCAGCGTGCTGCTCGAACTCGATGAGGATGCCGTGCGCGCGCTGGTTCCGACACTCAAGGAAGCCGACATCGAGTCGGTCGCCGTCTGCCTGCTCCACAGCTACATCAACCCGGCGCACGAGCGACGTATCCGCGAAATTCTCCACTCGGAACTGCCGGACCTTTCCATCACCCTCTCGTCCGATGTCTGCCCGGAAATCCGCGAATACGAACGCACATCGACAACCTGCGCCAACGCCTATGTCCAGCCGCTGATGGCGGGGTATCTGCGCGAACTGGAATCGAGCCTCGCCGACAACGGCCTCGACTGCCCGTTCCTTCTGATGATGTCGAGCGGCGGTATTACGACCGTTGAGACGGCCATCGCGCAGCCGATCAGGTTGATTGAGTCCGGTCCCGCGGGCGGCGTCATCTTCAGCCAGGCGATCGCCGCGGAATGCGGCATCAAGCACGCGCTGTCCTTCGATATGGGCGGCACGACGGCCAAGTTGACGCTGATCGACGACCTCATGCCGCAATACGATCGCAGCTTCGAAGTCGCACGCCAGTACCGGTTCCTGAAGGGCAGCGGGCTGCCGATCCGGATTCCGGTCATCGATATGGTCGAGATCGGCGCCGGCGGCGGTTCGGTCGCACGCGTCGATGAACTGAAACGCATCACCGTCGGGCCGGACAGCGCCGGGTCCATGCCGGGGCCGGCCTGCTACGGACGCGGCGGCACGGCACCGACCGTCACCGACGCGGACGTGGTTCTTGGCCGCATCGACCCGGCGAACTTCGCGGGCGGCAAGATCGTGCTCGATCAGAACAAGGCCGAGAACGCAATCACGCCGGCCATCGGCACCGAACTCGATATGGAAACCGTGATCGCCGCGGCGGGCATTTCCGAGATCGTCGACGAGACCATGGCGAGCGCGGCACGCATTCACGCCGTCGAAAAGGGCAAGGATACCGGCGAGCGTACGCTCATCGCCATGGGCGGGGCGGCGCCCTTGCATTGCGCACGGCTTGCGGAAAAGCTCGATATCGACCGCGTGATTGTGCCTACCAGCGCCGGCGTCGGCTCCGCATACGGTTTCCTGCGCGCACCGATCTCCTATGAAGTTATCCGCACCCGGCTGATGCGGCTCGACGATATCGATCCCGGCGCCCTGTCTTCGATGTTCGCCGAGATGCGCGCCGAGGCGCAGTCCGTCGTCCGCCTCGGAGCACCGGATGCCCAATTGACGGAGACCCGCGAGGCCTTCATGCGCTACCGCGGTCAGGGGCACGAAATCGTCGTTCCCTTGCCGGTGAAGGATTATGACAGCGACATCCGCGATGAGCTGCGATCATGGTTCGAAGAGGAATATATCCGCCTGTTCGGCCGTGTCGTGCCGGGCCTCGAAGTGGAGGCGCTTTCGTGGGCGTTGACCCTTGCCAGCGAACAGGCGCCGATCGAGGAGGCGCCCGCACCGACCAACGGGTCCGTGCCGAAGGAACGGGGCCGGAGACCGCTGTTCGATCCCGGAAGCGGACAGGCGGTCGAAGCCGCCCTCTACGACCGCACCGAGATGGCCGCCGGGTCGCGCGTGGACGGGCCCGCCGTGATTGTCGAAACGGAAACGGCGACGGTCGTTCCGGCAGGCTTCGATGCACTGGTCAGCTCACCCGGCCATCTCATCCTCACACGTCAACGCCAGGCGGCATAAAGGAGGCGCCCCGTGGAAAACGCACAAATGCGCGACATTCGTCTGCAGGTCATGTGGAACCGGCTGGTCTCCGTCGTTGAGGAGCAGGCGCAGACGCTCATCCGGACCTCCTTCAGCACCTCCGCGCGCGAGGCGGGCGACGTTTCGGCGGGCGTCTTCGACCTGGACGGCAGAATGCTGGCTCAGGCGGTCACCGGCACCGCCGGTCACGTCAATTCCATGGCCCGGGCCGTGAAGCACTTTCTCGACGAGTTTCCGGCCGAGACCATGGAGCCCGGCGACGTTTACGTGACCAACGACCCTTGGAAGGGAACCGGCCATCTGCACGACATCACCATGGTTTCGCCAACCTTCGCGGGCGAGAAGATGGTCGCGCTGTTCGCGAGCACGACGCACGTGGTGGATATCGGCGGTCAGGGCATGTCGCCGGACAGCCGGCAGGTCTATCACGAGGGCCTTTACATCCCGATCCTGCCGTTGATCAAACGCGGGAGGATGAACGACTGGCTGCTCAAAATCCTGCGTCACAATGTGCGCGAACCGGTCCAGGTGGAAGGCGACTTTTACGCGCTGGTCGCCTGCAACGAACGCGGATCGAACCGGCTTTTGTCGATGATGGCGGAGTACGGCCTCGACGACCTCGACGAGCTGGGGTCGTACATTATCGAACAGAGCCGGCGCGGTATCGCCGAGGCCATCGACAAGCTGCCGCAGGGAACCTGGACCCATTCCATGCGCATCGACGGCTATGACGAGCCGATCGATCTTGTCGCATCGCTGACCATCGGCAACGGCAAGGTTCTGGTCGACTACACGGGCACCTCGCCGGTGTCCTCCTACGGCATCAATTGTCCGATGTGTTACACCGAGGCCTACACGGCATTCGCCGTGAAGTGCGTCGCCGCACCGCGCATTCCCAACAACACCGGCACTCTGGACGCCATTGAAGTCACGGCGCCGGAAGACGCAATCGTCAACGCGCAACCGCCGTGCGCCGTCGTCGCCCGATCGACCATTGGTCACATGCTGCCCGATGTCGTGTTCGGCTGTTTGCATCAGGCATTGCCGGACTGCGTGCCGGCCGAGGGCACATCGAACCTCTGGAACGTGCGCCTCGCGGCAGGCCACGGGCTGACCGGCACCGAGGGCACCACCTTCAACGTCACGAGCTTCCATTCCGGCGGCGCCGGCGCCCGTCCGAAACAGGATGGGTTGTCCGCGACGCCCTTTCCCAGCGGCGTGAAGACCGTTCCCATCGAGGTCACCGAGGCGATCACGCCGGTTGTCGTGTGGCGGAAAGAGTTTCGCACCGATTCCGGCGGTGCGGGCCGGCAGCGTGGCGGCCTCGGCCAGATCATGGAGATCACCAACCGCGAAGACGTCCCTTTCGGCATTCATGCCGTGTTTGAGCGAATTCACCACGCGCCGCGCGGACGTGACGGCGGCCTCGACGGTCTGTGCGGTCAGGTGAGCCTCGCCTCGGGCGCGGTTCTCAAGGGCAAGGGCTTTCAGGTCATACCGAGAGGCGAACGGCTGATCGTCAACATGCCGGGCGGCGGCGGCTATGGCGATGCCGCCGCGCGCGACCCGGCCAAGGTGCAGAAAGACGTACGCAACCAACTGATCAGCCGGGAAGCGGCGGAACGGGACTACAAGGTCGTCATCAACGATGACCTCACCGTCGACGAGGTCGCAACGGCCGCACTCAGACCGAACGCCACCCTTCGAAAGATCGCCTCGTGACCCGGGCGCTGGATTTCACCGCAATGCCAAGCGGTCTTTATATCGGCGGGCGCTGGCGGGACAGTGGCCGCACGCAACCCGTGCGGGACAAGTTCACCCAGCAAACGGTTGCCGAGATCGCCTGCGCCGCACCCGATCACGTGGGGCAGGTGCTCGACGCGGCCCACGCTTACGTAGCAGGCCAGGGCCTGCCCGTGTTCGAGCGCTCCGAAATCCTGAGCCGGGTTGCCGACGAACTCGCCACGCGCCGCGAGGCATTGATCGACGCCATCGTTCTCGATACGGGGTTCACCCGCAAGGACGCGTCCGGCGAGATTGCACGCGCCATGCAGAACATCCGGTTGTCGGCGGAGGAAACCCGTCGCGTCGTCGGCGAGATAGTGCCGATCTCCAGCGCGCCCGGTCAGGCGGGCCGGATGGCGTTCACCGTGCACCAACCGTACGGCATCGCCGTTGCGATCACACCGTTCAACTCGCCCCTGAACACCGTGCTCCACAAGGTCGGTCCCGCTTTCGGAGCGGGAAACGCGGTGATCCTCAAGCCGGCCAATCAGACACCGTTGACGGCCATCCTTTTGGCAGAGAGTTTCCATGCGGCGGGCGCGCCCGCGGGGTCGTTCAACCTGCTGTGCGCGGGGATCGAAGAGTCCGAAGCGCTCATCCAAGACCCGCGCGTCCGCTACATCGCCTTTACCGGCAGCACCCGTGTCGGCAAGCACATCCAGCAGATTGCCGGCCTGCGCAAGACCCAGATGGAACTCGGCAGCATCTCGGCGACCATCGTCTGCGCCGATGCAAACCTCGACGCCGCGATCGCAAAGATCATGCCCGCCACGTTCCGCAAGGCCGGTCAGGTTTGCACGTCCATCCAGATTCTGCTCGTCCATGAGGACGTCTATTCATCCGTGCGGGATCGCCTGCTGGAGAAAGTCGGCGCGCTTGTCGTCGGCGACCCCGGCAGCGACGACACCGACGTCGGCCCTCTGATTTCGCCGCAGGCCGCCGACCGCGTCGCAAACTGGGTGAAAGAGGCGTGCGCCGCCGGCGCCGACTTGCTGTGCGGCGGCGAGGCCGACGGGGCGCTCATGCAGCCCGCCGTCCTTGAAAACGTTCCTGAAAACGTGAAACTGACCTGCTCGGAGGTGTTTGGCCCGGTCGTCACGCTCGTGCCGTTCAAAAGCTTCGATGAAGCCTTGGCACGGGCGAACGCAACGCCCTACGGATTGGCGACCGGCGTCTTCACCGGCAGTCTGAATGAAGTTCTGGCTTCCGTGCGCGGTCTCAACGTCGGCAACATTCACATCAACGAGACGAGTTCCAGCCGTGTCGATCTGATGCCCTATGGCGGCATAAAGGACAGCGGCTTCGGCAAGGAAGGTCCTCCCCATGCGATCTATGAAATGATGGAGGAGAAACTCGTGACCATCGCTGCGAATCCGTGAGCGGGATCTGCACATGACAGGCTGGATCAATCATCGTCAGGTCGAGGCGTTCCACGTCGTCATGCTCACCGGCTCGATGACCGCTGCCGGCGAGTTGCTCGGCATCAGCCAGCCCGCCGTCAGCCGGTTGATCCGCGAACTGGAGTCGAAAGTCGGTTTCTCCCTCTTCCAGCGCCATGGCGGCAACATCAAACCGACGCGCGAGGCGACGATGCTGCACAGAGAGGTGGACCGCAGCATTCAGGCGCTCAGCCGCATTGAAAGCGCAGCGCAGGGTATCGCGCGCCTGAAATCGGATACGTTGCGAATCACCGGAACGCTTGGCATGTCCACGGCCTATCTGGCGGAGGCTTTGGCAAGGCTTGAAGACGAGTATCCAGGTGTCTCGATCACCGTCAGCACCGATACCACGCCCTCGGTCGTCGACAAGATGCTGATCCACCAGTTCGACGTTGGCATTGGCTTCTTCCCCAACGATGTCCAGGGGCTCGAAATCGAACCGCTGAGCCGGGTCGAAGGCGTTTGCATTCTGCCGAAGGGCCATCCGCTGTGTGACCGCGAAGAGATTCACGTCGAGGATCTCGCCGGCGTACCGCTCATTTGCCAGGAGACGGAAACCCAGACGCAGTACAAGGTCCTTGCCGTGTTTCGCGCCGCCAACATCGAGCCGATGGTGAAGATCGAGGCCAATCTCGCCGCCATGATCTACAAGCTCGTGGAATCCGGCGCGGGCGCCGCCATCGTCGAGCCGATTACGGCAAAGGAAATGGACAGCGGCGGGCTGAGTATCAAACCGTTCCATCCGACAATCCGCTTCGAGCCCGGCATTGCCTTTCCGGCCAACCGGCCACGGTCCGAGATCGCCCGATCTTTCGCCGCACACTTCAGGGACCTGTTCGACGAGGATTTCGGCGCCGGCGGGAGCTGATGAACCACTTTCACTGAACTTCGACGCAAACCAAGCACGACAACAAAAAGGACATTCAGACTGATGACCGAACCCGACAAGAACGACTGGTCCGCCCAGGTGTTCGACAAGCTGGTCGACGCGGACGTCTCCATGATGAGCTACGTCCCGGATGCCGGGAACAAACGTCTGGTTGAACTGGCCGAAGCTCACAACGACATGCGGCCCATCCTTCTGACAACCGAGGAGGAGGGTATTGCCCTATGTGCGGGCGCCGATCTCGTCGGCAAAAAGGCGGTGCTCTGCATGCAGTCGTCGGGCGTCGGCAACTGCCCCAATTTCCTGTCGTTCGTGAAAGGCGGACGCTTCCCCATTCTGATGATCGTCTCGATGCGCGGCGACTATGGCGAGCAGAACCCTTGGCAATATCCGATGGGCGAGGCGGCGGAGCCCATTCTGGAAGCCATGGGCGTTCTGATCTTCCGGGTGGATACGCCCGACGACCTCGCGCCTGCAGCCGACGCCGCGATCTCCGCAACCTTTAAGGGCGGACACGCGTCGGCATTGATCCTGTCGCAACGCTTTCTCGGCGCCAAGCCGTTCTAACAAAGAAGGAAACTCCAAAGATGACACAACCAATGCTCGATCGCCGCGAGATCCTTCCGCAACTTTTTCCCGACACGGACGGCTACCTTTTCATCAGCGGACTCGCCGGTCCGGCGCGCGACGCCGCCGCGCTCACCGGGGACAGTGAGAAACTCTACACCATGGCCGGAACCATGGGTGCCGCCGTCTGCATGGGGCTCGGCACTGCGCTGTCCGCGCCTGAATCCAAGGTCGCCGTCATCACCGGCGATGGCGAATTGCTCATGAACATCGGTTCGCTCGCGACCGTCGCCACCATGCAGCCGGAAAACCTGTCGATTGTCGTGATCGATAACGGGTGCCACGGCGAGACCGGCGGACAGCCCGGACATACCGCGCGCAAGACGGACCTGGCGAAGATGGCGGAAGGTGCCGGGATTGGCTCGGTCAGGACCGTCGCAAGCCCCGACGAACTTGCTGATGCCGCGGCGTTCCTTCAGGAGGCCTCCGGGCCGCGGTTTCTCGTGACGCGCGTGATGCAGGGTCCGCCGTCCGAATTCAGCCGGAATCTGGACCCGGCCGCCTGCCGCCTGCGGTTCCGGAACGCCTATCTCGGGACGGCATAACGCGGCAACTGAGGCCGCCGTCCGGCCTAAAAACCATGGATACGAGCCGAACCGGTTCGTTGACTGATTGCGGATTCCATGACAAACGCGCCGTCGATGAGTTTGCGGGCGCGAACTGACATGTCCGCCGTCATCGTATATGCATGAACGATGATCCGTTGCCACGTCGTGCGCGTACCAGACGGGGCACTGAACCGATTGAAATGAAGTTCCATGAAAACGCGCCAGTACGACGTGGTGTTTCTTGGCGGCGGCCTGTCGGCCGCGCTCGCGGCGTATCGGCTCAAACAGCTGCAGCCCGAGCGCAAGCTGCTTGTTCTGGAACGCGGATGGACCCTTGGCGGCAATCACATCTGGTCGTTTCACAACACCGACATCGCGCCCGAACAGTTACAATGGATGGAGCCGTTTCTGGTCAGAAGCTGGCCGAAGCAGACCATCCGCTTTCCGCGGTTCAGACGGCAAATCCGGACCGGCTACCACTCGGTGACCAGCGACCGGCTGCATGACGTGGCATCGCGGTTGTTGGGCGAAAGCGTTCGAACCGGCACCGATGTGGTTTCCGCGGATGCGAACGAGGTTGTCCTCGCAGATGGCGAGCGCATCACCACCGATTGCGTCATCGATTGCCGTGGCGCCTTGCGCGATCCTGTGCTGGAGATCGGCTACCAGAAATTCGTCGGTCACGAGGTCGAGACGTCGGCACCGCACGGTGTGACAGAACCCGTGATCATGGATGCCACCGTCCCGCAACATGACGGGTATCGCTTCGTTTATCTGCTGCCTTTCAGCGAACGCCACCTGCTCATCGAAGACACCTATTACAGCGACCACAGCCGGCTCGATACCGAAGACATAGGCAGCCGGATCCTGGAGTACCGATCCGAGCAAGGATGGGGTGACGCCAATGAACTGCGGCGCGAGAGCGGCGTTCTGCCCGTTGCGCTCGGCGGCGATATCGACGCGTTCTGGCGCAACCGCCGCGCCGAGAGTCCATGCGCCTGTGCCGGGCTCCGCGCCGCGCTGTTCCATCCAACGACCGGCTATTCACTTCCCGACGCGGTGGCACTGGCCGATATCCTGGCGCGGTTCACACCGCTCGAAACCGCCGCCGTCCAGCAGCTGATCGAAAAGCGATCCCGCCATCTGTGGGAGAGCCGCAGCTTCTTCCGCATCGTCAACCGCATGTTGTTCGTCGCCGCCAGGCCCGATGAGCGCTGGCGTATCCTTCAGCGGTTCTACAGCCTTTCGAACGGGCTGATCGACCGCTTCTACAGCGACCGGCTCACACCATACGACAAGGTCCGGATCCTCGTCGGTCGTCCCCCCATTCCGATGTGGCGCGCAGCCAAGGCGATCCCGGAGTCGTCCCTGCGCCGCCGCCCGCCCATTCACGGAGCGCCACAGGACAAGCTGACTTCATGACACAACGCGAGGACCCGATTGTCGCTCTGAGCCGCGAGCGCATCGAAATCGGCTCAAAGAGCTTCGCTGCCGCTGCGCGGCTCCTGCCGCCGGACGTCCGTGAGAGCACATACATGCTGTACGCATGGTGCCGCCATTGCGATGACGCGATCGACGGCCAGGACCTGGGTTTCGCACGCGCGCCCGAAACCGGGAAAGGCTCGGACAGGGGCAGCGAAATCGTCGATGAACTGCGGCGCCAGACCTTGGCTGCCTCGCGCGGCGAGCCGGACGGTCCGGTGTTCGAGGCCCTCGCGCGCGTCATGGCGAAGCATCAGATCCCGGAACGCCATCCGCTCGAGCTCATCGACGGTTTCGCAATGGATGCGAACGGCCGGACGTACGAAACGCTCTGCGACACGGTCCATTATTCGTACCATGTCGCCGGCGTCGTCGGGCTGATGATGGCGCAGGTGATGGGCGTGTCCGATGTTGCCATACTGCGGCGCGCGGCGGACCTTGGTATTGCGTTTCAGCTGACCAATATCGCCCGCGACGTCATTGACGACGCGGCAAGTGGCCGGGTCTACCTGCCGCTCGACTGGCTCGCGGAGGCCGGTGTCCCCGCCTCGCAGATCGGGGACCGCGCCCATCGCGCAGGCGTCGCACAGGCAACGAAACGGCTGCTGGCGGAAGCGGACCGGTACTACAATTCGGCTGTCTACGGAATTGCCGCCCTCCCCGTTCGCGCCGCAATATCCATCGCGGCCGCGCGCGCGGTTTACAGAGCCATCGGCACCAAGGTGCGCGCACGCGGCGATCAGGCGTGGGATGAACGCACGGTCGTTTCCAAACCCTACAAGGCAGCCATCCTGGCGTTCGCGCCGCTTCATGTCGCCGGGGCGAAGGCGAGCAGCCTGGTCCGCCAGCCGACGCGCGACGGGTTGTGGACGCATCCGGCACTCGTGGACTAACAAGGCGGCACGCAACGCGCCAATCGGCGTCAGTGCACCAATCCCTTCTGCTTGAAATACTTGCGCGCCCGCGGCAACCGCCACCACGGCATCTTCGGATCCAGGTGATGCTCATGGTGGTAGCCGAAATGGAAGCACGTCAGCAGCGAAACGAGCCATGAATAGTTGTTGCTGATTGTGCGATGCCGGTCGGCGAAAGGTTCGCGGTGCGGCCGGTGCGGCAGATAGGTTCCGAACGTGAACAACTGCAGCGCCGAGAGGATCGCCGGGATGCACCACAGGAGGATCGCGTTCTCAAGATGCGCGCCGAGCACGTAGACATAGACGAGGAACCGCACCGTCATGTGCGCATACTGCCGCCATGAAAAATACTCGCTGAGAAAGTTGGCGAACCACCGCCAGTACCCATAAGGCGGCGCGTCGTGGAAATCCGGATCTTCACCAGTTCCGGCGTGGCGATGATGCAGATGGTGCTTGCGGTTCAGGTCGTCATACGAGAACCCGGCATAGAGCGTCAGGCAAAGCCGGCCGACCGCACGGTTGACCGCAGGCCGGAACGGAACGAGAGAGCCGTGCATGCAATCATGCGCGACAATGAAGAGCCCGACGCTCAACCACGTGTTCAACACGAACAGGACCACCACGAGTGGCAGCACGCTTGTTGTGAGCTCGAAAAAGAACACGCTGTAGATATGCGCCGCAAGCCAGCTTGCAATGATTGCCACCGCCAGCGCGATATTCGTCAAGGTTATGGTTTTGCTGCGCTTTTCCGGCTCTTGCAGTTGATCAGCGGCGGTCATTTCGACATCTCGCACAAACGGCGGCAAAGGCTGCGGCTAACGTTGCCTCGCCAATGCCAGGTGAGCCACAAGCAAACCGGCCAGGCCCGAGGCGATCAATACGGCGATCGGCAGCCCGATCGCCGACCAGCTTTCGTTTCGCCAGAAGATCGCGGCATAGGCTTCGAGCGCCCACGTGTTCGGCGTCGCCCAACCGAGCGCTTGAATATAGGACGGCATCAGGAAGCGGGGCAACATGCTGCCCCCGATGGCGGAGACCACGAGGACGAGGATCGTACCGAGTGTATTTGCCTGCTGCATGGTGCGGCACAAGGCCACGAAACCAAGCATCAGTCCCGACGCCGAGACGGCCGCGGCCAGCGTGACGGCAAACCAGGGCGACAGATGAGCGGGCAGGTTGAGCCCGAACCCAAGCCAGGCGACAAGGAAGATGATCCCCACCTGGGTCGTGCCCTGCAGAACGAGGTACAGGAATTTGCCGTCGACCACCGGGCGCGCACCCGCGGGACCGGTCGAAATCCTCTCGAGAAGACCGCTCTCGCGCTCCTGCAACAGAGTCAGACCGCCGGTCAGTGCGGAGTACAGAAGGAACATGATCGCGACGGCGCCGGCGTAGTACGAGATACTGGTCGACACACCGGGTTCCCCAATTCCGCTGCGGCGCTCGACCAGCCTGTCGAACGGCAGCCTGATCCGGTCGTCGCCTGAATCACCCGATGCCGTTTCGGTTTTTTCGCGCTCTTCAATGTCCCTCGTCAACGCCTCCAGCGCCGCGTCGAGGCGTGCCTTCTGCGCCGGGTCGAGCGGCAGGAGGTCCGTTGCCACGATCCGCGCGACACCGCCGATCACAACATCCGGCAGTTTTCCGAAGTACGACTCCTGGACGATCCCTTCGACAACGGCGACCGCGATTTCGCGGGTCGGGTCGGTGATGAGCACAATCGGCGGTTCGCCGTCCGAAGACCCCGATGCCAGGGTCCGCTCACCGCCCCTGACGACGATGCCCACGTCCGCGACGCCGCTGCGCACCAGCGCCACAACCTCCTCACTGTTCCCATCCTGGAGCTCAAGGAGTTCGATCTGCGGGTGTGTTTTGATGCCTTTCAGGAAACGCTCGGACGCGCTGGTGCGTTCCTCATCAAGCACCGCCAGTTTGATGGCCAGACTGCCGCCCGTCGCACCGGCGAAGATAAGCGCGAAAATCGCAAACACCGCCGCGGGCAGGACAAAGCTCAAAACCAGTGCAGCCGGGTCCCGGATCAGTCCCAGGACCATCGCCTTGAGGACAGCGGCCCTCATTGCAGGTCGCGCTGCGCGGTCAGATGAGCGAGAAGAGTGTCCAAACCGGGGCGGCGCATACGTATGTCCTTGACGCTAAATCCGGCATGCATAATCCGATTAACCGCAACCTGCATCGATACCTCGCTCTCCATCACAAGGCCGCGCCACTGGCCCGTGGAGGGATCATAGCCGAGGTTAAGCGAGGAAAGCACTTTGTCGACCTTCGATTGCGGGGCTGAGGGATCCGCCAGTTGAACAATCAGCTCAAGCGTCTGGCCGAATTGCTCCGCCACCAGGTGGCCGGGAGTGCCCTCCGCCTTCAGCCGCCCCTCGACGATGACGCCGACCCGGTCGGCAAGCGCATCCGCCTCGTCCATTTCGTGTGTCGTGAGCAGAACCGCAAGGCCACCATCGCGCAAGGCGATAAGCAGTTCGCGGACGGCGTGCCGGCCCGCCTGGTCGACGCCCACGGTCGGTTCATCCAGAATCAGCAGGCTCGGTTCATGCATCAGCGCCGCGCCGATATTGAGCCGCCTGCGCATGCCGCCCGACAACACCTCCACCCGGTCTCTCGCCCGGTCTCCAAGCGCGATACGGTCGAGCATCTCGGTGATGCGCTGTTGCATGCCGCTCGCCGCAACACCCATCAGCCGTCCGATTACATGCAGGTTCTCGCGCGCATTCAGCTTCTCGTACAGCGCGATGTTCTGCGGAACCACGCCGATGCTGCGCCGCGCCGACGCGTTGACTTCAGGGCGGGCCCCGCCGACCAGAACCTGGCCGTTGTCGAGATGAATCTGGCCAGTTATGGCCCTGACCAATGTCGATTTCCCGGCACCGTTCGGGCCGAGTAGGACGTAAATCTCTCCACGGTCCACCGACAGGGCGACATGGTCGAGGACGTGGCGTCGGCCATAGTGAAACGACGCGTCCGCAACTTCCAGGAATGGACCGGTCATTTCAGTGTTCCGCCAGCCTTTGCGCCGGAGCCGACGGCGCCGCCCTCGCCCCGACACGTGAGACCACATAGTCGGACATCCAGTCGACCAGTCCGATCGTGGCATTCTCGCCGAGAATCTCAGCCAATCCGGAACGCGCCTCGGCTTTCAGTGCGTCTGCCTCCCGCATTGTCCCCTGCACGCCATGCAGGCTGACGGCCGTCGTCCTTTCGATGTCCTTGCGCACATCCTTTCCAACCGCCTCCCGCGACGCACAGGCGTCGAGCAGATCGTCGATCAACTGAAACGCGATCCCGAGCTTGGCGCCCGCATCCGAGAGTTTCTTGAGGTCGGTCTGTTCTGCGTCCGCGGCCATCGCCCCGAACTCCAGGGACAGGCTGAAGAGAACGCCGGTCTTGCGCATGTACAGCCCCTCCAGCTCTTGCCGGTTTTTGTGTCCGGACTTGATCAGAAGGTCGTCATACTGACCGCCCGTGAGACCCGCATAGCCGATGGCCTCGGCAAGGTTCGCGGCCATCCTGCTTCGCGTCTCAGGGGTCAATCGCGGCGCGTCCGCGACCAGCTCGAAGGCACGGGCGATCAGGCCGATGGCGCAAAGGATAGCCGTGGACTGACCGTAGGCGCGATGGGTGGTTTCGCGGTCGCGGCGGTGAAGCGCATCGTCCATGCAGGGCAGATCATCGAGCACGAGCGAGGCGGCGTGCACCATCTCGATGGCACATGCGCTATTCATCGCCACGTCCGGATCGACACCGAGATCGTGGGCCGCGGCGAGAACGAGCAAGGCGCGCACCCGTTTTCCGTTGCCAAGCAGGCTGAACCGGCCAGCCTCAATAAGCCCCACCGGCGGTTCGGCGGACAAGTGAAGGTCGAGCGCCTTCTCCACCGAAGCCCGCCATGCATCCAGTTGGGCGTTCATATCAACTGCTTGACTATCCATCACCATTCGAACGTTGATGCACACAGACGGTGCGCAGACATCGGTTCGGGCATGATCCGAAAATGCGCCCCGTGCGTATACGGTCCTCTATTTCAAATGGACCACTTATTGCGCTTTCACACGGTTACCCGGAACGTCCTTCGACATGGACCGAACAATCAAGCGAAAAAGCGAGCATCTGGACATTGTTTTGTCACGAGACGTGTCCAACCGGGAAATCACGACCGGTCTTGAGCGTGTGCGCTTTGAGCATGTCGCGTTGCCCGAGCTCGATCTCGACGACATCGACCTGTCGACGGAGTTCCTCGGCCGGCGCCTTGCGGCGCCGTTTCTCATCAGCTCGATGACCGGCGGCCCCGAAGCGGCGGCGGAGATCAACAAGGCCATCGCGAAAGCCGCCAACGCGGCCGGTGTCGCATTTGGCATCGGCTCGCAGCGCGTGGCGCTGGAGCACGGCGGCGCGGATGCGGGATTGGACAGGTCTTTGCGGGCACTCGCCCCCGACGTACCGATCCTGGCCAATTTCGGCGCCGCCCAGCTTCTCGACTGGAAGGACCCGGCGGAAGACGCCCGCCGCGCCGTCGACATGATCGATGCCGACGGGCTCATCATACATCTCAATCCGCTTCAGGAGGCCGTTCAGGCGGAAGGCGACCGCAAGTGGGCCGGCATCCGCGCCAGACTGACGGACGTGGTCGCGGCGTCGCAGGTGCCGGTTATCGTCAAGGAGGTTGGCTGTGGAATTTCTGCCGACGTCGCCGGCGCCTTGTGGGAGACGGGCGTGCGCATAATCGACGTCGCCGGCGCGGGCGGAACGAGCTGGGCGGCGGTGGAGGCGGAGCGGGCGCCGGACAGCGGCCGCCGTGCCGTGGCCGATGCCTTCCGCGGATGGGGCATTCCCACTGCGAGGTGTATTACATCCGTTCGACAGGCCTGCCCTGAGGCAACAATCATCTCCTCAGGCGGCATTCGCACAGGGCTCGACGTCGCGCGGTCGATCCGGCTTGGCGCCGACCTCGCCGGACAGGCCGCCGGCCTCCTGGACGCGGCGCTCGATGGCGCCGAACGGCTCCGCCGGCACATTGCGATCATGACCGAGCAGTTGCGTGTCGCCTGTTTCTGCAGCGGCAGCCGCAACCTCGCCGAACTGCGCACTGCGAAGTTGCAGGACCCGGTCAATTGACGCAGGATCGGTCGCGGCAGAGATTCATATGACAAACGAAACGATCGATGTATCGGACGCGCCGAGCCGTCCGCGCGCCGAACCGTCCGTGCAGACACCGCATGCCATCGTCATCGGCGCGGGCTTCGGCGGCCTCGCCGCCGCCATCCGGCTTCTGGCCAAAGGCTACCGCGTCACGCTGATCGAGCGGCTCGACAGGCCGGGCGGACGCGCGCAGGTGTTCGAGCGTGACGGGTTCCGGCACGATGCCGGCCCGACCGTGATCACCGCCCCATTCCTGTTCGAGGAGCTTTTCGAGCTGATGGGTGTCAGGATGGCGGACCGCCTTCAGCTCATCCCGCTCGACCCCTGGTACCGGTTCCGCTTCGCCGACGGCAGTGAATTCAACTATGGCGGCACGGTCGAGGACACGCTGCGCGAGATCCGCCGGATCGAACCGGACGACGCCGACGGATATCTGCGTCTGGTCGAACACTCCCGCGCGATCTACGACACCGCGTTCACGGAGCTCGCCGACCAGCCGTTCGACCGCCCCGCCACGATGATGCGGCAGGCGCCGCATCTCGTCAGACTGCGGGCGCATGAGACCGTCTGGCAGATGGTGTGCAGATATGTGAAGAACCCGAAACTGCGAAGGGCGTTTTCGATCCAGCCCCTGCTGCTCGGCGGCAGCCCGTTCCAGACGACCAGCATATACGGCCTGATCCACTTTCTGGAACGGCGCGACGGCGTTCATTTCGCAATGGGCGGAACGGGTGCGGTGGTGCGGGAGCTCGAACGCCTCATTCGCGATGGCGGCGGTACGTTGCGGTACGGCGAGACGGTCGGGCAGATCCTGTCAGAAAACGGCGAGGTGCGCGGCGTTGCGCTGGAGAGCGGCGAGCGGCTGAACGCGGACATTGTCGTCTCCAATGCCGATCCGATGCACCTGTTCGACCAGATGCTGCCGGCGAAGACACAGCGGCGCAGCGCCCGCGTCAAGCACCGTTTCGCGCGGCTGTCGCTCGGGCTTTATGTGCTCTATTTCGGAACCGACCGGACGTATCCGGACGTGGCCCATCACACGATCTGGTTCGGCGAGCGCTACAAAGACCTGCTCGACGACATCTTCCGCCGCCACAAGCTGACCGAGGATTTCTCGCTCTACGTCCACCGCCCGACGGCGACCGATCCGAGCTTCGCGCCACCGGGGTGTGACAGCTTCTATGTCCTGTGTCCGGTCCCGCATCTCGCGGCCGAGGTCGACTGGGACGTGGAGGGCCCGAAGCTGCGCGACCGCATTGTCGCGGCGCTCAATGCCACCCTTCTGCCCGGCCTGCAGGACAGTATCCGCGCCGATTTCTGGATGACGCCGGAAGACTTCCAGACGCGGTATCTGAGCCACATGGGGACCGGCTTTTCGCTCGCGCCGCATTTCACCCAGTCGGCCTGGTTCCGCTTTCATAACCGCGCCGAAGGCCCCAAGGGACTGTACCTCGTCGGCGCCGGCACACACCCCGGCGCCGGTATGCCCGGCGTGCTGTGTTCGGCCAAGGTCATCGAACGCCTGATCCCGAAAGCCGTCCCTGCCGATACGCCAGGAGGCTGAGCGTTACCGCTAAACAAAATCCGTAGCGGCACACGCTCTGTCGGGTTAGGACTGCAGGCCAGCCGTCAGCCAAACGGAATTCCCGCAATGATCGGTCGCGCCCCAGACACGACCCACTCTGATCCGGTTCCCGCGTCATGCATCGTGGGATCGATCACGCATCTGAAAGACGAGAACGCAGGCGCCCATGTGTGCACCGGGTCCCATGGCGGACGTGTCGTGGCGCAGTGTGCGCTGGCCGCCGGCGTGAACTCCCTGATCTGCCACAATGCCGGGGTCGGCCTTGAGGATGCCGGTATCGAAGGCCTCGCCGTGCTGGACGCGTTTCACGTGCCGGCCGCCGCGGTCGACCATATGAGCGCGCGGATCGGCGACCCGCACGACATGCTGGCGCGCGGCATCATCTCGCACGTCAATAGACGCGCCCGCGATGTCGGGCTTCGCCCGGGTGTTCGGTGCGAGGAGGCGTTCCGCCACCTGCAATCCCACGCACCTGTGCGATGCGCCACTGGCAGCGAAGAGGTGAAGGTGGAACCTTTCGGCCGGTATCCGGTCTCATCGATTGACCCTGAGTGGCCGGAAACCACCCTACAGGCCGTCGCGCTCGATTCCGCGTCCTCCATCGGCGAGAGTGACACCGGCAGCATCGTGCTCACGGGATCGCACGGCGGCCTTCCCGGCGGCAGGGATGAGAACGCCATCAAGGCGCAGGTCCGATTCGCCGTTTTCAACGATGCCGGCGTGGGCATCGACAATGTAGGTATCTCGCGCTTGCTGGTGCTCGACAGGTTGGGCGTTGCGGCGGCGGCCGTTGACGCATCCTCAGCCCGCATCGGCGACGGCAGGTCGACCTATGAAACCGGCATCCTCTCCCATGTAAACACGCACGCGCGCGAACTCGGCGCCGTCGCCGGTATGCCGGCGAAGGATCTCCTCCACGCGCTCGCCGGAAGGAACGGGACCGGAAAGATGTCCTAGGGGGCATCCTTGTTTTCCGGAACGGGTGTTTACGCAGCGACGCGCGGTCGAGGAGGATGGCGAAGATGCGCTGCAGGCCCTGTCCGGAGGTCAGCTTTCGGCAGTAATCGGGGCATAGACTGCGATCCCACCGATGGTCTGCGTTTGATCCAGCGCGTCCAGTTGTTCAAGCGCAGTGCAAGTTGTGCTTAAGACTTTAGGATTTGCATATTCAAAGGCCATAGCTTAACGGCAGTGTACTCAATGCGCCGATGCAAGCGTTTGTTTCAGCCGGTATTGACTTCACCTGACGTCAGATTGCCGGACAATGACAAATCCAGTGTTGCCAATGTCCGCTGAACATCCCGGTCGAACAGAAAGTCCCGGTGGAACGACGACGCCGGAATCTGAAAAATGGAACTTCCGCGTTCTGCTCGGCCAGGGGGTCTGCTTTGAGACCGCCGAAGTGCTCGCCAGTCCGCGCCTTGTCATTCCGTTCCTGTATTTCGCCGTCGGCGCGCCAATCTTCTTTGCCGGCTTGCTTGTGCCTCTGGTCCAGTTTGCGCGGCTCGTGACCGAGATCGTCGCGGCCCCTGTCCTCACGGCGGCAAGGACCCGGAAGTGGTTCATCATGCTTGCGGCACTTGCGACCGCGACGGCGCTGACAATCGTCGCGCTGGCCATGCGCGCGGAGTCGACCTTTTTTGTCGTCGCCATCTTCTTGCTGGTCGCGCTTGTCCTGGGGACTTTTCGCGGTCTCAACACACTCGCCTACAACGACCTCATAGGCCGGAGCCTGCGGCATCAGGGCCGCAACAGGCTGATGTTCACCCAGACCATGATTGCCGGTGTGGTCACCATTCTTTTGACGTGGGCCGCGCACCATTTCACGGCCGCGTCGACGCCACTGGACCGGCATCTCGACCTGCTGTGGGGTGGCATCGCGGTGACGGTCCTGGCCGCGCTTTTCGCCATGACGGTCCGCGAGCCGTTGGCGGACGGAGACGGCGGTTATCAGGAAAGCGCGCAGCGCAATCGGCAGACCAATGGACAAGGATACCTTGCGACGTTGCGCGACGGATTAAGCGAGGTCGCGCGTGTGCCGTGGTTCCGGTCCTATGTTGTTGCGCGGTGCCTTTTGGTCTCGGTGGAACTTGCCATGCCGTTCTATGCCATCCATGCGGCGGCATTGCATTCCCACAAGCAGGTCAGCCTGAGCATCTTTGTGGTCGCGACCGGCATCGCCGTCGTTATCGGCGGCCCGTTCTGGCAGATCCTGGGCCGGATTTCGGAGCGTTATGTGATGGCGCTGGGTGCGGGGATCACGGCGTGCGCCGGCGTCTGGGCGCTGACCATCGAGGCCACGCCCGCCTTGCAACACCCCGTTCCCCATGGGCTTGTCGTTGCGCTTGTCGCACTTGGGACGCAAGGCGTGATCGGCGCGCGTGTGCTTCATCTGGTGAATGCGACGTCTGAAGACAAGCGGCCGTATTACGTCGCCATCAGCAACACAAGCGCCGGCGTCGTCGGAATCCTGTTCGCCTTTGTGTTCAGCAGCCTGGCGCACCTGCAGGGCGCCGCGTGGCCGCTCTTTGCCATCGTTGGACTGAATGTGCTGGCAGCCTGGTCTTGCATCAGGTTGACGGAGCCGGCGCGGACCTGAACCGGACCCTCTGCGGCAGATCCGCCTGCCTTTCACAAAAAACCCCTTGCCCGCGCTAGCTCCGGTTGGGCGGCGTGACCAGAATCCGCTGGCCCTCAAAATCGTAATTGACGACAAGCTCTGGCGCTTTGCCCGAAAAGGGATCATCGAAGAGCGGGAAGATATTGATCGCGGTCCGGCCTTTCAGCGTCCCGGACGTGGCGTCCACTGCGCCTGAAATCTCGACCCGGGCGATCTTGGCATCGGGGTTGTCGCCATCGGGATAGGAAAAGTCAACCAGGGTCGCGTGAAACCTCATGGCACTCTCGCCACCCGCCTCGCAGCGCCAAACGCCCTGCATCATGCCGAAAGCCTGATAGCCCTTGATCCCGCCCTGAGCGCTGTCGGTCATAATTGCAGATCCATTTTCCGCCAACGAAAGAAGCGTGCGTCCGGTGACCCCTTTATCAACACCGGAGGTGTCGACCTTTTTCGTCAGATAGGTTCCCAAAAGCGCGCCGCAGTCAGCGGTTTGCGCGATGGCAGGCGCCGCCGCAAGGCAGCTCACGAGCAACAGGGGCAGGATGCGTTTCATGTGTCTCTCCGATTTCCGCGCGGCGGGAATTCTAGCGCAATGCCGCGGCAGGTCATACGCCACGCATGCGCCCCAGGGGCCGCAGATCCATATCATCCGCATCGATCATGCTCAGATGACGGCACCGGATGCGTCCGCCGCGAAACGCAGTTGGGGAAACGGTGCGCCGGGGAGGATGATGCTGAGAACTGGGTGCTGAAGTTAGCTATATGATTTAGCTGTCTGATGATGTGCTGGATTCTCTAATCAGCTAGAATGCACATATCCTTGTAGACATATGCATTTAGGTTGCGGTTGGACCGCATTTTCTAATCAGCTAGAATGCAATCCGGAACTGGCAGACGGCCTTGCAGGTTGCGGTTGGACCGCATTTTCTAATCAGCTAGAATCATGAAATGCTACACGGCTTCATGGCCGTTGTTGCGGTTGGACCGCATTTTCTAATCAGCTAGAATGACAGCATCACGTCGCCCATGGCATTGCGGTTGCGGTTGGACCGCATTTTCTAATCAGCTAGAATGCTTGCGCCGCCAGCACAGGCGTTCGACGGTTGCGGTTGGACCGCATTTTCTAATCAGCTAGAATTTCGTCGCAGGCAAGATCAACGTAATGGAGGTTGCGGTTGGACCGCATTTTCTAATCAGCTAGAATATCGCGACAGGTCAGTAGCGCGATCTGCAAGTTGCGGTTGGACCGCATTTTCTAATCAGCTAGAATTGAGACCTACGCCGAGCCGTTCGTGGGCATGTTGCGGTTGGACCGCATTTTCTAATCAGCTAGAATCAATGGGATGTGAAGGCGGTGCGCGCCGGTGTTGCGGTTGGACCGCATTTTCTAATCAGCTAGAATTCTCTGAAACAACAATGTCGCCAGTCGTCCGTTGCGGTTGGACCGCATTTTCTAATCAGCTAGAATGAATGCGGCAACATCTCGCTTGCCGACTTGTTGCGGTTGGACCGCATTTTCTAATCAGCTAGAATGAGGAATTTGAGCGGCCGCGGATTGTCCCGGGTTGCGGTTGGACCGCATTTTCTAATCAGCTAGAATGTCTTTGTACTTCTCAGCACAGCCAGGATAGTTGCGGTTGGACCGCATTTTCTAATCAGCTAGAATGTCCTTCGCTTCGGGGAGCAGTGCCGGGGCGTTGCGGTTGGACCGCATTTTCTAATCAGCTAGAATACCTCGTCTTTCAAGCCCCTGACTCTAGGGGCTTTTTCTTTGTTCTGGCCCGAGTAAAATCGGCGGATATTGTTAGAAAAGGACGTATTGTTCAGGGTTTTTCGGGGCCGGTTCCTTCTCGCGACCTCTGAAACTGATGATATTCTCATATTGCTTGTCAGTAAACTGCAGTATGTCGACCTTGCCGCCCACAGGCAGCGCGCCTTCCACCTTTCGTGTTAGCGCCTCAACAGCCTCTTTGCCGGAGGTATATCTCAAATAGACCGAAAACTGGGCCATTTCGAATCCCTGATCCTTCAGAAAATTGCGGAAATCTGTTGCCGCCTTACGTTCGTCCGGTTCGACGACGGGCAAATCAAACAACACCATCATCCACATGATGCGATACCCACTTAGATGCGTCATGATGCCGTCGTGGCAAGTGGCAAAGGAGGTCCCGGGAACTCCAGGTCTTGTCGCTCCCCGAGATAGACTTGGGCGAGAGATACGGACAGCCGGTCGAGGCAGATTTGAAGAGGTGAAGCACCTTTAGGGCCTTCCAGGTCAAACGTCACAATTGCTGCCAACGCGGCCTTGGTATCCCGATTGATGTCCTTTTCTCCGCTTTCAACCAATCGCCGGACCGTGAGGTCGACGAAAGGCCTGAACGGCTCCATGAGATCATCGGAAAGGCGCAATGCGGTTCCCCGGCTCTGGTGATGAATAGCCAAAGAGGGATGCAGGCCCGCAGCTATGATCGACCGTGCCGTCGCAGCCCGCAACACTGTGTATCCGTAGTTCAATAGGGCGTTCACACCGCCCTGCGTGCGGTCACGGGTAAAGCCCTCGCCCATCATGACCGGCCAGTATCGTCGCGCACCTTGGGCCTCTATGTTTTCCGGATCGCCGGAGCGTGTCTTGCGGGCCAGTATTCGCAGCCCTTCGCCCTGTTCGCCGACAAGATCAAGGGCATCTGCCTGAGCTTTGATTTTTGCGACGACAATGTCTCGCCACAGTCTTTTTCGCATCGGTTGGCTAGCAGATGCTTGCGCCTCCATTCGCTTGCCCTGCTCATAATGACCGTCTATCGGCCACACCAAACCGACAGGTGCATGATTGGACTCGCACATGACGACGGGCGCGCCGCGCTTTGACAGGCGTGAGATGAGATTCACGGAAAAGGTTGCGCCATGAGAGTGAACGACCAGAGCATCAATGTCGTCTAGGGCAATCTGGCCGAGATGTTCGCCGTCCTTTGTGACTTTCATGAAGCCGCGATCGACAGAGAGATGAACTCCCTGGCTTTGCACTTCGACGATTCTTCCAACCATGCCAAACACTCCTTACATATTTTGGCATTCAGGGTTGCCTAGTCTGGCGGAAAGGTACTTCCCCTTAGATCACCTGCAGGGTCGACCCGGATGATCGCTGCTTTGAGCGTCTGCAGCCTGCGTGGTGAACACGTCAGATATTTGAAATCATCCTCCTTGTCCGCGTCCCGAGCCTTCAGCGCGCCGGCTTCGAAATGCTCGGCGAGAACGATCTGGCCGGTCGAGAATTTCACGACCCGCATGTGTCTCCTCACGCCGTCCAGCTCAACCGCCAGGAGATCGTTTTGCCGTAGGCGCATGACGAGAGGCGTGCCATCTGCCGTCGCTCGGGCATGCGGGTCGAACCTCTTTTGATTGGCGGCGAATGTCGATGTCACGCTGCCGGTCCATTGGCCCTTTTCGTTGGCAAAAATGTCGTAACAATAGTTCGCATCGCCCTTGTAGGCCTTGTACGCCCGTCCGTTCCTGTCGCTGATCGGGATGACGGTCAGCGTCTCGACGATACGCACGCGGCGGACCGGGGGAGACATGTCCTCGCCAGCCGCGACGAGGGCGTCTGTGAAGTCTTTCCCCGACAGTCCTTCAGTTTCGGCTTTGAGATGCGCGCGTATGACCGGATCGCGAACGGCATCGAGAGAACCGGGTTTTGAAAGAGTTGAGAGCGGCACCCGGTGCACGACCTGCCTCTTTCCGCGCGTATCGGGCTCCGAAACCAGGCCATAGGCGGTGTCATTATGGAGCGCGCCCTGCACGCCATGATCGGGCTTGTGGGAGACAATGACGGCTTGAACAGAGTCGCGCACGGTGCCGCGGAAATCCGGCCATGGTTCATCAAATTCGGCAAGCAGGCGGTCGCTGAACTCTTCTTCGGCGCGCCCAGCATTTTTCGCGATCCGGTTGAGAAGCCCACGGTCCGTCAGCCCGACGACTATCGCGTCGATTGCGTGGTTGCGGTGGTCGTTGCGGTTCTTGGCACGGAATTCGGAGTCTTCCACATTGTGTCCGGCGAGGATCGAATCGAGCCCCCAGGCCCAGCGCAAATCCGCCGTCAGCCGTCCCGGCGTCACCCAGACATCGGGACACGTACATTCCAGATAGGTTTTGGCCAGCCGCGAGACGTAGCGGGTCTCATTCAGTTGCCGATCCAGAAAGTCGCGTTCCTCATTGTCGTACCGGTCCATCGCGTCCGGCCCGAAACGCCAGCTCTTGTTGTTCGGCATCTGCGCGGCGCGTTCGGAAATTGCCTGCCAGTCGTAGCCCGCGGGATTGGAGGCGAAGGCTTCGTGGGGCGTGCTGTTTCCCTTGTCGCGGTTGGCTTTGCGAAAGCACACGGTCTTGTTTGCCGCGGAATCGTCCAGCGTGCGTGAGAAGGGCAGGATATGGTCGATCTCGATTTCACTGGAAAGCAACGTGCTGATTCCAATCGGCTCGCCCGAATAGGGACATCTGCGGCCGAGCGGGTCGGAGGGGTTCAATTCCTCCCACAACCTCAATTTGAGCCGGTTGTCGTAGGTGTCGGCGACCGTGTGTGCGTTCAGCTCTTCGCGGCGCCTGTCGTTAGAGTTCTGGTTGTCCCGTTGGGTGCGCTCCAACTCGCTCTTGCCTTGCGCCGACAAGGGAAGGTCACGAGCAAGCTCAATGACGGTCTGCATTGGCGGGCCATAGCGCGCGACCAGCGCGTTGACGACCCGGCGCACCTGATTGAGCGCGACATGGACTGTCGGGTTGGCAATCTTGCCGATTCGCTTCTCTGTCATGTCATCCGGCTCGCCCGTTCCGAACGCCACGTGGCGCTCCAGAACCTCGCCGTAATAGGGCAGGCGATCGTAGCTCGCCTTTTCGGCATCAAGCGCGGAATGGCTCTCATACCCTGCCAGCCTGACCGCCTGGTCGTAGGTGAAGGGAGCTGAATAGACTTCGCCCGTTTGAGGGTCTGTGGCTTCCGGCGCGTCGCTCGACAGCCATTCCAGAACCTTTGCTATGGCTGTGCGCCCAAGATTGGCATGACCATCCGGGAGCGGGGCATTGGCAACGGCTTCGGCGCGCGCCTTGTCCAGGCCGTGTTCAGCCATGAGCCAGGCGAGAAGCGCTTCCTCGTCTTCCTCTTCAAGCAGGCGCTCGACGATCTTTTCTTGTGTCTCGGCAGGCAACTCGCGCCAGCCCTTGCCCCAGCGTGGACGCTTGCCCTCTGCGGCCAGCACCGCCGCCGTCCGGTCACCGTCGAGGTGTTTGCGTTTGAGGCTTTCGGTATTGAACCGGCAATCGTCCGGCAACTTCAGCGCGCGGCGCATGGCATCGAATTTGAGCTTGCCGGCGTTCAGGGATTTTTCAATCAGAGTATCCCGCTCAGCCAGTGTCAGCTTTCGCTCGGCTTCTCCGGGCAGGCGCAGTTTTAGGTGGTTGATATCCTGATAGATGCGAAACCGTTGAACCGACGGCAGGGCGCGGGGCGCGCGCTGCTCGGCCGGGTCGAGGGAGCATTTGCCGACCGGTTGGGCTTTGAGCGGTCGCTGAAACAGGAGCGTATCCTTCAGGCTCTCCCTTGCGGTCTCGGAGAGGGCCTCGCCATGATATTCCTGCTGCGCGCCCCAAAGACAATCGAACTCATATTCGATCATTTCCCTGGTCGGATAGAAATCGTAAAAGGCTTTCGCGCCTGCACCTTTCAGCCGCGCCCGGACAGGATTGGTGTGCTGAGCTATCGGGTCTTTAACCCGGGGGCGGGCGAGCAGCTCTCCGAGGGTGCGTGCGCCGTCGGCAACCATGGCTTCTTGAACGGCCACCGCGGCCTGCTTGATTTTTCCCTTTTCGTCTTCTGCACCCTTGTCGGTCTTTCGGTTCGACTTGAATCCCCTGCGCTGTTGCAGATGGAAAAGCGCTCGTCCCAACTGATGCGGGGAGAGTTTCTCGTCCAGACCACGCACCCGAAGCGTCCAAGGGTCTTCTTGTTCGAGGGCTTTGCGCTGTATCTCGTCGCCGGGCATCAACCCATGAGCAATCAGCCTGTCCATGAATTCCGAGCGGCGCTTCAGATAGCGGTCGCGGCGCTTGCGCATTCCACGTGGAATGCGGCGGCGGGCGGCAAGCGACTGCTTGTCCTTGGGATTGCGGCCATCGGGGAATACGCGAACACCCGAACTGAGCAAGCCGTCCGGACGCCAAACCGCTTCGTCACCATTTCCACGATCAACATTGCTCAGACGGATCGCCGACCAGCCGATTGAATTTGTGCCGATATCCAGTCCAAGGCGCCAATACATGAGTTTTGCTCCGACATTTGCCCAATTACAGTAGAGCACTTGATTGCCGTTGCAAAAGTCATTAGCTTTGAATTGCTGATTAGAAAATGCGGTCTTTCCGTTAACAAGGTTTAGACCACAAAATGCTTCGGGCGGCCCTCACGGGCCGCCCGTTTCGTTGTTGGGGCGCAACGGGTCATAGGACGTGCCGTTCACAACGCAGAAAAAGGGGGAAATGGCGCGCCGGGTAAGATTCGAACTCCCGGCTTGCAGGCCCGCAGCCCGCGCGGCAAATTCACCAGGGATCGGAAATGTCCGCGGACAGATCGGGTTGTCCAATTCATGCCTATTGCGCATTTTCAGGTGACGCAGATGACGGTGTATTTTTCGATATAACCCTGCATGGACCGGTGTCATATTGCGGGGAGGATCGCCAAGGTATTTCGTGCTTTTTCAGCAGGGCGCGGGTTACACAGGACGCCGGCGGTGGCGGGGAAGAGCGCGCATCCAAGGGAGCGTGGCAATGCTCATTCGCCATCTTTACTATTTCATTGCCCTTTCGCGTGAGGGGCACTTTGCCAAGGCGGCTGAATTCTGCAACGTCACGCAACCGACACTATCCTCCGCGCTGCGCAAGCTGGAAGACGACTTCGGCGTTCGCCTTGTCGAGCGGGACAAGCACTTCGTGGGGCTCACTCCGGAAGGAGAAAGGGTTCTGGCATGGGCACAGCAGATCATGTCGGATTTCGAGAGCCTCAAGGACGACATCTCCATCCGGGCGGAGGACCTGAAGGGAACCTTGAGGTTAGGGGTCATCCCCGCCGCCATGCCGATAACCGGCTTTGTTACGGAGCATTTCCTGAAGGTTCATCCGGCAGCTTGTGTCGAAATTGAATCAATGAGCTCGCGGCTGATCCAGTCCGGACTGGACAGCCTGGAACTTCACGGCGGGATCACCTATCTGGAGAATGAGCCGCTGAAACGTGTGAACCATCTGCCGCTCTACCGGGAACGTTACGTCGCGATTTCGAAGCGCGGACACTTCGGGGCCGAAAAACCGATCTCCTGGCAGCGCCTTGAAAAAGAGCCGCTTTGTCTGCTCGGTCCGGAAATGCAAAATCGGCGCATTCTGGACGAGGCCGCCAAACGCCATGGGGCGGTTCTGAATCCGCAGGTGACCGCAAACTCCTATTTGACCGTGTTTGCACACGTGCTGCGTGGCGGCTGGGTCAGCATCGTGCCGACGACCCTGCCCGAGCTTTATGAATTGGAAAGTCAGTTCGAACTTCGTCAGATCGCCGACGAGACGACGTCCCATGCAATCGGCCTTGTAGTGCCCGACCGCCAGCCGATGGCGAAAATGACCCATGCACTGTTTTCGGCGTTTCTGGAATCCAACATTGCGCAAGACATATCGCGTATCTGCCCGCCCTCTGATTGAAGGCATCTATCGGCGACTAAACCCTTCCAATTGGACAGCACCGATCCCTTGTGGACTAGTTGTTGCGCGGTGAATCAAACGCGGCAACAAGCCTGCCGCGCAGGATCAAAGTCCCCGCCAATTTTATGACAGAACCGCCGATGTGGCCGGTTTGACGCGCAGGTGCGCGAGCGTCGACTCGTGCCCGCATCACAGGAGGAAAGCGCCATGGCAAAAGTAGTGTGTGTTCTTTACGACGATCCGGAAGATGGATTTCCAACCGCCTATGCGCGCGACACGGTGCCTGAGATCAAGTCCTACCCGGACGGGCAGACGGCGCCGACGCCGAGCGCAATCGATTTCACCCCCGGCGAACTGCTTGGCAGCGTGAGCGGAGAGCTCGGTCTGCGCAAGTACCTTGAGGGGAACGGCCACACGATGGTGGTCACCACCAGCAAGGACGGCCCGGACTCGGTACTTGAAAAAGAAATCGCCGATGCGGATATCGTCATTTCGCAGCCCTTCTGGCCGGCTTACCTCACCGGCGAGAGGATCGAAAAGGCGCCGAACCTGAAGCTCGCGATCACTGCCGGCATAGGCTCGGACCATGTGGACCTGGACGCCGCGATGAAGAACGACATTACGGTCGCGGAAGTCACATTCTCCAATTCGATCAGCGTTGCCGAGCACGTCGTGATGCAGATCCTGAGCCTGGTCCGCAATTACATCCCGTCCTATCAATGGGTCGTCAAAGGCGGCTGGAACATCGCCGACTGTGTTTCCCGGTCTTACGATCTTGAGGGCATGCATGTGGGTACGGTGGCCGCCGGCCGCATCGGGCTCGCCGTGCTGCGGCGTCTGAAACCGTTCGATGTTCACTTGCACTATGTCGACCGTCACAGACTGCCGCGCGAAGTCGAAGAAGAACTGAACCTGACCTGGCACGAGACGGCCGAGGACATGGTGCGCGTATGCGACGTCATCACGATCAACTGCCCGTTGCATCCGGAAACCGAGCATCTCTTCGATGCCGAAATGCTGTCGAAGATGAAGCGCGGCAGCTACATCGTGAACACGGCGCGCGGCAAGATCTGCGACCGTCAGGCCATCGTCGACGCGTTGGAAAGCGGTCAACTGGCAGGATATGCAGGGGACGTCTGGTTCCCGCAGCCCCCGGAACGCGACCACCCGTGGCGGACCATGCCTCACCACGGCATGACGCCGCATATCTCGGGCACATCGCTGTCCGCTCAGGCGCGTTACGCGGCCGGGGTCCGCGAGATCCTGGAATGCTGGTTCGAGGGCCGGCCGATCCGCGATGAATATCTGATCGTAACCGGCGGCAAGCTGGCCGGGGTCGGCGCCAAGTCCTACAGCGAGGGCAATGCCACCAGCGGCTCCGAAGCCGCAGCGGAGTTCTCCGCCGCGTAAGGGACGCGGATTGTCGGTGAATGGCGCGCCGGGGAAGATTCGAACTCCCGACCCCCAGATTCGTAGTCTGGTGCTCTATCCAGCTGAGCTACCGGCGCCAGTGCGCAAGGTCGTCAGATTGAAGGGGCGAGAACTGGTTGCTCTTGTGCCCTGCGGCCCTGCGTTTTCCGCGCTGCGTGACAGGTGATCGATCCGCCGCGCACGCCGCCCTATTTAGGACCTCGGGCGCGCAAAGGCAAGCCGCGCGGCGGTACGGGCCTTCACCCTTTGGCGCGGACCGTTTCGCGGCTTTTGCGGAGTTCGACGACGCGGTCGGGAATGGTGATGCGGAAGATGGTGCCCGCCGTTTCCTCCAGCAGGACGATCTCGCCGCCATGGGCCTGGACGAGTTCGGCGGCGATGGCCAACCCGAGACCGGTGCCGCCCTTTCGCGCCGAGCCCTGAAACGGTTCGAACAGGTGGGCGCGCGCTTTCTCCGGAACGCCGGGTCCGCTGTCGCGCACCTCGATTGCGACCACGGTTCCCGTGCGGCAGGCCGAGACGGCGATCTGCGGATTGGAGCCGCCATACTGGGTCTCCACCGCCTGCAGCGCGTTGCGGCACAAATTGCCGAGCACGCGGAACAGCTGGTCGTGATCCGCATCCACCTCCAGCGCGTCCGGCACGTCGATGCGCCAGTCGAACGCATTCGTTTCGCTGAGGCCGAGACTTTCGCCCACCTCCTCGACCAGCGGCTTGAGCGGATAGACGGCGCGCATGGGGGCCGCTTCCTGCGCCCGGCCGAACTTCAGCGTGTCGGTGCACAGGCGGATCGCCCGATCCAGAGACTTGACCAGCTTCGGCGCCATGCGCTGCACCAGCGGATCCTGCACACCGCCCATCCGGTCCGATATGAGCTGGGCGCTGGAGAGGATGTTCCGCAGATCATGGTTGATCTTCGAGACGGCCAGTCCCAGCGACGCCAGGCGCGTCTTCTGCTGCAACATGCCGCTCAGCTCGTTCTGCATGTGTGCGAGTTCCCGTTCCGCGGTGCCGATCTCATCGTCACGGTCCGAGGGCACGATGATGCGCGAGGCATCCTCAGGGTTTTCGCTGAAGCGCACCATCGAGTGCGTGATGCGCATCATCGGCCGCACCAGCAACAGGTTCAGCGACAGATACACAAGTGCGGCCGTGATCACCGAGATGATGATCGACAGGCCGAGAATACTCAGGCCGAACCGAACCATGGCCGCCTTGAGCGGATCCTGGGCGACGACGATCTCGATGAACTCCCCGGCCCCGAACCCCGGCTGACCGACAACGCGAATAAACTGGTTCGACGGGGCGACATACACCGCGAGCGCGTCCCAGATCAGGCGCGCCCACGAGGCGGTGCGCAGATCGTAGTGCCCGGCGATGGTCGCCGGCATTTCGCTTTGCAGGATGAGGTTGCGCCGGCCACCGCGCTTGAGCGCAACGGCGCGTACCTGGGCGTTCTTCAGCAGGTCATCCTGCGCCGACTGGGAAAGCTCACGGTCGGGGGAAACGGCGAGCGAGGCGATCTGCGCCGCCGCAAGGCGCTCAACCAGCCAGTTCTTGCGGAAGTTGGCAACCGACGGCACGAACACCAGCACTTCCGCGATCATGACAAACACGATCGTCAGAATGAGCAGTTTCGACGACAGACCGACCAGAGGTGTGCGCCGGCCAGACGGCGCGCCGGAACGCCGGCTCTCATCCGCCGTGTCCGAAATCTGGTTTTCCTCGGGCTGCCTTGCTTTTGAATCGGAGGCCATATGCAAGTGTGCGCCTCACTCCATCAACCCAATTTGCGAAGCCAGCCGATGATGCGCCGGATCGTCGGGTTCGTCAAACTCGGCGCGTAATATTGGTAAGCGGCGCGTTTGCTGACTTCCGCCAGAGTCGGATAGGCAAAGACAATCGAGGTGATAGCACCGATTTTCATCTTCTTCGACATGGCCATGACCCAGAGCTGGATGAGCTCGCCCGCGTGCTCACCGACAATCGATGCACCGAGGATACGTCCGCGTTTGCTGGTGACGACCTTGATCATGCCCTGGGTATCGCGCTCGGTCTGGGCCCGGTCGTTTTCGGCGAACGGCCAGCGCAGGATGCGGATGTCGCCATGCTGCTCGCGGGCCTGCTCCTCGGTGAGGCCCACATGGGCCAGCTCCGGCTCGGTATAGGTGACCCACGGGATGTTCGAGGTGTCGGCCTTGACCGGCAGCCGGAACAGAGCGTTCCGGATGACGATGCCGGCGTGATAGTTGGCGACGTGCGTGAACTGCAGGCCGCCCGCCACATCGCCGATGGCATAGACGCGCTTGTTGGTGGTCTTCATACCGCGGGTCACCTTGATGCCGGTGCGCTCATACTCGATGCCCGCTTCCTCCAGGCCGAGCCCCGCGACGTTCGGCGCGCGTCCCGCGGCGACCAGCAGATTAGTCGCTTCGATCGTGCGCTCCTTGCCGTCTTCGGTGATCACCGCGCGCACGCCGGTCCGGCTCTTCTCGAGCCGCTCAATACGGATACCGGCGAGAATCTCCACGCCGTCCGCTTCAAGCTGCTTCAGAACGATGGCCGTCAGCTCCGGGTCGTCCTTGC
Organism: Hyphomicrobiales bacterium; assembly: GCA_028280515.1. Lineage (GTDB taxonomy): Bacteria > Pseudomonadota > Alphaproteobacteria > Rhizobiales > Methyloligellaceae > UBA2767. The sequence continues at coordinate 36,578 of JANQLP010000006.1, forward strand.
CCAGCGGCGTGAATGCCTCCAGAACCGTCACCTTGGCGCCGAGACGCCTGTGCGCCTGCGCAAGCTCCATGCCGATGGGACCGCCGCCGATGACCATCAGGTGGTCGATCGCCTTCTTGTTGTCGAAGATGGTTTCGTTGGTGAAGTAAGGAACCTTGTCGAGACCGGGGATCGGCGGTATGCCCGCGGCCGATCCGGTGGCGACGACGAAACGGCGGGCCTTGACGTGATAGTCTCCCGCTTCAACCGTGCGGGCATCGATGAATTTGCCCGGAGCCTCGATCACATGCACGCCGAGGCCGGTAAAGCGCTCGACGGAATCATGGGGTGCGATCGCCGCGATAACACCATGCACGTGGTCGTGGACGCCGGCCGGGTCGACGCGCGGTTCGACCGAGGCGATGCCGAAGCGTCCCGCCTCGCGCATCATCTGCGCGCGTTTGGCGGAGGCGATCATGGCCTTGGACGGCACGCAGCCATAGTTGAGGCAATCGCCGCCCATCTTGCCTTTCTCGATCAGGACGACGTCGACCCCGAACTGCGCCGCGGCAGCCGCCACCGACAAGCCCCCGGATCCCGCGCCAATCACACAAATGTCCGGCTCGATCACTTCAACCATATGCCTTCTCCTTCAACGGTGTGCCACCGCAGCAATGTAACTACGCCGATGCAGCCGTTTTGCGGAATTTTTTCAGAATGACGGGAATGAGCGCGACCGCACCGAGGGCCGCGAACGCGATGAGCAGTTCCGCGGTGACGAGGGCACCGGGATCGAGGGTGAATTCGCACGGCGGCGCGCCGGCGCCGGTGTGGCTCTGCACGCAGGCATCATATGCCGCGCGCTGCGCCTCGATCACGCTGTCGAGCCCGACGCCCGCGAACGCGAAGGCGAAGGTCCCCGGGATAATGCCGACGAAGGTGCCGAGCACATATGTGCCGAGGCCGACGCCCAGCAGCGCCGGGGCCAGATTGACCAGCCAGAAGGGGAACAGCGGAACCAGCCTCAGGAACAGGAGGTAATTGAGGGCGTTCTCCTGAAAGCCCTCACGCAGTTTGCCGAGCCACGGGCCGGCACGCGCGGCGAGCGGCTCGCCGAACGACGTCTTGGCAATGAAGAAGATAATGGTGGCACCGATGGTGGCGGCAACCACGGTCGCGAGACCGCCGACGACCCAGCCGAACAGGAAGCCGCCCGTGAGTGTCAGGAAAACGCCGCCTGGCAGAGACAGCGCAACCGCGACGATATAGATGCCCATATAGGCGAGCAGAGCGAGGAGATAATGCTGCTCGATGTAGCCCTTGAGAAGATCGCGATTGTCGGCGATGTGCTGCAGCGTCAGATATTTGTGCCACCCTTGCGAGATGACAAGCGCCGCAACGCCAACCAGGACAACCAGGGGTATGACGCGTTTGAGCCAACCGCCGCCCGAACCGGACTCTGCTTTAACGTTGTCGTTCATTGCGACACCCCCCTTGCCACCGGCTGAACGGCAACTGCCCGATCCGGATAGTCCTGCGATATACCATTATTTCTTGTCATTTAGCGCCCAATCATACTCGTAGTCCGAAATCGAGGTTGCGCCGGCCAAACGGTCGTTGAGCACGGGGTCGGCGTATTTGCGGATGTGCGCCAGGATGCGCGAGGTCGATCCGCCGTAGTCGTCCGCGTACCAGTCGAAAAGGCTGGAGACGATAATGTCCTTGCCGTCGAACCTGACGCCGCGGGGGCTGTTGATGTACTCGCGCGCCGCGCGTTCCATCATGGTTTCCAAGTCCGCGCTGGTATAAGCCTCCAGTTGAAGATTGGGGCAGCCCACAGCCGCGCAGTTGACGACATAATGGATGCGGGGATCGCGCCAGATCGGACGCATGATCCTGTGCTCGATGTCATCGAGGCTGAGGTCCACACCATCGACTTTGACCACCTCTTCGCGCCACGGGCCAGGGAAAATGAAGCTGGTCAGCCGGATATCCCGAATGGAGTCCACCGGATAGTGCTCGGCTATAATATCGACCGTCTTGGCATTGTAGAGGTTGGTCCAGAAGGCGAACTGTTCGTCGCGATTGAGCTTTGCCGGTTTCACGGCCTGAAGCTGACCGAGGTATTTTTTGAGATCACCACGCCCGTCCTTGTTCAGGCCGGCATAGTCAAACCGGTTCAGCCCGTCCTCTCCGGCGTGCGCATGCTTCTTCAGCAACTTGCTCCAGGCCGAATGGTCAATCGCCACCTTGGACTTGGGGTCGTACGGCGCGAAGCGCTCGGCCAGTTCTTCGGCCTTGGCGGCCTGCGCCAACATGAAGACCGACAGGGCGGCGATCATGGTTGCAACGAAGGAATTCAGGATATGCCGGTTCCACGCCTGCAAGAGGTTCATACGGTGGCCGGCGCAATTGCGCGGTGTTGTCATGGGGATACTGTTTGCCTCCGACTCATTTCTATCGCTCTGGATATCGGCACCTTTGCTTTAAATAACGCCAAGGTCCGGTATTGCGAGCCAGTGCTCTCTGCTTCGTGATGGGTTGTCAGAAGACGTGAAATGCACCGTATACAAACGAATTGGCGACGAATTGACTTGAACCGGCCCCGAACGTATAAGCGGGCGCAATTCCTCTACGGTCGCTCTGGCGCGTTCTGAAATGGCAGCGACACCCTTGAAGAAGGGGTCGTGGGCGCTCCAGGAGCGGTGGCACGGAGATTAGGCGTGAAGCGCACATATCAACCAAGCGTACTGGTGCGGAAGAGACGGCATGGATTCCGCGCCCGCAAGGCAACGAACGGCGGCCTCAAGGTGCTGGCGCGGCGGCGGGCCAAAGGCCGCAAGAAACTCTCGGCGTAGACCGGCGGCGTGAGCGAGTGATCCCGTGCCGGCGGGCGCATATCACAGTTTTCTTGGCCGCCTGAAAACGCGCGCAGATTATTTGCGTGTGCGCGGCGGTGCCTCCTGGCGCACCGGCAGTCTGGTGCTGCAGGCCCGCGCGCGAACCGAAACGGGCGATGCCAACGGTGGCCCTCCGCGGTTCGGGTTCACGGCGACGCGCCGCATCGGCACTGCGGTCGCCCGCAACCGGGCGCGGCGGCGACTGAAAGAATCTATCCGTCGTGTCGCAGAAAGCCATGCCCGTCCGGGTTATGATTACGTGGTGATTGCCCGCCAGGGTGCGTTGACCCGGTCCTTCGCCAATATGCAGAAGGATCTACAGGACGCCTTTTGCGGCGTTCACAAGAAACAAGAAGCGCGGAACTAGATCGGCGTCGTGCGTTTTTGGAACCATTGGTATGGACGAAAATAGTCGAAATCTGTTGATGGCGGTCGTGCTGTCGGTCGCGGTGCTCTTTGCCTGGCAGGCATTTCTGGCACCCGAGAGAGAGCAGCAAACGCGACAACAGCAACAGCAGACAACGCAGGCCCCGCAACCCGGCGCACCCTCGACAACGCCGCGGCCCGACTCACCCGGCGGTCCACCGCAACCCGTCCCCCAAACAGTTGCACCGTCTTCGGTGCCCACCGTCAGGGGCGCGACCCGCGAAACCGCCCTTGCCACCTCAAAGCGCATCAAGATCGAAACACCGAAGCTGAGGGGTTCGATCTCGTTGACCGGCGCACGCATCGACGACCTGATCCTCTCCAAATACCGCGAGACAGTCGATCCCAACAGTCCGAATGTCACCCTGTTTTCGCCCTCCGGCAGCACCAACCCGTATTATGCGGAGCATGGCTGGGCGAGCGGCGGCGGCACTCAGCTGAAGCTTCCGAACGCGCAAACACAGTGGACGGCGCTCTCGTCGGGACCGCTCAAACCCGGCTCACCGGTCGCGCTCGAATGGGACAATGGCGAGGGCCTGGTCTTCCGGCGCACGATTTCGCTGAATGACCATTACCTCTTCAAGATCAATCAGGAGGTCGAAAACAAGACCGGCAACGCCGTCACCCTCTACCCCTACGCTCTGATCTCGCGCCACGGCCAGCCGCAGATCCAGGGCTTCTTCATTCTTCATGAGGGCCTGATCGGCGTTTCCGGCGAGGAAGGCCTGCAGGAGATCGATTACGACGACGCGATCGAGGACAAGAGCGTCGCGTTTGACAATGTGAGGGGCGGCTGGCTCGGCATCACCGACAAGTACTGGGCGTCGGCCCTCATTCCCAACCAGGAAACCCCCTATCGCGCGAAATACTCAGGCTGGTTCGTCAACGGCAAGGATCATTATCAGACCGACTATCTGGCAAGCGCCATCCAGATTCCCGCGGGCGGCAAAGGATCGTCCGAAGGGCTGCTGTTTGCCGGCGCCAAGGAGGTCGATGTCGTCGATGATGAGGCCGCGAAATACAATATCGACCGGTTCGACCTGCTGATCGACTGGGGCTGGTTCTATTTTCTTACCAAGCCGCTGTTCTTCGCCATCGACTATTTCCACAAGCTGGTGGGCAATTTCGGCCTGTCGATCCTGATCGTCACGGTGCTTATCAAGCTGGTCATGTTCCCGCTGGCCAACAAGTCCTATGCGTCGATGAGCAAGATGAAGAAGCTGCAGCCGGAGATGATGAAGATCCGGGAACGCTTTGCCGACGACAAGATGCGCCAGCAGGAAGCTCTGATGAAGCTGTACAGGGAGGAGAAGGTCAACCCGGCCTCGGGCTGCCTGCCGATCCTGATCCAGATCCCGGTGTTCTTCGCTCTCTACAAGGTGCTGTTCGTCACCATCGAGATGCGCCACGCGCCGTTCTACGGCTGGATCAAGGACCTCTCGGCGCCCGATCCGACGACCATCTTCAACCTGTTTGGCGTCATCCCGTGGGACCCGCCGGGCTTCCTGATGATCGGCCTCTGGCCGCTGATCATGGGCTTCACCATGTTCGTGCAGATGCGGCTCAACCCGGCGCCGCCGGACCCGATCCAG
>JANQLP010000093.1 GCA_028280515.1 Hyphomicrobiales bacterium
AACGCATAAAGATGCTCTAACACTTAAAGATATAGAGCAAATTTATCCGATTAGGTTGAAACAGGGTGAGTCAACCTAATCGGATTTTGCTCTAGGCGCGATCAGGAAAAGTGGACTCCGGTTTTCCGTCCGATCCCGCTCCGTCTCTACAACTCGAATCACGTTTGTCGCATCAGGTGCTATGAGGGCATTGTGATCGAGGGCGCGTCTTCAGCCCGTCTCATCCGCATCCGCATGCAGAAAAGCGCGCTTGGGTCCGGCAAGCCGCAGCGCGGTCAGGCGGCCATACGCCCATGCGCCGGTATCGATGCCGATGCGGTTCTTCCTCTCCACCGGTTCGGGTCCGGGCGTGTGACCGTGAACGACCACGCACCCGAAGTCCGCGTCACTGTCGAGAAACCCGTCGCGGATCCACAACGCGTCACGCCGCTCCTGCGCGTTGAGCGGCACGCCCGGGCGAATGCCCGCATGTACGAAATGGTAATCGCCCAGCGTGACGGAGAGCGGCAAGCCTCTCAGAAACCCCAGATGCGATGCCGGCAGCGCTTCATAGAACGCATCGCGGCACTGAATGAAGGCGGGCAACGCGGCGTCTTCGTCCGGGGCCACAACCCCGTACGAGGCCAGCGTGGTCCCCGCCCCGTTCATCAGCCAGTGCGGCAGCAATGTGGGATCGTCCAGAAAGTCGAGCAGGATTGCCTCGTGGTTCCCCATCAGGCAGTGCGTGTCGAACCCGTCCGGAAGGCCCGAGATGAGCCGCTCGATCACGCCGGCGCTGTTCGGCCCGCGGTCCACATAGTCGCCGACGAACACAAGCACGCGCTGAACAAATTCATCCGCTTTCGCCGCGTCGGCAACGATCTTCGCCAGAAGCGCATCGAGCAGATGAAGCTGGCCGTGAATGTCCCCCACCGCATAGACGAGCATATCGTCCGGCGCCGAGAAGGTGTCATGCGCCGTGGATTGGGTGTTGCTCATCTGGCTCCGGGCATGCGCCGCATATCCTGTGGTGATGCAAACCGGCGGCCCATATCGCGGCTATGGCACCCCGTACGGGACTCGAACCCGTGTTTCCGGCGTGAGAGGCCGGCGTCCTAGACCGCTAGACGAACGGGGCGCAAGCGGGCGGTAATCCTCTGCTATAGCTTGGGCGCGCTTGCCCGATCAAGCCTATTCGCTTTTGATCGGGATACGCGTGACGACCTTGCCGGTGCCGAGATCGATGATCCGTATTTCGGCGCCGCGCGGGCCGCTCAGGTGCACCGCCAGCCGGTTGTCCCCGAGCGCCATTTGCGAGATGGCCATGCCTTCCGGCACGACCAGGTCCGCGGCAACGCCGGTTGCGTGTGCCGAAGCGGGCGCGGTCGCCGACTCGCCCGCGCTTTCGCTCAGGTTCGAGGCCTGATAGACAATGGCCGACATGACGAAGGCAAAACCGCCGACGAGCAGGATGCCCATGACGATGACGGCGATCTTGAGCAGCCTGACCTGACGCGGCGTAAAGACCGTGCCGGGTACGACATCTGACTGCGACGGAGTTTCGATTTTCGCCATAGAGCACGCTTTCCTGAACCCATGAGCGACACAACGGCCGCCGAAAAAGTGACACGCTTCAGCGTTGAAGCGGGCGCCGCCGACGACGGTGAGCGCCTCGACCGGTTTCTTGCCAATCACGTGCCGGACATGAGCCGATCGCGCCTGAAGGATCTCATCAAGGCCGGGCACGCGGCGCAGGACGGGCGCACGATAGTTGAGCCCAATTTGCGGGTCAAACACGGAGAGCGGTACGACATCGATGTGCCGCCGCCGGAACCGGCAACCCCGAAGGGCGAAGCGATCCCCCTCGATGTCGTCTACGAGGACGACGCCCTCATCGTCATCGACAAGCCGGCGGGACTGGTTGTGCACCCGGCGGCCGGAAACTGGACCGGCACCCTCGTCAATGCGCTGATCGCGCATTGCGGCGACAGCCTCTCCGGTATCGGCGGCGTCAGGCGGCCGGGCATCGTCCACCGCATCGACAAGGAGACCAGCGGCCTGATGGTGGTGGCGAAAACCGATAGCGCGCACAGGGCACTGGCAAAACAGTTCGCAGACCATGGCCGCAGCGGCGCGCTGGAGCGCCGGTATCAGGCCCTTGTCTGGGGCGTACCCTTCCCGCCCAGGGGCACAATCGACGCGGCACTCGCCCGCAAACCGCAAAACCGGCAGAAAATGAGCGTCGTCTCGGAGGACGGCAAGGCGGCGGTGACCCATTATGAGGTCGTGGAGCGCTATGGCCGCGGCGAGACGCATCTCGCCGCGCAGGTGACGTGCGCGCTCGAAACCGGGCGCACGCATCAGATTCGCGTGCACATGGCCCATATCGGCCATCCGCTGATCGGCGACCCAGTTTACGGCACCGGATTCAAGTCGAAGACGCAATTGCTGCCCGAGCAGGCGCGCAAAACGGTCGAAAAACTGCCCCGCCAGGCCCTGCATGCAAGTGTTCTCGGCTTTGAACACCCCGAAACCGGCACATTCATGCGGTTTGAAAGCGAGCTACCGAAAGATCTGTTAGGGATTGTCAAATGCTTGTCAGAAATCTGAAAAATGGACGCCATAGGGTGTTTTTTTAACGGTCCATGTCCTATATTAGGCCAGCTCGGGGGGCGAATGCCGTATGGAGTAATGCTTTCCCTGGGGACATCATCAAATGGCGACAAAATCATTACCCACCGTTAGCGGACAGGGCGGACTGTCCCGCTACCTCGACGAAATCCGCAAGTTCCCGATGCTGGAGCCGGACCAGGAGTACATGCTGGCCAAGCGTTGGCGGGAGCATGACGACCGCGACGCGGCGCATGAGCTGGTGACCTCTCACCTGCGGCTCGTCGCGCGCATCGCCATGGGCTATCGCGGCTACGGTCTGCCGATCGGCGAGGTCATTTCGGAGGGGAATGTCGGCCTGATGCAGGCGGTCAAGCGGTTCGACCCGGACAAAGGTTTCCGGCTGGCGACCTATGCCATGTGGTGGATTCGCGCCGCCATCCAGGAGTACATCCTGCGCTCGTGGAGCCTGGTGAAGATGGGCACCACCGCAAGCCAGAAGAAGCTGTTCTTCAACCTGCGCAAGATCAAGGGCCAGTTGAAGGCGTTCGACGACGGCGACCTGCACCCCGATCACGTGAAGAAGATCTCCACCCGCCTCGGCGTTCCCGAGGAGGATGTGGTCTCGATGAACCGCCGCCTGTCCGGCGACAGTTCCCTCAACGCGCCCGTGCGTACGGATTCGGAAAGCGGCGAGTGGCAGGACTGGCTGGTGGACGAGACCGAGGACCAGGAGACGGCGCTGGGGAAAAGCCAGGAGCTCGACCGGCGCCGCGAATTGCTCAAGGACGCCATGAAGGGCCTGAACGAGCGCGAGAAGCGCATCTTCCTTGCGCGGCGGCTGAGCGAAGACCCGATCACGCTTGAGGATCTCTCCAGCGAATTCGGCGTGAGCCGCGAGCGCATCCGCCAGATTGAGGTCCGGGCGTTCGAAAAGGTCCAGAAAGCGGTCCAGAAAGCGTCGGCCAAGGCGGAAGCTCCCGCCGCGACCTAGAGCATCATGCGTTCAGATTGACGCGTTTCGTCGCGAAATCCGAACGCATAAAGATGCTCTAACACTTTAAGATATAGAGCAAACCAGACCTTTTTTCTTGCAGGAATGAGTGCTTATCCGCACGCCGCGGTTGGGGGTGAGCCGCGCCTGCAACGTGCCGTCAACACTGTTTAGCCGCGCAACGCCTTCGCGCCTTCGTGATTTGCCAATAGAACGTCGGGTGTCGTTAAAACAGCCCGACCATCCCCCGGATCCGGTATTGAGGAGAAGACCATGACGTCCCATTCGATCCTTTATCCCCGGCAACCCGTTCCCGAGCTCAGCGTCCCCACCGTCGGTGGCGGCACATGGAGCCTTGCGGAACAGTCACCGGAAAACTTCACGATGATCGTATTCTACCGCGGTTATCACTGCCCGATCTGCTCACGATATCTGGGTGATCTGAATAAGAAACTCGGGCGTTTCGGCGACCTTGGCGTGGAAGCCATCGCCATCACCAATGACGGCCACGAGCGTGCCGAGAAATCGAAAAGCGAATGGGAGCTCGACGCCTTGCCCGTCGGTTACGACCTCTCTCTCGACAAGGCGCGGGAGTGGAGCCTGTTCATTTCGACAAGCAAAGGCAAGACGTCAAGCGGTGTCGAGGAAACACCGATGTTCATCGAGCCCGGCCTGTTTCTCGTGCGCCCCGACGGTACCCTCTACTGGTCGAGCATCCAGACGATGCCGTTCGCGCGCCCCAGCTTCGCCGAGGTGCTCGGCGCGGTTCAGAAAGTGCTGGAGATGGATTACCCCGCACGCGGCGAAGTGATCGACTACCAGGCGGTCGCCGCCGAATAGCGGTCAGTCAGCCGCCAGGGAATTTCGCGCGACGATATTCGCGGTCTGCAGCGCGCAGCCGGCGCAGTCGCGCATCTTAACGGGCGCATTGAGAGATAGCGCCCGGGCCTAGCGGATATCGAGGTCGACGAACGGGGCGCGAATGCGAACGCCGTCCTTGCCGACCCGGACATCGGCAAACGGCGCCTTCACGTGGACATCGCCGGAGGGACCTTTGCCGACGGGTGGTCCGCAATGGCCAACCGGGTCAACGTCGACGATGTTGCGTTCCGGGTCCATCAGGACCGAAAACCGGGTTCCGCCCTTGCACGCCCACGCCTGGTAGCCGGGGCTGTCATCCGGCTCGACTTCAATGTCGGTATAGCCGCGCTCCGCGAGCAGCGAGATGGCCTATTCGGGCGCGGCGCCCGCAAGAACGGACGGCGCAAATGCGACCATGCCGGCGAGCGCAAACAGGAACGATCCGTACTTCATCATGGCTCGATACCATCTCTTCATGACGAGAGGTTTCTTTTCGACCTCGGCTGGCTTGTCCCATAGTCCGGCGGCACATTCCAGGCAAGGGCAAGGGCCCTGAGAGCAATACTTTGAAATTCGGACATAATTGCCCCCTCCTCTTCCCGGGTACCGGGTTTTCAGAACTACTGCCCGACTTTGAACGAGCCTATCACGGCCCCAGTGCCGGAATGTGTCATATACTTTTCGCTGATGCGTGATTCTCATCGAGGCGTTGGAAACCGAACGTATCGGCATGGTCGCCCGACAGCTCTGTCGCCAAGCGACCGGAAGCAAAAGAAGAGGAGGATTGAACATGGACATCGTGCTTGTGCAGCCTGTCGTCGCGCTTTTGGCTGGCATTGCCATCCTGGTCTGGCCGACGATTATCAACTACGTGATTGCGTTTTTCCTCATCTTCACGGGCATCACCGGATTGCTGCCGCAACTTCAGGGCTGAGCCCCGGCCACAGGATCGAGATCCCGGGGACGCGCGTGTGGGCCGGTGCAGGCGACGATGCGTTGCGACACGTGGCCTTGCCCCTACCGCACGCGCGCGGTTTCGCCTAAAACCGATGCCCGATCGACACCGGACAAGCAAAGGGCAACCCAATGAAACTGATGATGTTCGAGACGGACCGCGTCACGCACCTCGGTGTGGTGGACGGTGAGACGGTCATCGATCTTGCGGCCTGTAACGGCACACTGCCGCAGACGCTGCACGAGCTTGTCGCGGGGGGACCGGAGGGCCTCGGCATCGTCGCCCGGGCGGCAGACGGTGCGCCGGACGAGGTCAGGCGCCCGCTCGACAAGGTGACCCCTGCGCTGCCGTTGCCCCGCCCCGGAAAATTCATCTGCGTCGGGCTGAACTACGCGCTGCACGCCAAAGAGGGCGGTCACGACATCCCGGAATATCCGTCGCTGTTCGTGCGCTGGCCCACATCGCTGGTCGCGGCGGGCGCTCCGGTCACGCTCCCGAGGGCATCGGAACAGCTCGACTACGAGGGCGAACTGACGATCGTCATCGGCAAGCGCGGGCGGCATATCGCGGAAGCGGATGCCCTGTCGCACGTGTTCGGCTACACCATCTTCAACGACGTCTCTGTGCGCGCGTACCAGCGCAAGACATCCCAGTGGACGGCAGGCAAGAATTTCGACGGGACGGGCCCGCTCGGGCCGGTTGTCGTCACCCAGGACGACCTGCCGCCCGGAGCATCCGGCCTTCGCATCACCACCCGCGTCAACGGCGAAACACGCCAGGATTCCAATACGTCCGACATGATCTTTCCCCCCGCCCGCATCATCGCAATCCTGTCGGAAATCATGACGCTCGAGCCGGGCGATATCATCGCCACCGGAACACCGTCCGGGGTGGCGCACGCCATGGACCCGCCGGGCTGGATGAAGGCCGGTGACGAAGTCGAAGTCGAGATTGAAGGCATCGGTGTCCTGCGAAACCCGGTCGCCGCCGAGACCTAGCCCGGCTACTGCAGCGGTTCGCCCGCAGCCACAAGCGCCGCGCGGCATGGCTCCGACAGCCGATCGCCGTGCACCTTCAGGCAAAACAGGGCGTTGCCGTGGCCGAGCGGGACGTCCGGACACAGGACCCGGAAGTCCCGTGCACAGGAACGGGCGGTAATCCGGAGCTCACGGAAAAACGGCATGACCGGCCTCTCAGGGCTCGGAGCCGCGGCTGGTGCGGGAGCCGGCGCCGGTTGGCTCTGTCCCGGCCCCTTGCTGTCCGGCGCCTTTGCTGTCGTCGTTTCCTTGCCGGCTGACGACGCGGCATCCGGGCTCGCCTTCGCTTCCTCAGATCCCCCCGAAACGGCCTTTACCGCCGCCTGACAGGGTGGCGAGAGTTTATCCACATGCTGTTCAAGACACACCAGTGCGGCCATGCCGCCGGTCGGCACGCCCGCGCAATTGGCCCGATAATCCGCCGGACACGCGGACCGGAGCGCCTGCTTCTGGGCGGCGGTCGGCCGTTCTTGTGAAATTGCAGAAAGGGATGATGCGGTCAGGGCTGTGAGCGCAACTGCGCCAAAAATTGCGACACGTGTCATTAAGCTGCTCCGGATTTCATGCTGACGATAATGCGCTTTTTGCACGCACATCGGGGCCGAACTGTGATGCCTGCACCCTTTCTCTTGCTTCAGCCTATGAAGTGAAAGCTGAAGAGTTGCTTGAGAATTGGCGAATTCACTTCCGTATTGGCGACCCAAAGGGGAGTAGAAGCTCTTTAACACTCTTCGCCTAGGCTTCGAAAATTCGAAAACTGCACGATGGGGAACATGGCGCCTGCACCGACATCCGGAAATATGCACGATGGCGTGCACACAGTCGAAAGTGACGATTTGGCAGCTCGCATCGCGGACCCGGCGTTTGCCTCGATTGTTGGCGTGATCGCCCGCGTCTGCGAAGTCGGCTTTGCCGCCATCGTGCTTGAGGGCGACGGCAGGCCCGTGGTTCTGGCGCAGAACGCCCCCTTTCTTTCCGGAACAGATCAACTGGTTACGGCCTCCATGGAGGCTGTTCGGACATCGCGATGCCTGTTGGAGATACCGGACCTGCGAGGCCACGCGCAACTGGCCGCCGCTCTGGGCGTCATTGAGGAACCAGGTCCGCACTTCTTCGCCGCTCAGCCTGTAGCGACACGCGGCACCACCGTCGGTGCGATCTGCCTCATCGGCCGGACCGTCAAAACCCTGAGCCGCGTACAGCGTGAAACGCTGCAAGAGTTGGCCGGTGTCGTTAGCGCATTGCTCGAGCACAGACATCGGGCTCCGAGCGGTGAAAGATCGCTCGAAGCGGTGCAATACGCGGCAGAAAAGGCGCGCGAGGATGCAGATGCGCAAATAGAGCGATTTGCGACGGCCCTAGAATACATGTCTCAAGGGCTGTGCATGTTCGATGGTGACGAGCGTCTCGTCGTCAGCAACGACCGTTACGCATCTATGTACGGCCTGTCGACGGATCTCCTGAAACCGGGCGTCGATTTCCGCAAGATCCTGGATTACCGGATCAAGAACAACGCAATCGCAGGCACCGATCCGGAGCGCTACATAGAGGAACGCGTCGCGTCCGTGCGCGAAAGCACACGCTCGCGCAAGATTCAACACATGTCCGACGGCCGCGTGCTGGCCATCTCCCACGCACCTCTGCCGGGAGGCGGTTGGGTTGCCACCCACGAAGACATCTCCGAGCTGGCCAAGGCGCAGTCCATGAACCAGCGGCTCGCCCGCATTTTCGAGGACGCGATCAACGAGATTTACGTGTTCGATGCGGAAACGCTCAAGTTCATCCAGGTCAACAAGAGCGCCTGCACCAATCTGGGCTATTCGCTCGAGGAACTGCATGAGTTGACGCCAATCGATATCAAACCGGAGCACACGACGGAGACGTTCGAGGCGGTTGTCGCCCCGTTGCGCTCGGGCGAACAGCCGCATGTTCAGTTCGAAACCGTTCACAAGCGGAAGGACGGCACGCTGTACAATGTGCGGGTCACGTTGCAGCAGCTGCACACGCAAAACCAGAAGGTCTTCACAGCGTTCATCGAGGACATCACCGAGCACAACGAAGTGCTCAGAGATCTGAAACAAAGCAAGGAGCTGTTCTCGCGCGCATTTCACGCCAACCCCATCCCCTACACGATCTCCGGCCCGGACGGCGTGATCTACGACATCAACGGCGCTTGGGTGAAGATGATGGGGTACGCGCGCGAGGAAGCGATCGGTAACTCCGCATACAAGCTGGGCCTTTGGGCGGACGTGGACGATCGCGTCAACTTCGTCAACCTGCTGGAAAAGAACCGGGTCGTCGACAATTACGAGACGCAATACCGCACCAGGAGCGGCGAGCTACGCGACGTACTTGTCTCCGGCGTATGGGTCGACGTTCGCGGCAAGCCGCGCATGTTCAACATTTCCCATGACGTGACCGAGCGCAAGGCGACCGAGCGCCGGCTTCTTGAAGACCGCGACATGCTTCAGGAAATGGTCAAGGAGGCGACCGCCGATCTGGAATCCAAGGCGCAAGAGCTGGAGGCGGCGCTCAACAAGCAAAAAGAGCTCAACGAGTTGCAACGCCAGTTCGTCTCCATGGCCAGTCACGAGTTCCGGACGCCCCTGGCGATCATCGACGCCACCGCCCAGCGGCTCAAAAAGCGCGCCGACCGGATGTCGTCGGACGATGCCCTGTCCCGGATCGACAAGATCCGCCACGCCGTCGCAAGGATGACGCAGCTGATGGAAAGCACGCTCACGGCCGCCCGTCTTGAAGACGGCAGGGTTGCCGTCGACATCCGGCCATGCCCCATCGAGCGCATCATCCACGAAGCCTGCGCACGGCATCAGGACATCGCCAAGAACCACGTGATCTCCTGCGATACCGCTGGCCTGCCGGAGCTGATCCGGGCCGACGCCAACGCACTGGAGCAGATTCTCACCAACCTGTTGTCCAATGCGGTGAAGTATGCGCCGCAGGCGCCGGATGTCGGGGTCGATGCCTATTGCGATCTTGGCGATATAGTCATCGAGGTGACCGACCACGGCATCGGGATCGACGCGGATGACCTGCCGAACATGTTCAACCGCTTCTTCCGGGCCAAGACGTCAGCGGGAATCGCAGGTACCGGCATCGGCCTCAATCTCGTGAAGACCCTGGCCGAGATGCACGGCGGCACCGTCGCGGTTGCAAGCACAAAGGGCGTGGGCAGCAAATTCAGCGTGCGCCTGCCGATAGACGGCCCCGCCACGCCGGACCAGAGCCGGGACGCGGCGGCCTGACCGCCAAATAGAACAGGCCCGTGGCGGTTTGCGCTACTTGAACTGGGGTGCGCCCCCCGGAGCCCCGACGCAGCGGAGCTGATAGCTGTCCATCACCGGATGCGCCAGATTGACCCGCGAGTTCGGCAAGGCTTCGAGCATCGGCACCCGGTACTTGCTGGCATCGTAGAGCACCAGCTTCGCCGACGGGCCCGTCGTCACCGACAGAACGCGCCGGTTGAGGTCACGGCCGTCGGAGTAGCGCAGATCGCGGATGCGCGGCACGTCTTCCGGGCCGATCCGCTCAAGCGAAGCCCCGCGGCCGTCGCGTCCCTCATGGAACACCGCGTAGCACGGACTGCCCGCCGGTTCGACCTGGGCAAGCGTAATCCCCACCTCTTGCGCGCCGGATCCGGCTGAGAAAAGGGCTACGCCCGAGACCGCGAGAGCAGCGGAGACTTTTTTCACTGCATTCATAACTTGCACCTGAATTCAACACCTTACTGTTGAGACGCGTATCATCGGATTTTGTCCGAGATGTGTTCTCGCGCGCGCGCATTTGCACCATGTCGCCATCGCGTCGTCACAGCCGCGGCAAACTGTGTCATGCTGGAGAAGCAGCGGGGAATCGTCGTCGAACGGCGAACGCGTTTCGACCAGGTTCGGATCGTCAGGAGGGAGTAATGCAATCGCGCACAATGAGAGGTTTTTTGGTACTGGCTGTCGCGGCTATGTTGGCTGTCGGCCTTGCCGGCGGCTTCGTCGCCAGCAAGGAAAACCGCGTCACCACCAGCGAAAACCTGAACAGCGTCCTGTGGATGCAGACGTCCGTGGAATACCAGATGTCGGTCACACAGGCGTATCGGCTGGCCGAAGTGATGGTCGATCGTGCGCTCACGGACCCCGGTTGGACGGCGATCCCCGAGCAGACGAACGCCCGCGACCTGCGCAAGACCGCTGTCATCTTCGATCTGGACGAGACCGTCCTCGACAATCTGGCCTTTCAGGGTCAGTTGCTCCTCGACAACGTGCCGTTCAGTCCCAGCCTCTGGAAGAACTGGCAGACAACCGGCTCGCCCACACTGCTTCCGGGCGCCGGGCGCTTTATCCGGCGGCTGCAGGAGTTGCATGTCGACATTTTCTACATCACCAACCGCGACGACGCGCACGCTGATGAAACCATCAAGCTGTTGCGAGGTCTCGGACTTCCCGTCGACGCGGACGGCGCCAACCTCCTGAGCAAGAACAAGCCGCCGACAAAAGGCTCAGACAAACGCTCCCGGCGCGAGATCGTCGCAAAGACTCACCGCGTGCTCCTGCTGCTCGGGGACGATCTCAACGACTTCATTTCGGGCGTTCATGGCACCGAGGCCACGCTCGAAGGCCGGGACAGGATCGCGGACGCGCACGAGGGTTTCTGGGGCACCAAATGGATCATCATCCCCAATCCGATCTACGGGTCGTGGGAGCGCGTCCTCTACGGGTTCGACAGCAAGCTCAGCCATCAAAAGAAACTCGAGGCGAAACTCCGGCACGTGCGGGGCTGGTAGAGCCTTTTCGACCTAATCCGGGTCGATTCCGTTTGCCGATTTGGTCGACAGGGCTCTATCCCCCTCGGCTCGCCAGTTCATCGATCAGCGCGGCTACGAATTCCTCCGCCTGGCCCTGGATGCCGGGCTCGCCACTCTCGCGCGGCCCGGCGACGTTGAGCACGCTGACCTTTTCGGCTTCCACCCAGTCCGCCACGCGGCGGGCTTCTCCGGCCAGATCGCCCGCCGGGTCGGCCCACAGATGCGGCTTTGAGAGGTTCACGGCAAACTTTCGCGTCAGTTTCGTGCCGCCGGAGAGTTCGAAGTTGTGGGTCAGAATGAGCGTAGCATCGGAATCGCGCACATTCGCCTTGGTCCGGTCGGCGTATTCCGCGCTTTCCATTTCCTGCACGGGATAATCATCAGGGATCGTGCCGTCTTCTGCCCGCCGTCCCTTGGGGCACCAGCCGCCGGCGTCGATCCCCGCGGCGAGCGCCGCATTGAGCGCACCGCGGTCGACGCCGGTCTGTCCGCCAGAAACGATACGCTTCAGCATGAGTGCCCCCCTCTGTATCTAGGTGCCGGGATCGTCAACCGCGTCCGCGGATTTCAGGATGGTGGCCAGCAGGCCCGGAAAGCGGCTCTCCAGTTCATCGCGCCGGACCGTGTTGATCACCTGCGTGCCGTGCCGTTCCGAACGGATGAGCCCGGCTTCGCGCAGCAGCTTGAAGTGATGCGACAGGGTCGATTTCGGCAGCTCGCATGGTGCCGCCGCCGTGCAGTTCATATTGCCGGAACACCCGGCCAGCCGGCGAATGATCGCCAGACGGTGCGGGTCGGCCAGGGCATAGAGCACGCCTTCGAGGCTGATGTCCTCGGTCGAGGGATGAACAAACGGTCTCGCCATGACATGGAATATGCGGCCCCTTCACCAAAAGTTCAATAGTTCAATATTCTTGAACTTCTGAACTTACCCCTTACATAGCGATCGAACGCGGCCTTCCGGCCGAAGAAAACTCCTACGGATGAAAGGGACAGACCCATGACCCAGACACTGAAAGACAAGGTTGCGGTGGTGACCGGCGCCAGCCGGGGCATCGGCCGTGAAATCGCGCAGAAGCTCGCCAGGGACGGTGCACTGGTCGCCGTCCATTATGGCGGCAGCGAGCAGGCGGCGAAAGACACCGTCGCGCAGATCGAGGCCGCGGGCGGGCAGGCCTTCGCCGTTCAGGGCGACCTGTCCAAACCCGGCGCGGCGAAAGAGCTTTTTGCCAAGATCGACAAGGAGCTCAATGACCGCACCGGCAGCACCAGATTCGACATCCTCGTCAACAATGCCGGCATCGCAAGCTTCGTCGACTTCGCCGACACCAGCGAGGAACAGTTCGACGAACAGATGGCGGTGAACATACGCGCGCCCTACTTCCTGTCGCAGGAGGCCGCCGGCCGGCTCAACGACAATGGCCGTATCATCAATTTCTCGACCGTCGTCGTGCGCATGCCGATTGCGTCAGCCGCCGCCTATTCCGTCTCCAAGGGCGGCGTGGACGTGTTGACCCGGACCCTGGCGGCTGAACTCGGCGAACGCGGCATCACCGTGAATGCCATCGCGCCGGGCGCGATCCAGACCGACATGGCCGAGTTTCTGAAAGATGCGGACGGCGTCGAATACACCAAGTCGACCCAGACGCTGAAACGTATCGGCCAGACCGACGATATCGCCGACCTCGCGCTTTATCTGGCCTCGCCCGCGAGCCGCTGGGTGACGGGCCAGGTGATCGAAGCGTCGGGCGGCGCGCGCGTCACCTATTAGACGCGGCAAGTCAGGCCCGGCCAGACAAAGAGGCATCGACGGGACGTGGGGCGCTTTTCCTTGCAGGCGCCCGCGTCCTTTTCCCTGTCCGCAGCGTACGGCTCTCCTCCCGCACGAGGCGCGCGGACAGACCACGAGACGGCGGCGCATGGCCCTTCCTCCCCGTGCGCCGCCGTTCCGGTCGCCCAAATCACGGCCATCGCCTAGAGTTCTTCCCAACCGCCAGACTCACAAGGAACCGCCCATGACCAAGATCGACGCCTTCCACGCCCATATCTATTTCGATGCCGACACCCTCGATCAGGCCCGCGCGCTATGCGAGCAGGCGCGCGACACCTTCGGGGTCGAGATGGGACGGGTGCACGAAAAGCCGGTTGGCCCGCACCCGGACTGGAGCTGCCAGCTCGCCTTCGGACCCGAAAAATTCGCCGACGTGGTGCCCTGGCTCGCGCTCAACCGCAACGGCCTCACCGTGTTCGTTCACCCCGAAACCGGCGAGGCGCTGAAAGACCACACCGAGCACGCCATGTGGATGGGCGCGATCCGGCCGCTGGATGTTTCGGTTTTTTGAGGAGCGAAGTTGGTTGGTACGGCCGCCTATGGGAACTCGCATGCCGCTGAGTTTGGCATCCGTTCTGACCAAAGGTCTGTAGCCCTACTTCCGCGCCACCGCGCCGGCTCTGGGGCCCTCATAGGTCAGATAGGCGAAGGTGAGGGACAGCACCCCAATCGAGATGAGCGTCTGCGCGGCGTAAAGGACCGCCTCAAGGGTCAGGGTCAGCGACTTCGGCAGGCTCTCATACAGCGCCGCAACCGGCAGCCCGCCAACGAGGACAAACACGGCCCAGATAATCCCGATGGCGATGCTCAACCCGAACATGAGCAGAAGGATCGCGACGAGCCGCCAGGCGTATCCGCGCGAGGTCGCCCAGGCGACCCGAAACCCGAAATTGGGCATTCCGATTGCAGCCGCCGGAAGCACAAGACTGAAGCGGAAAAAAACGACGACAGCCCATAGCAGCAATGGAAAAAGCAAGAGATAAAATACGGTTCCAGGACCTGATGTTCCTACGAGGATTGGGAGGATACTTAAGATCAGTCCTATCAAGCCGATCAGGAGCACCCACATCAGGAGCATCCCGATTCCGTATAGAACGTAGCGCCATACGGGACCGTCGAATCGTACGGGTATGCCTCCGACAGGATGTTCGCCCAGAAGGATGCTGCGATGCCAATAGACGGCGATGACACAGAGCAAAAAGCCGAAGATCAGGAGCACCGCCAGGCCCGCGGCATATCCAGAAAGCGAGCGGCTCCCTGTTCCCTGTTCGACCCCGAGTGCCGCGGCCGGCGGAAGGATACCGAGATCCAGTCCGACACCCATCAGGGTATGGAACAGGATGAACGGAAACGAGATGTAGAGCGCAAAGAGGCGCTTTTCCCAGATCAGCGAGATGGCTTTGGTGAAGATCGTCCAGGGCGGGAGTTCAATCGGCATGGTTTGAAAGTGCTTTGTTCTGAAATCAATTTCGACGGAATAAAAGAAGGCTCATCTGAAGAAGATGACCTGAAAAACTCAACAAAACAACAATTCACTGCTGAACGAAGAAATGCGCACGGCGGCTCGGTTACTGAGTGCAAAAAAGGGCGGCCGAAGCCGCCCTTACTGGATTCCTGCTGAAGCCTGTCCCCGCGCAGGCGGGGGCCGGAATGACGAGAAAGCGCCCTACTCAGCAGCGGGCGGCGCCTTGAGGCTTTCGTTGCTTGCCTTGACGGCTTGCGATTTCGCCTTTTCCACGTCTTCCGCCGGCACGTAGACCTCGTTGCCGAGCTCCCTGAACTTCTCCGACATCTCATCCATGCCGGCCTGCTTCTCGTTCAGCTTGGCGGCATAGTCGCGAACCTGCTGGGTGATCTCCATGGAGCAGAACTTCGGTCCGCACATGGAGCAGAAGTGCGCCACCTTGTGCGCGTCCTTGGGCAGGGTCTCGTCGTGATAGGCGACTGCCGTGTCGGGATCGAGCGACAGGTTGAACTGGTCCTCCCAGCGGAAGTCGAAGCGTGCCTGGCTTAGCGCATCGTCGCGCGCCTGCGCCCCCGGGTGGCCCTTGGCGATGTCGGCGGCGTGGGCGGAAATCTTGTAGGTAATGACGCCGGTCTTCACGTCGTCGCGGTTGGGCAGGCCCAGATGCTCCTTCGGCGTGACGTAGCAGAGCATCGCCGTGCCGAACCAGCCGATCATGGCCGCACCAATGCCGCTGGTGATGTGGTCGTAGGCCGGCGCGATGTCGGTGACCAGGGGCCCGAGGGTATAGAACGGCGCCTCGCCGCATTCCTTGAGCTGCTTGTCCACGTTGATCTTGATCTTGTGCAGAGGCACGTGGCCGGGGCCCTCGATCATGACCTGGCAGCCCTTGTCCCAGGCGATCTTGGTCAGCTCGCCGAGGGTCTCCAGCTCCGCGAACTGGGCCGCGTCGTTGGCGTCCGCCAGAGCGCCCGGGCGCAGGCCGTCGCCCAGCGAGAACGACACGTCATACTGGCGGCAGATGTCGCAGATCTCGGCGAAGTTCTCATAGAGGAAGCTCTCGCGGTGGTGGTAGAGGCACCACTTGGCCATGATCGACCCGCCGCGCGAGACGATGCCCGTGACGCGGTCGGCGGTGAGATGGATGTATTTCAGCCGCACGCCCGCGTGGATGGTGAAATAGTCCACCCCCTGCTCGGCCTGCTCGATCAGCGTGTCGCGGTAGAGCTCCCAAGTGAGTTTCACCGGATCGCCGTCGCACTTCTCCAGCGCCTGATAGATCGGCACCGTGCCGATGGGTACGGGTGAGTTGCGCAGGATCCACTCGCGCGTGTTGTGGATGTTGCGGCCCGTCGACAGGTCCATGACCGTGTCGGTGCCCCAGCGCGTGGCCCACACCATCTTCTCCACCTCTTCCTCGACGGACGAGGTGACGGCGGAGTTGCCGATGTTGGCGTTGACCTTCACCAGGAAGTTACGGCCGATGATCATCGGCTCGGTTTCCGGATGGTTGATGTTGGCCGGGATGATGGCGCGTCCGCGCGCCACCTCGTCGCGCACGAATTCGGGCGTGATGAACTCGGGGATTTCCGCCCCGAAGCTCTCGCCGTCTTCCAGGTTCGCCTTTGCATCCTCATAGGCCTGCTGGCGCCCGAGATTTTCCCGGTGCGCAATGGCGATCATCTCCTTGGTGACGATGCCCTTGCGCGCGAACTCCAGTTGCGTGACCGGATGGCCGTCGAGACCGCGCAACGGTTTGTTCTTGCCCGGGAAGTCGCGCGCCAGGTGCTTGCCGGACACGTTGCCGTTGTCTTCCGGTTGGACCTCGCGACCCTCATACTCTTCCACACCGCCGCGCTCGGCGATCCATGCGGCGCGGATCGGCTCCAGCCCTTTCTCCACGTCGATGGTTGCCGCATCATCCGAGTAGGGACCGGACGTGTCGTAGACGCGGAACGCCTCGCCGTTGGTGAGCGCGATCTCGCGCATGGGCACGCGGATGTCGTCGTGCCCTGCGGGGCTCGTATAGACCTTCTTGCTCGCGCGCAGCGGCCCCGTGGTGACCTCCGGGCGCATGAGTTCGTCTTTACGCGTGTGCTTGTTCATGTGTTTTTGCTCTCGTTTCTTCTTTCAGGATGAGGGGTCAGGCAATAAAGCCCTTGTAGGTCAGGAAGGCTCCGAGCAGCCCATTGAGAATGGCGGCGATGCGGATGAGCGGGCGCGTCTCTAGCATCCACTCGCCCATCTGTTTCACCTGCGTCGGGAAGGCCATGCGGAAGATGCCCGATATGACGCAGATGTAACCGAAGATCGTGATGATCAGGCGCCAGTCGAAAACCCAGAAATTGTGGAACGTGATGATGGTGATGCCGGCGATGAGCGTCAGGACACCGGCGAGATAGATCAGTGCCGGCGAGTTCATGAAGTCGTCCGCGACGTTGCGGATCGCCTGGCGGTCGACCGCCATCGAGATGGCCGCCGCGAGCATGACCGGTCCGATGAACCGTGCGAACAGGATAGATGTCGTCATATGGCAGCCGCTCTTTCGTCTTTGCCTGCACACATCATGCGTGCATCGGCCTCGGGAATGGCGGCGGGGGGAAAACGCTCGGTTCCAGTCCCTACGCCGGTATCACCCGGATCAGGTTCTAAGGGTGCTCGATCCGTATCAGATCGATCTCAGCCGGATGCGTCCGGCGCCCCTGGGAACAAGTGAACGTACTGTGCAGCGGATGCGGGCCGATTGCAAGAGCCCTACACGGCACCGCCGCGGCACCCCATATGGTTTGTGGACGGAGCAATACCCGCCCCGCGGAAGACAAGGGAAGACGTGCCATGGTCTCTCCATACGCTGAAGGCCACGCCGTTCGGCGCCTCCTTCTCGCCCTCACCTTCGCGCTCGGCGCGCCGCTCACGCCTGCATTTGCCCGGCTGGCGCCCGTGAATTCCGACGGCGCCGGCTGGCAAAGCCTGTTCACGGACACCGGCTGGGGCCCGCTGGTCGCCGTCGGCATCGTCATTTTCATCGTCGTCGGCGGGCTTTTGTTGCGCCGCATACTGCCGAGCATTTCCGAAGTCGCACAGGACCGCGAAGGCTTCTGGGAGACGATGCCCGCAGACGCCGACGGCTACAAAGGCGTCCTTTTCGACGACGAGATTCTTGGTGGGAGGTGGTTCGCCTTTGGACCATTTTTCGCCCAGCGCATACGTGTCGAACTCAGGAACGGCGATCCCGCGAAGTCCGAAGAGCTGTTTCACAACAAGGAACAGCCCAACACGGTGAAGCCGAAGCTGAGGGAGGAGGCCCTTGCCCTTTGGATCAGGACCGCCGAGACGCGGAAACTGCCGGCCGTATACACGACGCAAAGCCGCATCTTCGTGCTTCCGGCAGGCTACTACGCCGAAGCCCTGCAGGACCCGAAGGCGTTCCTGAAGAAACTCAAACCCTACGCCTTCAAGGGGAAACCCCTGCCGGAAATCTAAAGCGTGCTAGGGAGTTACGGATTCACAAAAATCGTCATCCCGGACAAGGAGCAGCCCCGGCGGCTGATATGGCAACACGTGTTGTCTGCTCCGCGATCCGGGATCCAGAGCTAAGCGGCATTGCGTGTGGCATGTCCGCTCTGGATTCCGGCTTTCGCCGGAATGACGATTGGGTTCGATATCTACAATTGCTCCGAACGACAGACCCTGGCGCCGACGCTGGAACACCTAGTGCGTGACAGTGGAACCTAACTTTCCTCGCGTTCCACCGCCGCCGCCATCTCACCGAGCGTGGTGAAGTAGAAGTCCGGTTCGGGCCATTTCTCCGGGAGCCTGGTCGCACCCGCGCTTCCGCCATCGCGCAGGTGCTGGCGGTCGATCCAGCAGCGTGCCAGGCTGATGCGGCTCGCCGGCACGTGATCATGATGCAGGCTCTGGGCGGTGTGCAGGATATCGCCGTGGGCGAAGCCGAAATCTTGCTTCAGATGTTCCAGCAGATAGTCGAAGTTGCGCGGGTCCGGTTTGTAGGAGCCGATGTCCTGCGCCGTGTAGACCGCGTCGAACGTCACACCGAGGCGCGCGTTGGATCCGGCGAAGCTCTGATTGTCAACGTTCGACAGGACCACCAGTTTGTAGTGCTTCTGGAGCGCTGCGAGAGCGTTCGCCGAATCCGGGAACGCCGGCCAGTCCGGTACGGAAGCACCGAACGCTTCGTGCGCCGTGTCATCGAGCTCAATCGCCCAAGACCTCGCGAGGCGGCGGTGCACCGCGGTCAGAAGATCGCGGTACAGCATGCCGGGCGTTTCTCCCTGCTGCACGCCTTCCTGTTCGGCGTAGTCGGCAAGGGCGTCCTCGCGGGATTTGCCCGCGGCGGCGGCGAGAGGCTCCAGCGCCTGCCAGATGCCGGCCTCCCAGTCGATCAGAGTGCCATAGCAATCAAACGTCAAAACCTTGAATTCATTCAGCTTCATGGGCATTCCTTCGCATCTCGAACAGCGCGTTCACAAAAGCTTCTTGCAGTCGGCGGGCCGGCTTGGCACCTATAGCACCGCAAACGAGTAAAGGAACGCGTGAAGGACGAGGATCATGAAAATCAAGGCAGCCGTGTTGCACGAGATGGGAGCCGACCTGCCCTATGCCAGATCGCGACCCGTCAGGATCGAGGAGCTGGATCTCGACCCGCCGGAACAGGATGAGGTCCTGGTGCGCGTCACCGCGGCGGGGCTGTGCCATTCGGATCTGTCGATTCTGAAAGGCGTACGGCCCCGGCCCCTGCCCATGGCGCTCGGCCACGAAGGGGCCGGGATTGTCGAGGACGTCGGTCCGGGCGTCGATGACCTCAAGCCCGGCGATCACGTTGTCTTCGTGTTCATGCCGGCCTGCGGCTCATGCGGTCCGTGTTCGGAAGGCCGGCCCGCCATCTGCGATCCGGGTTTGGCGGCGAACGTGGCGGGCACGCTGCTCGGCGGTGGCCGGCGGTTACGCCTCAACGGCGAGTATATCCATCATCAGGTCGGGGTTTCCTGCTTCGCCGAGGCCGCCGTTGTCTCGAGGCGGTCCTTGGTCAAGGTCGACCCGGACCTGCCGCTGGACGAGGCGGCGCTGTTTAGCTGCGCTGTCATCACCGGTGTCGGCAGCGTCGTCAACGCCGCCAAGGTGCCGGCCGGGAGCTCCGTCGCTGTCGTCGGGCTCGGCGGTACTGGCCTTGCCGCCCTGCTCGGCGCCCGGGCCGTCGGCGCCACGCACATCGTGGGCATCGACACGCTGCCGGACAAGCTCGAGCTCGGGAAGAAGCTCGGCGCCGACCATGTGTTCGACGCCAGCGCCGACGACATCGTCGAACAGGTGAAGGAAGCAACCGGCGGCGGTGCCGACTACGCGTTCGAGTGCGTCGGCAAGGTCGAGGCCATGGAGCTGGCTTATGCCGTCACCGCGCGCGGCGGCACCACGGTCACCAGCGGCCTGTCGCATCCCGACCACAAGATCCAGATTTCACACGTCAACATGGTGGTCGAGGAACGCACCATGATCGGCTCGTATCTGGGAAGCTGCGTGCCGGACCGCGACATTCCCCATTACATCGACATGTACCAGTCCGGGCGGCTCCCCGTGGACGCGCTGATCAGCTCGCACATCGATCTGGAAAACATCAACGAAGGCTTCGACGCGCTCAGCGAAGGCCACGTGGTGCGCCAGATCATCACATTCTAATTGCCTCCGCCGAGCGCCATCCTGGACAAGAAGTCGTCACGGCGGGTCGATAGGCGGCGCGCGTTACCCTGCTCCGTGATCCGGGATCCAGCCAAGAGCCAGCCTGAGATCGCTTGCCAAAACTGGATTCCGGCTTTCGCCGGAATGACGAACACAACGGGGCAATGTCGTGCGGCAGTTCATTGCGTTTTGAGGGGCTTGGACGTATGTCATCAAGCGACGGTCTGATGACTTCTAAGTAGTATTCGCGATAATATTGACCGTACGTTTCTCGAATCAATTTCGCCAATGCACAATCACCGTCTTATCGCGTATTTCGCTTTCATCGTTGTTGCCATATTTGCGATTTGCTTGGCAGCCTATTCCGGGTCCGGCGGCTCATCCATTTGGATCGAGATCGCTGCTGGCGCTCTGCTCGTCGTACTGCTGGTTTTCGGCGTCGTCACGTACAACGAATTGCCATTGTTGGGGGATATCGCGCGCAACGACGCTCGGTTCTGGCGCTCGATGACCTCAACAACACAAGGTGTCATGGGTGTTGTCTATAGCGAAAAAAACCTCGGGCCCTGGATTGGGTCGGTCAGTCGGTTCAGTGTCCGCCGACTTATCGTGACCTTAAAATATACGACGCCCAAGAGAGATCAGATCCTATTCAGGGCAACTGAAAACCCAAACACGGAAAGCCCCGATGACACGCATCGCGCGTTTTCGATATGGATAGAAACGGCGCAAAAACACCAAGTGCCCGCAGTCTACCGAGCCGGCAACGAGCTCCACGTCCTGTCCGCGCTGCATATACGCGAAATGAACGCCGACCCGATCACTTTCCTTGCAAAGCTCCGGGACCATATTCAAAAGGGCAACCCGTTGTCTCGACCAAACGAACCATGAGGTTCCTCCTTAGACGCGCTCGACGGCTCTGGCCCAAAAAAAGCTGCACCGCTTGCCGGGTCACATCGCCTGCTGGTTCGCATAGAGCGGATATCTCGGCGACGAGGGCGCAGTGGCCGAGGCCTCCAGCTGACAACACGCCGGACTATGGCTGTTTGGCCAGGTCCGTGTGCGCAGGCTTGCCCTGAACGCCCTTGTAGAGCACGCCCTGCCGCAGCGCCATGATGCGCTTGTGCTCGGCGAGCGCCGCCTCGTCCATATCCGCCTCGGGCGGCGTTTCGTGCACGAAATAGCCGTATCGGTCCTCACCGCGCACCAGCCAGGCACTGTCCTTGTCGGCTTCCTTCTGCTTCACATGCGGTGCGATGTAGCGAACCGCGACACCGATGCGGCGGTCGTCCGACCGGTTCGGTGCGGACCCGTGCACGAGGCGCACGTGATGAAGCGAGATCTCGCCAGGCTGCAGCGGCATGAAGACCGCCTCGTCCTCGTTGACGTCCACCGCGATCTCCTGTCCGCGCGTCAGCAGGTTGTCCTTGTCGAGCGTGTCGTTGTGCGCCTGCAGCTCCATAGCATGCGTTCCGGGCACCACCTTCATGCAGCCGGATTCCTCGGTTGCCGGAGACAGGGCGACCCATGCGGTCACCACGTCCGGCTGCGACAGGCCCCAATAGGTGCCGTCCTGATGCATGGATACATATCCGGGGTCATGAGCGTCCTTGATGAAAAGCGACTGCCCCCAGCAGAGAATGTCGGGACCGAGCACGTCTTCGACCGCGTCGAGGATTTTCGGATGCTGCACGAGATCCCGCGCCCAGGTCTGAAGCAGGTACAGCTTCTGCCCCTTCGACAGCTCATACCACCCGTCATTTTCTGCCTCATACGCCTCGAATCTGCGCCGGAATTCCGCCGCCTCCCCGGATGACATGACCCGGACCGGGCAGGCATATCCATCGGTTTCATAGCCCCGGACCTGGGCGTCGGTCAGGATTCTGGGCATTTCGCTCCTCTCCATTGCTTTCTTGCTTGTATTGCGCGGGAGTCTAGCAGGCGGCGGGCGCAGGGCAATCGCCAAGCCTTTCACGCCGCAGAACGGTTGAAAAGACGTGACACGCCACGCGACACATCCGTTAAGCGTCTGTTTTCAAATATCTATTTTCACAACCTGAACCTTTTTTGGCGCCGACGCGACCAATCCACAGTGGCTTCGGTCCGCACACCGCAAGCCACAGAAGTTGAGCCAAAAAAGGGAATTTCACCCATGACAAACCATGTGAGACCACCGATCAGGGAACCTGATCGTACATTTCTGGTCCTCGCCATCGACAGATGTCGGGGGTCATGTTTCGAGAAAATCGCTGAATTCGGCCAAAACGAACCGGCCTCCCGGGCGTTTCTGGCGGCTTTTGCCGTGTTCCTGACCGTACTGTTTACCATCATGACGCCGTTCTCGGCCGCCCGCGCTCAGGACGGCATCATGTCCAACGGCGATCTCGCGGTCACCGGCTTTTCCGGGACCAGGGATCTCGGCGGACAGACGTTCATCGATACCGATGGCGTGTCGCTGAGAGTTCTCAGCACGGCCGGAAAAGGAAGCGCTTCCGCGCAGGTCATCAATGCACCGACGAAGTTCCAGGCGCATGCACGGGACATCGGGCAGGTGTTCGGCGTGGCGCTCGACAACGCGCCGAACCCGAACATCTACGCCACGTCGACGAGCGTCCTTGGCCTGCAGATCGTGACACCCGACAGCGATGCCGACGGCGTCCCGGAGCGGGTCAACACCGGTCAGGCCGGCGCCACGTTCATGGACGGCCAGTTCGGTACCGCCCTTGGCGGCGGACCGGGCACCGTCTGGCGCATTGACGGCACCACCGGACAGGTTTCGGTGTTTGCCGATATCGCCTTTGGCGGCGTCGCCAACAGCGGCCCCGGCCTCGGCAATATCGCGTTCGATCCGGCCCACTATCAGTTCTATGTGTCCGACCTGGACACGGGCATGATCCACCGCCTCGACCTGTCGGGCAACGAACTCGGCACGTTTGACCACGGTCTCGAAGGCCGTGGCGTTGCGGGTCTGCCCGCCGTTCCGATGAACGCAGCCAACCGCATGGACATCACCAGCGCCGCATTCGATGCCACCAATCCCGACACCTGGGGTCTGGCGGACGAGCAGCGCCGCGTCTGGGGCCTCGCCTATCACAAGGGCCGGCTCTATTACGCGGTCGCCGGCGGTTCGCAGATCTGGTCCGTCGGCATCGTCACGGACGGCAGCTTCGCCGCCGATGCCCGGATCGAAGTCCAGTCCGTGCCGGGCGGGAACCCGGTTTCCGATATTCTGTTCACGCCGCAGGGCCGTATGGTCCTCGCGCAGCGTGGCGGCATTCTCGGAGCCCACGACTACTCCGCTTACCACCAGGCGGGGCAGAACCGTGTCCTGCGCTATCGGCGTGATCTCGCCGGTAACTGGATTCAGGAACCGGACGAGTATGCGATCGGCTTCCCGGTCGATCACCGGAACGCCTCCGGTGGCGTCGGCCTCGCGTGTGACGGCACCGTGTGGAGCACGGGCGATGGCCTGCGCAACGATCCGGCTCTGGCCGCCCAGCTTTCCGCGGGCGGACCTTTGGTCGTTCATGGCCTTCAGGGCAACAACGGGTCGCTCGTGAGGCCGCTCAACGTGCCGCCATGGTCGAGCTGGTTCATCGACTACAAAGAACAACCGGCGGCCGAGACCGATACCGGCCACGTCGGTGACGTCGAGGTCTACCGCAACTGTCCCGGCGGACGTGCCGAAAGCTTCCCCGGCTGGTATCCGATCCCGGAATGGTATCCGCCTGAGGGCTGGATTCCGCCTGTGTGGTGGCCGCGCACGCCTGATCTGGAACTGGAGAAAATCGCCAACCAGTGCGTCGCCGATCCGGCCGCGCCCGGTTCGCTGCTGTGCGATTACACGATTGTCGTCTCCAACGTTGGCGCCGCCGACTTCGTCGGACACCTCAACGTGACGGACAATCCTCCGGCCACGGCAGTCTTTGTCCCGCCGGCCGGCGGGTCGATCCCGTGGACCTGCGCGCAGCCCGGTGGTGCCGGAACGCCCATCGACTGCCAGTCCGACAATGTCGAGACGCTGCATCCCGGCGAAGCCGAAACCCTGGATATCACCATCCAGGTGACGCCCGCGGCAGCCGATACGTACATCGAGAACTGCGCCATTCTGGACGAGGATCATCATGGTGATGACCCCAACCATCATGGCAACAACGAAGACTGCGACCAGGCGGAACTGCCGCGTCCGGACCTCGAGACCCGGAAGCACTTCTGGCACTGCCAGCCGGAAGGCGCGAACCAGCGCTGCTACTTCATCCTCGAGTTCGAGAATGTCGGTGGCGCGCCCTACACCGGTGCCCTGCATTTCGTTGAGAACATCCCGGCCGGGACGATCTTCGGCGCGATCCACTTCTCAACGACGCCTGGTTGGGCCTGTGTCGGTGGACCTCCGGTCGAGTGCACGCTGCCGGATCCTCCCGGCGTCACCATGAATCCCGGTGATGTCGAGGCGGTTCTGATCAGCATCATCGTGCCGGCAGCCGTCCATGGCGATCTGGAGAACTGTGTCGAGCTTGGACACCCCACGCACGCGGATGATCCCGAAGCGCCGGGCGTGAACAAGGCCTGCGCACCGTTCACCATCATTCCGCCGTTCGTGCCGCAGTGCCCGGCCGGCTGGCAGGAAGTCCCGCCGGCAGGCGCCCCTGCAGGCTGGCAGGTGATCGCATTGCATGGGTTCTATCCCGACGGTACAGGCTGGGCACTGACGTGCATGCGACCGCAGCCGAAGGAAGAGCTTCCGGTCGCGACGCCTGATCCGCAGCCCAAGCCGCCGTCCTGTAAGGTTGGTGAACACACGTTCAACCTGCCGCATCAGGTGCCGCAGGGCTGGTCCAAGCGGAAGGTCACGAACGGTGTGATCACCATCTGGTGCGCCACGCCACCGATCGTGCAGCCGCAACCGCAGCCGAAGTGCAAGCCCGGCGAGACCAAATTCATCAGCCAGCAGCAGGTTCCGAAGGGCTGGAAGGTGCGGACGGTCTTCGCAGGCAACAAGATCTTCTATTGTGCACGGCCGGGTGTCATCGTTCCGATGCCCAAGTGCCGGCCGCATGAGAAGAAGTTCCTGAAGCCGCAGCACGTGCCGCAAGGCTGGACCAAGCGGAAGGTCA
This sequence comes from Hyphomicrobiales bacterium, assembly GCA_028280515.1. Lineage (GTDB taxonomy): Bacteria > Pseudomonadota > Alphaproteobacteria > Rhizobiales > Methyloligellaceae > UBA2767. The sequence goes on from JANQLP010000093.1 coordinate 25,357, forward strand.
CGAATGGCGTGTTCACCATCTGGTGCGCCCGGCCCGGACTGACGCAGCCGCTGCCGAAGTGCCGTCCCGGCGAGAAGAAGTTCGCCAGCGGCAACCAGGTGCCCAAGGGCTGGACCAAGCGGAAAGTCACCAACGGCCAGGTCACCATCTGGTGTGCACGGCCCGGACTGACGCAGCCGCTGCCGAAGTGCCGTCCCGGCGAGAAGAAATTCGCCAGCAGCAACCAGGTGCCCAAGGGCTGGACCAAGCGGAAAGTCACCAACGGTCAGGTCACCATCTGGTGCGCCCGTCCCGGACTGACCACTCCGCTGCCGAAGTGCCGTCCCGGCGAGAAGAAGTTCGCCAGCGGCAACCAGGTGCCGAGAGGCTGGAACAAGCGGAAGGTCACCAACGGTCAGGTCACCATCTGGTGTGCACGGCCTGGGCAGATCGCTCCGTCGACACCGACGGTTCCGCCGAAGCCGGTCATTCCGCCCAAGCCGAGGTGCGTCGGTGGCAAGGTGATCATGCTGAAGTCCATGCCGCCGAAGTGGAGGTGCATCTGCCCGCCGCGTACGAACAACGTGAACGGCATCTGCAAACGGCCGCAGGTGAAGACGCCGCCCAAACGGGTGATCCCGAAGCCCCAGATCGTTCCGCCCAAGCGCGTGACGCCGAGGCCTCAGGTGGTTCCCCCGAAACGGGTGGTTCCGCCGAAGCGGGTCGTTCCGCCGAAGCGGGTCGTTCCACCGAAGCGCGTAACGCCGAGGCCGCAGGTGAACCCGAAGCTGAAGGTTGTCCCGATGCAGAAGGTGAAGCCGAAGCCCAAGGCGAAGCCGACCACGCAGGTCGCACCGCAGCGCCTCAAGCTGAAGAAGCGGACCAATCCGTCCCTCAGCCAGCAGCAGTCCGGCAAACGGCACGTCGTCCGCTAGTCCGGACACGGCAAGAAACGAAGAGCGGGCCTCCGATCGGAGGCCCGCTTTTTTTGAAGCGCATTCGATTCTCAACCGCGCGCTACAGACTCCACTGCCGCACGCTCGGGCTTGTGCAGGCTGACAACGGTCAGAACCGCAGCGCCGTTCAGCCAGTAGTACCAGGCGTCGACGCCGGAAAACCCCAATACGCTCGGAGCGAGCACGAACGTGATGCCGACGGCGAGATCGATGGCCAGATGAAAGGAATAGGGCAGCACGCGAAACACGCCGAGGCGATGGTCGGTCAGCAGCGTCAGCACAAACGCGGCACCACCGGTAACGAGTGCAAGCCAGAACGCGAGTGGGCTGGAGCTTCCCAGTCCCAGCAGGAAAGGCGCGGCGATCAGGCTCAGAGCAACGGGATAGTCGAGGAAGGCATGCATTGTTTTGGTCACAAATCGCGGGTCCATGGTGTTGGTTCCTTCTGTTGAACGCGGGGGGCGAGCCGCTTTGCGCTCGCCAGGAACCACCAATCTGGTGATCGTTTACCGATTTATCTATGCTCATTCATACGTGATTATTGATTGATCGTCCGGAAACTTGATTGATCAGTCATATCCTGCCATCTAAAGACTGTCGCAGCCTGGAACCTTTTGCATGAAGAACGATGCCCTCAGCCAGATCCTCGACGCCCTGCGGCTGAAAGGGTCGGTCTACTTTCACACCCAGTTCAATCCGCCCTGGGGCGTGCGTGTACCGGCCTACGGCAATGTGGCCCGGTTCCATATGGCCATGCGCGGCGACTGCTGGCTGCGCGTTGCGGACATCGGCGAACCCATCCATCTCACAACGGGCGACCTCGCGGTGATCCCGCATGGCGCTTCACACATCCTGAGCGATACGCCGGACCGCGAGGCGCTCGATGTCGATCAGGTCGTTTCAGTCAGCGGATATGCGGGCGAAGGCGCGCTCGCCTATGGCGGCGAGGATACCGGCCAGGCGTGCCGGCTGTTCTGCGGCCATTTCGAGTTCGAGGAGGGCGCGATGCACCCGATTCTCGATGCGTTACCCCAAGTCTTTCACATTCCCAATACCCAGACGATGAATACGACATGGCTCGACTCCGTGATGCGGTTCGTCTCGGCGGAAGTGAACGGTGCCAATGCCGGTTCCGACGCCATCGTGCACCGCTTGTCCGAGATCGTTTTCATTCAGGTGGTCCGCGTGCTGGTCGATACGGCCGGGGATGCCGCCGGGTCCCTCGCCGGCATCCTTGATCCGAAAATCGGGCCATGTCTGTCGAAAGTGCATCTGGAGCCGGACCGCCCGTGGACAGTCGAGTCCATGGCGGGAGAAGCCGGCATGTCGCGCACAAGCTTCGCGGAACGTTTCACCTCACTCATGGGCATGACGCCCCTTGCCTATGTCACGCAATGGCGCATGCAGCGCGCCCGCCGGGAACTGATCGAGACCGACCAGCCGCTGATCGCGATTGCCGAGCAAGTGGGATACGGGTCGGAGGCCGCCTTCAACCGCGCCTTCAAGCGCCACTTCGACGTGACGCCGGGCGAAACGCGGCGCGCGCGCAGCGAGTAGGTTTCGGGCAACCCTTCCTGTTCGCGCCTCGGCGCTTCGGACCTGTCAGGGCATCTGCCAAACAGGCGGAGGCTGTACCAGGACCGATGCGCCTTTTTCCTCTTGCTAGGTCATGTACTGACGCAAGATCTGCGAGCGCGCAGATTGCAGAAAGCGCGACAGTTCGAGGCCAAGGCTCGCTTCGACCGCCACCTCAAGATCCGTCTCATTGGCAAAAAAAGCCTGGAGTTCAGCTGCCGGCCAGACAAGCACGCGGGTTGGCTCGCGCGCGATCACGGTCACCGGCGCCGTGAAATCCGTTCCTCTGCTGAGAAATGCCGTCGCGCCGAGGAAACGCCCCTCGTCCAGCGTATCGACCACCTCACCGTCCCGATCGACACTGACCTTGCCATTAACAATCAGCATCAGTTCATCAACCGGCTTGCCCTGCGTGACGAACGCCGTTCCGGCAGGCACGGATGTCCAAGCCCCGAGCTTGAACAGTTTGAGTGCCTGGCGTGGGCTGAGATTGCGCAGGGCGAGCTGATACAGGCGCCTCTCATCCTCGCTGAGCTGCACCGGGCGGCGTTCCAAAAGGAGCTTCGCAATCCAGAAGACGTTGATGGCGGTGAAGACCAGGTTCCATGCGATCGGGACCCACAACGGCGCCGGCTGCAGATAGTAATACGGCAGCAGCATGAGAGCTCCGATAACCGTCAGCACACGCAACCACAAGATGTCCCGAACCGAATAGGAGAACAGGTAGATGACATTCGCGACGCTGACGAGCACATCGAGCCCAAGCATTTCCGCCTCCACGCTTAGCTGCGAAACAGGATCGTTCCGAGCCGGACATCCGGATATCTGCGAGCGCTAATGGCGTGCGCGGCGAAAGTCCAGCTTGCCGGCAGAGCGACCGTCTTTGAAAAGTGCGATGGCGCGCGCCTATGCCTTCTTCCACGCCTGCCAGGGCGTCTCCCGAAGCGGGCCTTCTGAGAGCACCAGCGTCATCTCATCGTCCGGGTGTCTGGGATAGAGCTCGGCGACCAGCGGGTCATGCCCGGGAACGACCAGCCCCGGCTCGGCACCAAGCTCGAAGATACGGTCCCACCCGGCGCACATGTCGGGCAGATTGACGATGATGGTGAACGGGTTCTGCTCGATCACCGTGTCGTAGAAATGCGCCGCATCGGACGCGAGCACGAGCGGCCCTTTTTCGGTTTCCACACGCACCGCCTGCAGGCCGCCCGAGTGGCCGCCGATCAGGTGCACCGAGATGCCCGGCAGGACCTCCTTGTCGCCGTCCACGAATGCAACGCGCGACGCGAAATTGGCGCGGATCATGTCGGCAACGTGCTCGACATCGAAGGAATGCCGGAGCGGCGGGTAGCTCATCGGCTTGCCCGTGCAGTACGCGATCTCCTTCTCCTGCACGACGAACGTGGCATCGGGGAATTCGTGGCCGTGGCCGGCGTGGTCGTAATGCATGTGGGTGATGATAATCGTCTCCACGTCCTGCTGCGTCACGCCGATTGCCTCAAGGGCCGCCATTGGTTCGCGCAGCATGACGCGGCCACGCGCATCGCCGGAGCGCCGGTCGAAGCCGAGATCGACGACGACGGTGCGCCTGTCGTTCCGGATCACCCAGAGGTAGTAGACGATCTTCCGCGGGCCCTCGTGCGGATCGGGCGAATGGAGGTAGAAGTCGCGCGACGACCGGTCCATGCGCCCGTATTCCAGGGCAAAAACCTCATAGAATTCAGAAGGTTCATTCATTCACCCCGACCCTCTTCGGCGCGCCTCTTGAGAAGCTTGAAGAGTGTCGTGTGATCCGCCTCGTCACCAAGCTCCTCCAGTGCCTCGCCCAATAGCCCGCTGATCCGGTCTAGATGGTCGGCACGGACATTAAGAGACTCTGCCAGAGACTTGGCGATTTTCACGTCCTTTTCGAGGAGCTTCATCGTGAATCCGGCGGCAAACTTTTCGTTGAGAATATGCTGGTGAAGTTTGGTCTCCGTGGCACTGGACCGCCCGGTCGAAGCATTCCAGATATCCGCAACTTTGGCGCCGTCGAGCCCGAACTTCTGCGCCACGATGAGCGCTTCGCTGGCGGCGGTCAACGAGGCGGCAGAAAGAAAGTTGTTCAGCGCCTTGGCAGCATGGCCGGACCCGACCGGGCCGGTACGATAGATGTTGCCCATGGCGTCGAGCGGTTCCTCGATGCGCGCGACGACGTCGTCCGCACCGCCGGTCATCAACGCCAACGTCGCCTTCTCCGCCCCGGGCACGCCGCCCGAGACGGGCGCATCGATCAGATGCAGTCCGCACGCCTCCAGTTCCTTCGCCAGTTCGACCGTGCCGGTCGGTTCCGATGAACTCATGTCGACGACGATCGATCCCGGCGCCATTTTCGACGCGATCCCGCCCGCGCCGAGCACGGCTTCACGCACATCGGCGCCGGTCGGCAGCATGGTGATGACGCGCGTGCATTCTTCGCCCACGTCGGCAAGGCTCGATGCGGCGGTGATGAGGTTGCTGTCGGCGGTCACGCCCTCCAGGATGTCCGGGCGCAGGTCGTAGGCAAGGACGGGAATCTGCGCCTTGGCGAGATTGCGCACCATGGGCGCGCCCATATTGCCGATACCGACAAATCCGATTTGCGCTTTCTCAGTCATCGCCTTCCTCGAACGCTTCGCGGGCCACGCGGAAGGAATCGATCGCCGCGGGCGCGCCGCAATAGGCGGCGACCTGAAGGAAGACCTCGCGGATTTCCTCGCGCGTGACACCGTTGTTGAGCGCACCCCGGACGTGCAGTTTGAGCTCGTGCGGCCGGTTGAGCGCGGAAATCATGGCCAGGTTCAGAAGCGACCGCGTGCGCCGGTCGAGCCCCGGGCGGGTCCAGACGGCACCCCAGCAGTGTTTCGTGACCATGCGCTGCAGGTCCTCGGTGAAGTCGTCGGCAGACGCTATCGATTTCTCCACATAGTCCGCCCCCAGAACGGATTTCCTCACCTCGAGACCCTCTTTGAACAGCGGGTCCTGTTGTTCTTTTTCAATGTCCATTTCCTAGGTCCTTCCACGTATTCCGGCGCGCGCGGTTCGTTGTGTCAGAGCGCGGCGGCCGGCCACACAAATACACGTCCAATGGCACCAGGCCAAATGTCCGGTCATTTGTTCTAACTGATTTCGCACGTCCTGTGTTACAGACGCATGCCCGCACCCCGATACGCCAACACCGTCGCCGCTCGCCGCGTCGCCACGCCGCCCGAAACAAGCGCCATGGAACTGATCTGGATCCCCATAAGTGTGCTCGGCGCCTTTCTGCAGGCGATCCGCACGGCCGGGCAGAAGGCGTTGAACGCGGAGCTTTCCACGTTGGTCACCACCTATGTGCGGTCGTTTTTCGGTCTGCCGCTGCTGCTCGTTTATCTGTGGCTGGTGAAGGAGTGGACCGGACAGCCGTTTCCGGAATTCAACGTCAGGTTTCTCGCGATGTCGCTCGGCGCCTCCATATCGCAGGTCGCCGCGACGGTCTTTCTCATTCAGATGTTCACGCTTCGCAATTTCGCCGTCGGCACCACGCTCACCAAGACCGACGTGATGATGACGGCGATCATCGGCACGCTGTTCTTTTCCGAGGTGATCACCGGCCTGGGCTGGGTCGCCGTGATCCTCACGGTGACCGGCGTGTTCATGATGACGTTTGCCCGCGCCGGACTCAGGGCGTTCTCGGTTCAGGGCGAAGGCGCAGACGCCTGGAAGCCGACGATCATCGGCCTCGCCTCCGCGCTCGGCTTCGCGTTCTCCTATCTGTTCGTGCGGGAGGCGAGCCTGTCGCTCGAAAGCGGCGACGTGACGCTGAGGGCAGCCTGCAGCGTCGTGACCGTGATCAGCATTCAGGTCGTGTTTTTCGGAGCGTATCTGTTGTGGCGCGAGCCGGATGGGCTCAAGGCCATGTTTCCCAACTGGAGATTGTGCACGTTCATCGGTGTCACGAGCGCCGTGGGGTCGATTTGCTGGTTCACCGCCTTTGCGCTGCAAAACGCGTCCTATGTGCGATCCGTCGGCCAGGTGGAAGCCATCTTCACGCTGCTTATCTCGCACTTCTACTTCAAGGAACGGTTCAACGCCGCCGAGCTTTTCGGCATCGCGGTCACGGTCGCCGGCGTGCTGCTTTTCCTGCTCTAGAGCCTATTCGGTTAAATCCGGGTCAATTCTGTTTCTCGATTGGCGTGTGCGATCCGTCACCGAAACGGGCGCGGCGCGATGTTCGCGCATCGGGCAAGGCCGTTTCGCCGGCGGGCGTCCGCCAATCGGAAACCCTGATGGGACGGACGGTTTTGCGCCAATCCCGGCGCAAAATCGCTCCGTCAGAATGGCTCCGATTTAACCGAATAGGCTCTAGGTCCCGCGCCCGCCCTCAACGCGTCCGCCACGCGGAGTGACGGGCATTCAGCGTGCGCATGAGCAGGCCGTGCAACAGGCGCACAGTCAGCGACGTTATAACGATCATCATGGCCATCGCGGCCGCTGGGGCCTGATCGCCAACATCATCGAGGTTCAGCACCGTGACCGCCGCCAGTTTCGTGTCCGGCGAATAAAGGAACACCACCGCCGAGACCGTCGTCATGGCGTTGACGAACATGTACATCATCACCTCGGAGATCGCCGGAAGGCAGATCGGCACGTGCACGCGAAACATGGTCTTGTAGAACGGCACCTTCAGCGACGCCGAGACGGACTCGAACTCCTTGTCGATCTGCTTCAGCGCCGTGAGCATGGTCAGATGGCTGACGGTGTAGAAATGCACGATGGTGCACACGACAAGGATTGCCATGGTGCTGTACAGGAACGAGAGCGGGTTTTCAGGCCGCGAGAAGAAGAACACATAGGCAAGCCCGAGAACGAGGCCGGGCACGGCCATCGGCAGCATCGCCAGCATATGGAAGAAGGCGCGCAGCCGTCCGAAACCCTGCCCCTTTTCCACGAAATAGGCGCCCAGGAACACGATGACGACACCCACGACCGCGGTCAGGGCTGCCATTTGCACACTGTTGAAGAAGGAGGACCAGCCGTTCGGATCGACCCGGTCGAAATCGTAGTGTACGAGCGACAGGGACAGGTCGTACGGCCAGAACTTGGCGAGCGAACCGAACGCCGCCGTTCCAAGGATGCCAACGAGGAACACCGTCATCAACAGACAGAAGATGAGGAACGCCATGTCCCGTCCCTTGTGCGGCTTGGGATGGTACGGAACCGCGCGCGCCGACAGCAGCGCCACCTGCTTCTTCTGCACGTGACGGTCGATGACGAACGAAAACAGCGCCGGAATGAGAAGCACCAGCCCGACGACGGCGCCCATCGAGAAGTTCTGCTGCCCGATCACCTGCTTGTAGATGTCGGTGGCGAGCACATTGTACTGGCCGCCGATCACCTTGGGCACGCCGAAATCCGTTATGGTCAGCGTGAAGGCGACCACCGCCGCAGAGACGATGCCATAGATGGCGCCGGGCAAGGTCACGGTAAAGAACACCCGCATCGGCTTCGTGCCCATGGCTTCGGCTGCCTCGTAAAGACGTGCGTCGGTCGTCGACAGGGCCGTCACCATGATCATCATCACGTGGGGAAAGATGTAGAACACCATCGCGATCATGATGCCGATCGGACCGTAGACGCTCTCGCCCATCAACAGCCCCTTGATCAGCCCCTGATTGCCAAACAGATAGATCAGCGAAATGGCCGGCAGCAGAGACGGCGCGAGGATGGGAATCGTGGCTATGGCACGGAAGGTCTTCTTGAACGGCATGCAGGTGCGCGTCAGGCCGTAGGCGTACAGAAACGCCAGAATGCAGGCGATCACCATCGTCAGGACGGCGATCGTCAGGCTGTTGGTGATCGACTGAACCAGGCCCGGGGAGGAGAAGTACTCCTCGAAGTTGGCGGCCCCGACGAATGCGCCCTTGTCATCCTCGACGCTCTTCTTCAGCAGTGCGTAGAGCGGCAAGGCAAGAAACGCCAGAAGGGCAATGACGATGGCGATGATCCCGGCGAGCATGATCCACGACTCGGACCCGAGGTGCCGCAGCCGCGACAAGGGGCCGCCCGTCTCGCCCGCCTGCGGCGGAACCTTGATGTCTGCGGCCGTCATGCCCCCGCCATCTCGCCCATTCCCCGGAACACCTGAAGGCGTTCCCTGGGCAACGCGATTGTCAGTTTGGCGCCACGTTCGATCTTGTAGTCACGCATCAGGTTGATCGAGAAATCCGCGATCAGCTGCTCCTCGCTTTCTCCCGCGACATCGAGCGTTGCGCGGCAGAAAGATCCCAGAAACTCGACATCCCGGATGGCCATGGCGAACTTGTTCGACCGGGCCCTGCCGGCGTCGCGGACGGCGACGTCTTCGGGACGAATGCACACGACCACGCTGTCGCCCGTTTTGAATTCGGAGGCCGAACCGTCGACGGCGATATCCATAGGCCCGACCTTGACGCGTCCTTTGCGCGTGACCTTGCCGTGCAGGAAGTTCATCGCACCGATGAAGTCCGCAACATACGCGCTGACCGGATTGCGGTAGATTTCCATAGGCGTGCCGGTCTGCTCGATCTCGCCATCGCCCATCACCACGATCCGGTCGGCCATGGACAGCGCCTCCTCCTGATCGTGAGTGACCATGATGGTGGTGATGTCCAAGGAGCGCTGCAGATCCTTCATTTCATGGCGCAGGCGTTCACGCACCTTGGCATCGAGCGCGCTCAACGGCTCGTCGAGCAGCAACATGCCGGGTGAGGTCGCCAGCGCGCGCGCCAGCGCGACGCGTTGCTGCTGGCCACCCGAGAGTGCCGCCGGATACTTGCCGCCCGATCCCGTCAAACCGACGAGCGCCAGCAGTTCTTCAACCCGGTCGTTGACCGCTTTGCGCCCCACCTTCCGGTTGACCAGGCCGTAGGCGATGTTGCGTTCGACCGTGAGATTCGGAAACAGGGCGTAGGACTGAAAGACGATGCCGAAATCCCGCTCGGCAGGCGGCACGTCGGAAATATCCCGGCCCTTCTGATAGATGCGGCCCGACGTCTGAAAATCGAGACCGGCAATCGCCCGAAGCAACGTGGTCTTGCCGCAACCAGACGGTCCGAGAAAACAGACGAACTCGCCTTCATTGATTTCGAGCGAGACGTCGTCCAATGCGACAAAGTCGCCAAACTTCTTCGTGACGTTCCTGATCTCAAGGAACGGTCGCCGTGGCTCGTTCTTTTCTGACGCATTCCTGGCCGGCCTGCGGGCCATCTGCCAATCCCCCCAACAAAAAACCCCCGGCCAGTCTAACGCGGGCCGGGGGCTTCAGATCAAACCATCTATTTCTTCTTTGGCTCGGACTTCGAGTCGTAACGCTTCTTCCACTCGGCGAGGATGCGCTTGCGGTTCTGCGCCGCCCAGGAAAAGTCGTTCTTGATCATCTTTTTCTCGATGCCTTCGGGGAAGTACTTCACCGGCTTGGCGACACCCGGATAGGCAACGACGGCATACGCCTCGTTGTACATCACGTTGGTGTCCTTGGCGACGGACCAGTCGGCAAACTTCTTCGCGGCTTCGGCGTTCTTCGCGCCTTTCACCAGTGCAAAGCTCTCCAGGTCCCAGCCGACGCCTTCGCTCGGCGCAACGGTCAGCACCGGCGCGCCCGCCTCCTTCAGCTGAGCACCCTTGTAGGCGAACGAAACGCCGATCGGGAATTCGCCCTTGCCGGCCATCTTGCACGGCTTGGAGCCGGAGTGGGTGTAGAGGCCGATGTTCTGATGGAGATCGTCCATGAACTTCCAGGCCTTCTCCTCACCCCACATCTGAATCCAGCTCGACACATCGAGAAAGCCGGTGCCGGAGGATGCCGGGTTCGGCATAACGATATGCCCCTTGTAGACCGGCTTGGTGAGGTCCGCCCAACTCTTCGGAATCGGCAGGTTCTTGGCTTTCGCCTCAGCCGTATTCACGCAGATCGACGCGATCCAGGCGCGCTGTCCGACCCAGGACGGCGGCGTGTCAGTGTCAACGAACTTCGGCTCGAGCTTCTCCACCCCCTTCGGCGCATACGGCTCCAGCATATCCGCGTCCTTGAGAAGCAGAAGGCTGGTGGCCGCCAGGCCCCAGACGATGTCCGCCGGTGTGTTCTTCCCTTCGGCGAGCAGCTTGGCCGTCATGATGCCGGTCGAGTCGCGCACCCACTTGATCTTGATTCCGGGATGCTTCGCCTCAAAGGCCTTTGCGAACCCGTTGAGTTCCTCCGGCTCGACCGCGGTGTAGACAATGAGCTCGTCCGCCTTCGCGGTGCCAGCGAGGACCGACCCGGCGAGGACGGCCCCGAAAACTGTCAAACTCAAACGCTTAAGAAAACCCGACTTCATATGCTTCCTCCCTTTTTTCGCTCCCGCTTCATTCTCCGCGGGCAACCTGGAATCGTTGCTGGTGGCTTTTGCTGCTAGTGATCTCGCATTCAATCGTCGGAACCGCCTGCTATTGCAGCCCTCTGTGACAGCCAGATGACACTCTGGCGCACAACGTGTTTGCCCGCACTCCCCGGCCCGGCTGAAATGATCACACACGCAACAGTGGTGTCCTAGTTAATTCCTCACAACCGTCCGGAGCTTCGTTCAATGCCCCAGATTCTCGCAATACGACCGTATTGCTTGACCAATGAGAAAGCGCGCGAGTACCATAAGTCAAATCATGTGATCTAATGGCATCCATAGGCGCTGTCGATGTATTACTATCAGCTTCGTGCATTTCATGCCGTCGCGACCTATGGCGGCTTCTCCAAGGCGGCCCGACAACTCAATATCTCCCAGCCGGCAATTTCCGACCAGGTTCGCAAACTCGAAGGCTGGTTCAACATCCGCCTGTTCGAGCGCAAGCGCAGATCGGTCGTTCCAACAGAGTTGGGCCTGCGGTTGTTCGAGCTCACCAAGCGCATGTTCGAGCTGGAAAAGGAGGCTGTCGAACTGCTCTCGGAGAGCGAGGCGCTGCGTACCGGTTCGCTTCGCATGGCAGCGGATGCACCGCTGCACTCGGTGAACCTCATCGGTGCGTTCCGCGAGGCTTATCCGGGCATCTCGATCAAGCTGAGCATCGGCAACGCCGACGACGTGTTGTCGTGGCTGTTCGATTTCAATGCGGACGTCGCCGTTCTGGCCGATGTGCCGGACGACCCGCGGCTTGAGAGCATGCCGCTGCGGACCGACCCCCTCGTCGCCTTCGTTCCCAAGACACATCCCTGGGCCAAGCGGCGGGCCATCACGCTGAAAGAGTTGTGCTCGGAGCCGCTCGTCATGCGTGAGCACGGCTCGAAAACCCGGCTGACATTCGAGAAAGAGCTTGAGGCGAAGCAACTTTCAATCGAAATCTCGATCGAGGCGGAAGGACGAGCCGCGGCGCGCGAGGCGGTTGCGGCAGGCATCGGTGTCGGGGTGGTTTCGAAGGCCGACTTCGGTTTCGACTCGCGACTGACATCGATCACGCTGAGCGACTGCAAGGGGTCGATGACGGAGAATCTCGTCTGCCTCAAGGAGCGCGCCAAGCTCAGAACGGTCGCCGCTTTCTGGGACATCGCCACAAAGCACAGAAAACCGCATGCCCCCGAGGCCTGACCGGACCCTGTCACAATGGGTCTGACGATCGCGGCCATCGTGCTGCTGTCGGCAGCCATCCACCCGATCTGGAACCTCCTCCTCAAGCAAGAACCGGATACGCAACTGGGCTATCTGGGGCTGACGAGCGTTGTCGCCGCATGCGGTCTGGTTCACAGTCTGCTTGCGGGGTCCGACCTGTGGGCCGCCGGCGCCGTCATTCCGCTGATTTTCCTGTCATGGTGCGGACAGATCCTCTACGGCACCTGCCTCACGGCAACGTTGAGCCGCGGCGATCTCTCGGCCTATTACCCCATCATCCGCGCATCGCCGGTGTTCATTGTTCTGGTGGGTGTGACCGCGCTGGGCGCGACCTATTCGCTCTACGTCCTGCTCGGGATCGCCATGGCCGTTGCCGGTGCGTTCCTGTTGCTGTACCGGCGCGGCACGCATTTCCTCGATGACCCGCGCACGCTCACGCTTGCGCTTCTGGCGATGTCCGGCACCGGTATCTATTCGATTGCCGATGCCCGCCTCATGGAAACGCTCGATCCACAGGTCCAGTTGTTCTGGGTGGAATCCCTTCTGGTGCCTGTTTATCTGATGCTGTTTCTGCAGCGCCGCACCCACACACGGTATGAGGACGGCCGGTCCATTGCCCGCCAGACGGTGATGCTGGTCATTCCCGGCGTCATGGCCTACGCCTCCTACTATCTCATTCTCATGGCCTATCAGATGGGGGGCGAAGTCGCCGCCGTGACCTCCGTCCGGCAGGCGTCCATCCCCATATCCGTGATGCTCGGCGGTTTTTTTCTGCGCGAGGGCGCAATCGCTCGCAGACTGTTCGCGGCAACGTTACTGGCCGCGGGGATCATCGTGATTATCCTGTTCGGGTAGGATGACCACGCATTTCGCACAAATCGACGCACCCGCGCCGCAGCCCGTTCCCTTCACGGTCCGCAGGCAGGAGGGCCCGTTTCGCGAGTTGGACCTGCTCGCCATCGGCACGGTGCTGCTTGTCGTCATGGTGATCCTCGGCTTCCGCCGCCTGTTCAGGAAGCGGGACTAGGCTTTCACCCGTTTCAGTTTCGGATCGTACGGCGTGCGCAGATGCGCCTTTGCCGGAACGATATCGCCGGCAATATCGATGTCGAACGCGCCACCTTCGATGAACGCCCGGTCCACGCCTCCATCGTCGTGCACGTATCCGAGGCCGACCGCCCCGCCAAGGGTATGCCCGTAGGCAGCTGATTCGATCTCGCCGACCGGTTTCCCGTCGCGCAGAATCAACTCGCCGCCCCACAGCACGGGATTGGGGTCTTTGAGCACAAAGAGCGCAATGCGGCGGCTGAGGGGCCCTTCTTTCCTTTTCATGAGCGCATCGCGCCCGATGAAGCCGTGGTTCTCGAAGTCGACCGCAAAACCAAGCCCCGCCTCGAATGGCGTGATGTCCGGCGTCAGCTCATGTCCCCAGGACCGGTAGGCCTTCTCGATCCTCAGGGATTCCAGGGCGTAGTAACCGACGTGGACGAGACCATGCGCCTCACCCGCCGCGACAAGGTCGTCGTAGACACCGGTCGCACACTCGACCGGCACATAGAGCTCCCAGCCCAGTTCGCCGACATAGGTCATGCGGCTGGCCCGAACCCTGGCCTGCCCCAGCGAGATTTCGCGGCTGGTGGCAAACGGAAAGCCATCATTCGACAGATCGTCCGGCGTGAGTGCGGAGAGGACATTCCGCGATTGCGGGCCCATCACCGCGAACACCGCGAGGGACGCGGTGATGTCGGTGACCGTGACGTTGGCTCCCGCGCCGAGATTTCGCATGATCCAGTCGCGGTCCCGGTTCACCTGCGCCGAGCCCGTGACGAGCAGAAACCGATCATGGCCGAGCCGGGTGACGGTGAGGTCGCTTTCGTACCCGCCGCGCGTATTCAGCATGGCCGTATAGACGCAGCATCCCGGCTCCACCGCAACGCTGTTCGCGCACAGGCGTTGGAGTTCGGCCTCCGCATCGCGGCCCTGAACCAGGAGCTTGCCGAACGAGGACAGGTCGAACAAGCCGACGGCCTCGCGCACCGCCCGGTGTTCGGCGGCCGCGTTCTCAAACCAGTTCTGCCGGCCGAACGCGTAGTCCATCTCCGGCGTCTGCCCGTCCCCGGCATACCAGAGCGGGCGCTCCCACCCCATGCGGGTCCCGAAGCATGCGCCATGTTTCTTCAGCCGGTCATAAACCGGAGAGCACCTTAAGCGGCGACCGGAGACCAGCTCCATGTTGGGCCAGGGCATGGCGTAGTGCAGCCCGAGCGTTTCCCTGACGCGTTCTTCCAGCCACGCCTCGTTGGCATGGTGGGCGCCGAACCGGCGGATATCGACGGGCCAGACATCGGACGTCGGCGCGCCCTCCACCATCCACTCGGCAAGCGCCTTGCCCGCCCCGCCCGCACTGGCAATCCCCATGGAGTTGAAGCCGGCGCACACGAAGTAGTTCCTTACCTCCGGCGCCTCGCCGAGAATGAAGTAACCGTCCGAGGTGAAGCTCTCCGGACCATTGATGAACTGCTTGATTTCCGCGGTCTCGAGGGCGGGCACCCGGATCAGCGCGTTTTCCATCAGGATTTCGAACTGGTCCCAATCGTCCTCGAGCAGCGTGAACTCGAAATCGTCCGGGATCGGCGTTTCTTTCCACGGCTTGGCCTCGGGCTCGAAGCCACCCATGACGAGGCCGCCCACTTCCTCCTTGAAATAGATGTATCCGTCCGGATCGCGCAGGCACGGCAAATCCGGATCGACGCCGTCGATGAGTCCCGTCACGATGTAAAAGTGCTCGCACGAATAAAGCGGCACGTTCACGCCGGCGAGGCGGCCAAACTGGCGCGCCCACTGGCCGGCCGCGTTCACCACATATTCGCAAGCGATGTCGCCCGCGCCCGTGCAAACCTTCTTGACCGCGCCATTGTCCAACTCGACACCCGTGACACGCACCTTCTCGAAAATCTGCGCGCCGCCGGCCCGCGCGCCTTTCGCCAGCGCCTGGGTCAAATCCGCCGGATTGGCCTTCCCGTCGCCTGGCAGCCAGACACCGCCTTCGAGATCCTTCGTCTCCATGACGGGCCATTTCTCGCCCGCCTCCCGGGCCGAGATCACTTCCGCCTCGACGCCGTAGGCGCGCGCCTTGGCCGCGACGCGTTTCAGAACCGTCATGCGTTCCCTCGTGCGGGCGATGCTGAGGCTGCCGCATGCCTTCCAGCCCGTGGCCTGGCCGGTCTCTGCCTCGAGCTCCGCATAGAGGCGGGTCGAGTATTCGATGAGGCGCGTCAGGTTCTCGTGGTTACGAAGCTGGCCGACAAGCCCGGCCGCGTGCCAGGTCGTGCCGCCGCTCAGGCGGCCCTGCTCCAGCAGGACCACGTCCTTCCAGCCGAGTTTGGTCAGGTGATAGGCGACCGAGCAACCGGCGATACCGCCGCCGACGACGACAATGCGCGCCTGCGTTGGCAGCGGTTTGTCGCTCATCCGAGATCGCCCCGGCAGGCCTTGCGGAAAATGTCGGCATAGGTTTCGGCGTCGTGCCGGACGGGGTTGCCTGCGGCGCACGGATCGTCGATCGAACGCACACCCAGCGCATCCGCCGCGTCGACCGGCACATCGATGTCTGCCAGCGTGTTGGGGATGCCCACGCTTGCGCGGTATTCCATCAGCCAGTCGAACGTTTTTTCGAAATCCGGCCGCTCGTGTCCGAGCGTGCGTCCGATCTGCGCCATCTTGTCCTCGATCGCGGCGCGGTTCGCCCGGACCACATATGGCATCACGATCGCATTGGTGAGCCCGTGGTGGGTGTCGTAAGCCGCGCCAATGCTGTGCGAGAG
Source organism: Hyphomicrobiales bacterium (assembly GCA_028280515.1). Lineage (GTDB taxonomy): Bacteria > Pseudomonadota > Alphaproteobacteria > Rhizobiales > Methyloligellaceae > UBA2767. The sequence continues at coordinate 41,305 of JANQLP010000093.1, forward strand.
CGCGTGCACGCCGCCGAGCCCCTTCTGGAAGGCAACCGCGCCCATGGACGCCACGGCCATCATATGGCTGCGGGCTTCGAGGTTGCCGCCGTCGCGCACCGCTTGCGCGAGATGTTCCGCCGCCAGACGCATCCCCTCGAGCGCGATGCCATCGGCCATGGGATGATAGCCCGGCGCGCAGAAGGCCTCGAAGCAATGCACGAACGCATCGAAGCCGGTCGCCGCGGTCAGATGGGGCGGCAGGCCACGGGTGAGTTCCGGATCGCACAAGGCAACCGCCGGCATCATGGACGGATGGAAGATGACTTTCTTGGTCTGCGTATCCTCGTTGGAGATGACGCTGGCGCGCCCCACCTCGGACCCCGTGCCCGCCGTGGTCGGCACGGCAATGACCGGCGCCACACCGTCCGTCCGCGCGCGCCGCCAGTTGTCGCCGACATCCTCGAAATCCCAGATCGGCCGGTCCTGACCCGCCATGAAGGCAATCGCCTTGCCCGCATCGAGGCCGCTGCCACCGCCGAATGCGATGACACCGTCATGGCCACCGTCGCGATAGGCTTTCAGACCCGCCTCAACATTTCCGGACGTCGGATTGCCCTTTACACCGGCGAAGACCGCCACATCGATGTCACGCTCTTCAAGCAACGCCAACGTGTCTTGTACCAGCGCCGTATCTTTCAACCCTTCGTCGGTCACCAGCAAAGGCCGTGTCATGCCCAGACCCGCGGACAGTTTCGGCAGCCGCGCGATCGCGCCGACGCCGAAGACGACGCGGGTCGGATAGTTCCACTGGCGAATGTCGGTCACGCTCGTCATGCCCCGGCACGAACTCGGAAGTGATAACTCTTGGGCCGTGTCAATTGTTCATAGCCGACACGCGACAGTGTGCAGCCGCGACCCGATTGGCCGACGCCGGTCCATGCAAGCGCGGGGTCGAGATAGTCACAGCGGTTCATGTAAACCGTGCCCGTGTTGATGCGCTCGCCGATCGCCTCGGCGGCGCCTTCATCCCTCGTCCAGATGGACGCAGACAGACCGAAGGGGGAATCGTTCATCAGCGCGACGGCCTCCTCGTCGTTCGAAACCGCCATGATTCCGACGACCGGCCCGAACGACTCCTCACGCATGACGGACATCTGATGGTTGACGCCGGTCAGCACTTGCGGCGCCAGATAAGGTGTGCCGGGCTCGCTTCGTTCGAATACGTGCTCGTCGATATGGGCCGTCGCGCCGGCCTTGACGGCACCCTCGATCTGTCCGCGCACGAAGTCCGCAGCCTTTGCGTCGACCATCGGCCCGAGTGTCGTTTCCTTTTTCAGCGGGTTACCCAGCACGTATTCGCGGGTGAGATCGACGAACCCCTCGACAAATCCGTCAAACAAGCTCTCGTGCACATAGATTCGCTCCACGCCGCAGCATGACTGACCGGAGTTGAAAAATGCACCGTCAACAAGGTTCTCGATGGACTGTCCAATTCCGGCGTCAGAGCGCACATAGGCCGGGTCCTTGCCGCCAAGCTCAAGTCCGACACCGATGAACCGGCCCGCGGCCGCCTGCTCCATGGCCGCGCCGCCGGGCACCGACCCGGTGAAGCAGACCATGTCGACGAGACCGCCGGATATGAGATCCGCCGTCTGTGTGTGGCTCAGCACTAGATTGTGGAACAGGCCGTCCGGCAATCCCGCCTCTTCAAAGGCCTTTGCGAAGCGCTCTCCGACCAGCAGGGTCTGGCGCGAATGCTTGAGCAGGACGGCGTTCCCGGCCATCAGCGCCGGGATGATCGAATTGACGGCGACCAGGTAAGGGTAATTCCACGGCGCGATGGTGAGAACCAGCCCAAGCGGTTCACGCGCGATGCGGCGGGTGAAGCCCGCCTTAGGCTCGGGCACGATATCGCCGAGGCTCTCATCGGCAATCGCGATCATGTGGCGCGCGCGTTCCTCGAAGCCGCGCAACTCGCTCTTTCCGTAGGCGACGGGCCGGCCCATCTGCCAGGCGAGTTCAGGGACGATGTCGTCACCCATGGCAAGCATGGCGTCGACGGCACGGCCGCAGTATTCGGCGCGTTCGGCAACGCTCGCGTTTCGCCATTCGGCCTGCGCGGCGCGGGCTCGGGCACAGGCCGTCTCGATGTCTTTAGCGCCTGCGATAGGGCGCTCCGCGTAGACAGAGCCGTCAACTGGCGAGATACACTGGACCGTCTTTTCGGACATTGCGGGGACTTTCCGGACAAAAGCGGAAGCGCATTGGGACTTTCGCCGGCACGCTAGTCGAGGATGCGGGCGGAGAAAAATCGTTTTGGATGATAAGTCCTAACTGCAGCGATTGTCGCGTACCATCGACACCAACGATAGGCGAAAGATCGGCTCAGGCGCGCAACTCACCGCCGGTGGCCTTGGTCACCGCGGAGACAACCTTGTCGGACACCGCGTCGATTTCCGCATCGGTCAGCGTTTTCTCACGCGGCGACAGCGTCACCTCGATGGCGAGCGACTTCTTGCCCTCGGGCACGCCCTGGCCGGTGAACACGTCGAACAGCGTCACGTCGGAGATCAGCGTCTTTTCCGCACCGCGCGCGGCCCGCAGCAGGTCGCCGGCGGCGACGCCATGGTCCACCAGAAAGGCAAAGTCACGCCGCACGAGCTGCAGGTCGGTGACGTCCAGCGCCGGTCTTGTCCGCGAGGAGCGCTTCGGTTCCGGCAGCGCGTCTAGGAAAATCTCGAACGCCGCGACCGGACCGTCGATGCCAAGCCGGTCGAGCACGCGCGGGTGGAGTTCACCGAAATGCGCGAGCACCGTCTGCGGCCCCAGTTGCAGCACGCCGGACCGGCCCGGATGGAACCAGGCGGGTGCGGAACGCGCCGCCTGAGCGCTTGCGGCGTAGCCCATGGCGTCGAGCACCGCGAGGGCGTCGGCCTTCACGTCGAACAGGTCTGCGGGCCGGCCCGCACCGGACCAATGCCGCCCGGCGCCGTTCAGGGTCGCCGTTCCGGACCGGACACCGGCGGCCGCGAAGTACTGGTCTTCCGGTGCGTCGCCGCGATAGGCCTGACCGATCTCAAACAGTGCCGCGTCGGCAAATCCACGGTCGTGATTGCGCTGCGCCGCGGCCGCGAGGCCGGGCAGCAGGCTTGGCCGCATGGAAGAGAGATCCGAGGAAATCGGGTTTGCGAGTTCAAGCACGTCCCGTCCGCCGCCGAACGCCTCAGCCGTATCACGGGGAATGAATGACCATGTCACGGCCTCGACCAGACCGCGTCCGGCAAGAAGCCGCCGCGCCATGCGTGCGCGTTTCTGCGCGGTGGTCAGGACCGGACGCGCAACGCCATCGACGCGCGCGATCGGCGCCGGGTCGATCTGATCAACCCCGACGATGCGAATGATCTCCTCAACCAGATCCGCGGGCTGGGATACGTCGGGACGCCATGTGGGGATCGAGACCTTGTAAGCCGGGCCGTGGCCGGAAAGCCAGAACCCCAGGGCCACCAGCGCCTCTTTCATCTCCGACTGCGCGAGCTCCACGCCCGTGAGCCGCATCACCTCACTGGTGTCGAACTCGATGATGCGCGCCTCTTCCGGCGGCGTGCCGGCAACCGTCACATTCGACGCTTCGCCGCCGCACAGATCGAGCACCATTTGCATGGCATATTCTATGCCGGGCACGACGAACGCCGGGTCCACACCGCGTTCGAACCGGTATCGCGCATCGGACATGAGATTGAGCTTGCGGCCCGTCGCGGCAATGCGGATCGGATCGAAATAGGCCGACTCGATGAACACGTTGACCGTCTCATCCGAGCAGCCGGACGATTCCCCGCCGATGATGCCGCCGAGCCCGAGCACGCCGGAGTCGTCGGCGATGACGCACATGGTCTCGTCGACCTTGTAGGTGTCGCCGTCGAGCGCCAGGAATTCCTCACCCGTCTTTGCCATGCGGGCGCGGACAGCACCGGCGAGCTTGTCGGCATCGTACACGTGCAACGGCCGCCCGCGGTCATAGGCGATGTAGTTGGTGATATCGGCAAGCGCGTTGATGGGTCGCAGACCGATTGCCTTCAGGCGGTTCTGCAACCAGTCGGGGCTGGGGCCGTTTTTGACGCCCTTCACAAGCCGCCCCGAGAACGCCGGGCAGGCGTCCGCCGTGTCCGCGTCGAATTCGAGCTCGACCGCGACCGGGCAGTCGAAGGTGCCGCTCACCGGCTTGACCGGATCGTCCTTCAGCGTCCCCATGCCTGCCGCGGCGAGATCGCGGGCGATGCCGCGCACGCCGAGACAGTCCGGGCGGTTTGGCGTGATCGCGATCTCGATGACCGGATCGTCGAGACCGAGCAACCCGGCGACCGGCGCGCCCACCTCTGCCGCCGCGTCAAGCTCGATAATGCCCTTATGTTCGTCGGAGATTTCGAGTTCGCGCTCCGACAGCAACATGCCGTGGGATTCGACGCCCCTGATCTTCGCGACCTTGAGCTCCATGTCGATGCCGGGCACGTAGGTGCCGGGCGGCGCGAACACGCCCTTGAGGCCGTCGCGGGCATTGGGCGCCCCGCACACGACCTGCACGGTTCCGTCCGCGGTCTTGACCTGACAGACTTGTAGCTTGTCGGCATCGGGATGGCGCTCCGCCTTGAGCACTTCGCCCACTGTGAACGGCGCAAGCGCGTTGGCAGGGTCGAACACCTCTTCCACCTCGAGCCCGATCAGGGTGAGCTTGTCGAGCAGCGCGTCGAGCGTGGCATCCGTCTCAAGATGTTCCTTCAGCCAGCCGAGGGTGAACTTCATCCGTGCGCCCTCGCCAATGTCCGCTCTATGAAGTTTGCCTTGGCCTTTCGATAGGCCTCCATGTCAGCGCCTTCGTGAGAACGTTTGAGTGCGTTGTAGGAATCAAGCAGTGGCTGAGAACACCGCAGGTTGTCCGCGAAGCGATGAAACGTATCATACTCGGATCCTCGAACGACCAATTGAACGCCGAGCGGAAACGGTCCGGAATCGTCGGTGTAGCTGGCAAAATTTCTGTCTCTGGGGGAGCCGAGGTTCTTGACGTAATGCTCATCCATTGCACTGCGGGCAGCGGGGAATGCCTTCGGTTCAACGCGTATGACGAGATCCACATCACCCTTTGTCAGACATCCGGGGATGGACGTTGCACCGACATGGGATATGGCAGCGTGAAAACCCAGCAGATCCTGCAATTGTGCGATCATCGCGTCCGCGAAATTGTTCGCTTCCTCGAAGAGCTGAGCTGCGTCGGCGAGTTTGAATTCCTTATCGCCGCTCATGACGACATCCCGCGCGCCAGCGTCGGCACGTCGAGCACGCCAAAGCCGTAATGTTTGAGCCAGCGCAGATCGGCGCCGAAGAACGGCCGCAGATCGGGCATGCCGTATTTCAGCATCGCCAGGCGGTCTATGCCCATGCCGAAGGCGAAGCCCTGCACCCTGGCCGGATCGTATCCGACGTTACGCAGAACGTTGGGATGCACCATCCCGCAGCCGAGAATCTCCAGCCAGTCGTCCCCTTCGCCGATGCGAACTTCGTCACCGACCTTGGCGTAACCGACGTCCACTTCCATGGACGGCTCGGTGAAGGGGAAGTGACTGGCGCGGAAACGCATCTTCACTTCGTCCACCTCGAAGAAGGCGCGGCAGAACGCATCGACCACCCATTTGAGGTGGCCCATATGCGTGACCTCGTCGATCACCAGCCCCTCGACCTGATGGAACATCGGCGTGTGGGTCTGGTCGGAGTCGCAACGGTAGACGCGTCCCGGCGCAATGACCCGAACCGGCGGGTCATTGTTCTCCATGGTGCGGATCTGAACCGGGCTGGTGTGCGTGCGCAGCACCAGACGCGATCCGTCCTCGCGCTCGTTGAAATAGAACGTGTCATGTTCCTGGCGCGCGGGATGCTCGTCGGGAATATTGAGCGCGCCGAAATTGTGATAATCGGTCTCGATATCCGGGCCTTCGGCGATGGCAAAGCCCATGTCGGCGAAGATCTCGGTGATCTCGTCCATCACCTGGGAGACCGGGTGGATACGGCCCTCGGAGAGCGGCCCTTCCCTGGGCGGAAGCGTGATGTCGGCCTGTTCGTTCGCCAGGCGCTGCGACAACTCCGCCTCATGCAGCATGTCCTTGCGCGCCGAAAGCGCATCGGACACGCGCGTCTTCAACCCGTTGACCGCCTGGCCGACGGCCTTGCGCTCGTCCGGCTCAAGTCCGCCGAGGCCTTTCATCAGCTCGGAAATGCGGCCCTTCTTGCCAAGCGCCGTCACGCGCACGTCTTCAAGCGTGACGAGGTCGCCCGCAGCGGCGACGGCCTCCAGCAGTTCTTTCTCAAGTTGCTCGAAATTGGTCGTTGTCATGGCTCAGGCCATGTAGTGGAAGGACGCCGGGTTCACACCCGGTGTCAGGATTTCACGGCAGCGGCAGCCTGATCGACCAGCGCCTTGAACGCGGCATCGTCGTGCACCGCAAGATCGGCCAGCATCTTCCGATCGATCTCGATGCCGGCCTTGTTCAACCCGTCGATAAATCGCCCGTAGGTCGTGCCGTGCGCGCGCGCCGCAGCGTTGATGCGCTGAATCCAGAGCGCCCGGAAATTGCGCTTCTTGACCTTGCGGTCGCGGTATGCGTACTGGCCGGCCTTCTCGACGGCCTGGTTGGCGGCACGGAAGGTGTTCTTGCGGCGGCCATAGTAGCCCTTGGCGGCCTTGATGACTTTGCGGTGGCGGGCGTGGGTCGTGACGCCTCGTTTGACACGTGACATGGCGGTGCTCCTGTAATCCTTGGGTGAATAAGCGGTTCTGCGGGACGGGGCTAGCCGTAGGGCAGAAACTTCTTCACGATCCGTGCATCCTGATCCGCCAGGATCGTGGTGCCACGGGCATTGCGGATAAACTTCTTGGTGCGCTTGATCATGCCATGCCGTTTACCGGCCTGCTGGGCACGAACCTTTCCGCGCGCTGTGAGGCGGAAGCGCTTTTTCGCACCGCTCTTGGTTTTGAGCTTGGGCATTTTGCTTGTCTCCTGGAAATCATGCGCCATGGGCGCGTTCAAGCATTCTGAATGAACACGGCATGCCCTGCCGGACCATTCGTGCGAGCGGGTTATAAGCGGGAATGAAAGGCGCCGCAAGTAAGAGCCTTTGCGGACTTAACCTATTGCCCCCCGTGTCGGCGCGTTCAAGCGGTTCGTTACCTCGGAGCCAGAACCATCACCATCTGACGGCCTTCCAGTTTAGGCTCCGCCTCGACTTTTGCAATTTCGTCGATCTCGGCCTTGACCTTTTGAAGGAGCTGGACGCCGAGCTCCTGATGCGCCATTTCGCGGCCACGGAAGCGCAGGGTCACCTTGACCTTGTCGCCATGTTCGAAGAACCGGCGCATGTTCCGCATCTTCACATCATAGTCATGGGTGTCGATGTTGGGGCGCATCTTGATTTCCTTCACGTCGAAGGTCTTCTGCTTCTTGCGCGCCTCAGCCGCCTTTTTCTGCGCCTGATATTTGTATTTTCCAAGGTCGAGGACCTTGCAGACGGGCGGCTTGGAATTGGGTGCGATCTCCACGAGATCGAGGCCCGCCTCGTCGGCTATCTCTCTGGCCGCCTCAATCGAGACGGTGCCATGGTTCTCGCCCTGATCATCAATGAGTTGAACTTCTGGGGAATCGATATCCTCGTTTGCCCGAGGTCCTTTCTTGGTCGGTGCTACTTTAGCCCTGATTGGTCGGCGTGCGATGTGACTTTCTCCTCTATTGCCAAAATCAGCCCGTTACGCGATCTGCTGGCGTTAGCGAGCAAATCAGCAACAATCCTCACTTCCCGGATCCCTCGTAACGAACTGAATATAGAATCAGAAAGAAGCTTGGCTAAGTCAAGGCGAAGTGATGCGCGGCGCACGTTTATTTTTGTCTCCCATGGCGGCCGCATCGAATGCGGTCACCAGCGCCGAGCGCAGGCATTCGTCGTAGACTGCCAGAGTTTCACGCTTCATGTTTTCAGAGGAAAACAGCTCCGCAACATGAGCGCGTGCCCTTGTGCCCATTTCGCGCCGCTCGCGCGCAGACAGCGTCAAGGCCTCGGCGATGGCATTGGCGAGCGCCTTGGGCGCGGAAACAGGCACGATCCAGCCCGTCGCCCTGTCGGCACCGTCGCGCGCCGCGGTCAGCAGGGTTTCCGGCGATGCCCCCTGACGGGTGACCACGACCGGACAGCCCATGGCCTGCGCCTCGGCACTGGTCCGGCCGAACGCTTCGGGTTCGGTCGACGCGATGACCGCGACGTGGGCCGCGGCAAAGGCAGCAGCGATATCGTCACAATGACCGGCGATGATGACCTTGCCGTCGAGTTCATGCCCGGAAATCTGCCGTTTGAGTGCATCCACATAGGCGTCGCGACCTTGCGCATCCCCCACCATGACGAACACCGCGTCCTTGCCGACATCGCTGCGGCAGAGTTGCGCCGCCGCCTCGATGACATCGTGCTGACCCTTCCAGCCCGTCAGTCGGGCGGCCTGGAGGACCACCTTGTCGCCGGCGCCCAGACCCCAGTCCTTGCGCACCGATGCGGTCCGGTCCGGCGATACGTTGGCAGTGTTGAACCTGTCGAGGTCGACGCCGCGGGGAATGACGCGAATGCGCTCCATCGGCGTTCCGTGCCGGTCATGCACAAGCCGGCCCGTGAACTGCGAGTTGGCGATGACGCGCGCGCCGCGGGCCATGACCGAGTTGTAGAGCGGTTTCAGCGGGCCACGATTTCCGTAAGCGCCATGATAGGTCGTGATGAACGGGGTGCCCGTGAGCCGAGCCGCCATCAATCCGCTCCATGCGGGAGCACGGCTGCGCGCATGGATGATGTCCACACCATGCTCGCGCACGAACCGCGCCAGCCGAAAACCGTTCGTCACGATGCGCGCCGGGTTCTTCGTCGCGGCGGGAAACAGGAACACATGTCCGCCCGCACCCTCTATATCGCCGGCCAGACGCCCGCCCTCACTCAGGACGAACGCCCGCCCTCCGGCGCGCACCACGGCTTCTGTGATTTCCAGCGTCGCCAGCTCCGCACCGCCCGTATCCAGACGCGGGATGATCTGCAGAACTGTCGCGGCGTGAATGGTGCTATTCATTTGTCGCAGAACATGAATACATATATAAAATCAACAATATATCCTTGGTCGACCGCGTCTCACCCCCATTTCTACAGCCCTTAGATGAAACAACAGGAAATACAATTTCTAGTTGTAAATGACGGCCCGGGTGAGAACCGCAAGCTCGCCTACCATCACATGCCTGTCCCGCGCTCGGAAGACCCCGGCATCGTCTGGTTCTGCGGCCTGAACTCGGAAATGACAAGCACCAAAGTCACCGCGCTGAAGGAATGGACCGCCCAAACCCGGCGCTCGATGCTCAGTTTCGACTATTCGGGTCATGGCAGATCGGACGGTGACTTCGCCGACGGCACGATCGGCCAGTGGTTTCACGAAAGCCTGGTCATGCTCCGGGACGTCGCGGAAGGGCCGCAAGTCCTGGTCGGATCGAGCATGGGCGGTTGGCTGGTTCTCCTCATCCTGCGCGCGATCGCCAGAAACGATCCCATCGTCTCGAACATTTGCCGAGTCAACGGCGCGGTCCTGATCGCACCGGCATGGGACATGACCGAAGAACTCATGTGGAAACAGTTCAACGAGGCGGCCCGTGCGGACCTGGAAACACAGGGCTACTTCGAGAGGCCGTCTCGGTACGGAGACGGTCCCTACATCATTTCCAGGGAACTTATCGAGGAAGGGCGCAATCACCTGATTGGCGACGACAGTTTCAAGCCGCCCTGCCCGGTTCGCATTCTTCACGGCGTCAACGACCCGGATGTGCCGTGGAAACACGCCAACAGGCTCAACCATGTCCTGCAGGGCGAGAATGTCATGCTGAAGTTCATTCCGGACGGCGACCACAGGCTTTCGCGGGAGGCGGACATCGTCAAGCTGTTCGAGATCATCGAGGACCTCTATCGCTCCCTGAGAGAGAACCGGCTCTACATTTAAGTCGGTTTGCCGCCTGCAGCCGCGGCCTCGAAGCCTATGCCTTCACGATAGGTTGGAAAGGAGAGCCGCACACCCAGTTCATCCTTGATGCGGGCGTTCGAGACCCGCTTGTTCTCGCCATAGAAACTGCGGCCCATCGAGCTCAGTTCCGCGTCTTCGAATGCGACCTCCGGCGGTGGTGCCATGCCGAGGGACTCGGCAGCAAACGCGACGACGTCCTGAGGCGGCGCCGGCTCGTTGTCGGACACATTGTAGATCGCGCCGGGCCGCGGCTTCTCGATCGCCGCCTCGAGCACGTTGGCGATGTCCTCCACGTGTATCCGGTTGAAGACCTGGCCCGGCTTGATGATGCGCCGCGACTTTCCGCGGCGCACACTTTCCAGTGGCCCGCGGCCAGGCCCATAGATTCCGGCAATCCGGAAGAGTTCGACGCATTTCCCCGACTTCTCGCCGAATTCGAGCCAAGCCTGCTCTGCCGCCACACGCCGTATGGAACGTTCGCTTGTTGGTGCGGGCGGCGTGTCTTCGTCAACCCAGGTCCCGTCATGATTGCCATAGACGCCCACGGTCGACAGATAACCGATCCATTCGAGGTTCGGCGCTGCGGCAATGTCGTCGCCATGGTGGTTCAGCGCCGGATCTCCGGAACCGTCCGGCGCGATGGAAAGGAGCACATGGGTGGCCGTGCGGAGCCGTTCGCGCACGTCCGCTCCGGGCGCATCGCCTGAAAAGAGCACGGCCTCGAACCCTTCCGCACGAAGCGCCGCCGCCCGCTGGGGCGTCCGCGTCGTCCCGAGCACGCTCCAGCCCTCGCGCAACTTCCTCTTTCCGAAGGCGCGGGCCGAGTAGCCAAGGCCAAAACACACAAGATTTTTCATTCAAACGCTCTCCGCCATTCCGTCCGTACGTGCTCGTCGTCCTCACACGCGAGCAACTGCGCACGATACTCCGCAAAGTCCGCGGCATCCAGAAGACGCGCGCCTGCCCATACGGCCATTGCCCGCACAAGCGGTGAGCCGTCCCGCAGCAAGAGGGCCACGGCCCGCTGCAAGGATCTGTCCTTCGAGTTCCCTGCCGCAATCAGAACGTTGCGGACAAAGCGGTCCCGTCCCGTCCGCTTGATGGGCGTACCGGCGAAGCGCGCCCGAAACGCCGTGTCGTCGAGCGCGAGCAACTCCTCCAGCGGCGGATTGTCCGTCTCCTCGCGCGCGGCGAGTCGGGTCTCGCGGGCGTTCTGCGCAAACTTGTTCCACGGGCACACCGCGAGGCAATCGTCGCAGCCGAAAATGCGATTTCCCATGGGCGCGCGGAATTCGGGCGCGATGTGGCCTTTGTGCTCGATGGTGAGGTACGAAATGCAGCGCCGCGCATCGAGCTCGTATGGCGCGGGGAACGCATCCGTCGGGCAGACGTCGAGACAGGCCCGGCAAGCGCCGCAATGATCGCTCTCGGGCTCATCGGCGGCGATCTTCCGGGTGGTGAAGATCGAGCCGAGAAACAGCCACGATCCGAAGTCCCGCGACACGAGGTTGGTGTGCTTGCCCTGCCATCCCAAACCTGCCGACTGGGCAAGCGGCTTTTCCATAACAGGCGCGGTGTCGACGAAGACCTTGACCTCGCAGTCGTGTTCGCGGTGCAGCCAGCCCGCCACCTGCTTGAGCTTCTTCTTGATCAGATCGTGATAGTCCTTGCCCTTCGCATAGACGGAGATCACGCCGTTCGATGCCTTCTCCAGCGCCTCCATCGGATTGCTGCCCGGTGCGTAGTTGAGCCCGAGCACGATCACCGAACGCGCGTCAGGCCAAAGACCTTCCGGGTCGCGCCGGCGTGCGAGCGTGTCCTCCATCCATGCCATGTCACCGTGGCGGCCGAAGCTGAGGAATTCCGTCAGCCGATTCCCCGCATCGGGAATGGCATCCGGCGTGGTGAAACGCACCACGTCGAACCCCGCCTCCGTGGCGCGGGCGCGAATCTGTTCCTTGAGCTCCAGCATATGGATGAGCTAGTTCGCCGCCGGCCGCAGGAATGACAGCCGGTTGGGCAGCATTTCCGCGACAACGATCGTACCATCCGGGGCAACTGCAAGACCATGGCCGAAGGTTCCGAACGTCCGGCAACGCCCGACGAGCACGCCATCCGGCGAAATGGCCGACAGCCTTGGCGTCTGATCGGTGCACAACAGGGTCCCGTCGGCCAGCATTTCCAGAGCCATCGGCTTGTAGACGTCGTGCACCTCATCGACATATTCGCCGTCAGCCGTGAACCGCTGCACGCGATGGTTTTCCCGGTCGGCGACGCAAATGCGGTTCTGGTGATCGATCAGGATCGCGTGGGGCGTCGAGAATTGCCCGGCCTTCTCTCCCGGACTTCCGAACGTCCCGATGTGTCTTCCCTCTGTGGAAAAGATGTGGACCGCGCTGTTTCCGTAACCGTCAGACACGTAAAGGCGTCCATCGGACGACCGGGCGCAATCGGTCGGATGATTGAAGGGTGCCTGAAGCCGCGGACGATTGCCGCAGTCGAGCCGCAACGTCTCGTTGAGATTCCCGTCGAGCACAAAGACCTTGTGCCCGTCCATATCGGTCGCCGCGACCAACCCCTCGCCGAGGGCCCTTAACCCATGTCCGCAGGTCATGTCGGCGATCTCGGCCATCCGCAGGAACCTGCCGTCGAGCCCGAACACCACCAGGTGCGGTGCGACCCGGCGCAGCACAAGAACAGTGTCGTCCAGGATGGTGACGTCGGAGATGCCCTCGAACAGCTCGTCTTCCGGAACCGGGACGTCCGGGCTTTCAACGGTGTAGTAGCGGTCTCCCAGGCCGACTATCCGCTCTGACATGGTGGCACCTCGCTGCGCTCACGGCCGGTGACGGCGCTTCAGAAATCCGGATCGGCGTACGCGTCCGGCGGTTTGATGCCGGGAATCCGGTCGCTCAGCAATGACCGGAAAGAGGGCCGCGACTTGATGCGCGCATACCAGTCCTTTGCATCCTCGGCCTGTCCCCAGGGCACATCGCCCAGATAGTCGATACAGGAGAGGTGCGCGGCGGCGGCCAGATCGGCGAAACTCAGATGTTCTCCCGCCAGCCAGGTCCGCTCGTCCGCCAGATGGCCGATATAGGTCAGATGATAGCGCAGGTTCGCCTGACCGGCGCGCACCATCTCCATGTCCGGCGCACCGCCCATGTCCGGGTTGAAACGGCGATGGAGCTTCTCGCCCAGCAGATACGAGGTCACCTCGCTTTCGAACTTGTGATGGAACCAGTCGACCAGCCGCCGCACCTCGGCCCGTTCCGCCTCGCTTCCGGGAAAGAACGAAAAGGCGCGTGCATCCCCGGTCTCATCGACGCCGATCTCCGCGAGATACTCGGATATCGGATAGACCCCGCAGAGCATGACCTCGCCGTAGTCGTCATCGTCCCGATACAGAGGCAGTGTACCTGCGGGATTCAATTCGAGAAAATCGGGGCGCCAGTCCCAGGGGCGCTCCTCCTCGAGCACCAGATCGAGCTCACATTCCGACGCCGCGAGGCGTATGGAACGCGAGAATGGACACAAAGGATAGTGGATAAGCGTCGGCATATGCTGTCGGCTCCGCGCGCAAGACGGGTATGTTCTTTTCGGCCTTCGCGTTACCGCTTTGGTCCGGTATAGAACCACACGGCGATGCAAACAAGGCACGCGCCGCATGCATAGCAGAGGAGGCAGCGGGTGCCGCTTGAGCAAATTGTCGTCCTGGCGATCGTGCAGGGCATCACCGAATTTCTGCCGATCTCCTCATCCGGGCACCTTATCCTGATTCCCGCGTTTACCGGCTGGCCCGACCAGGGTCTGGCAACCGATGTGATGGTCCATGTCGGATCGTTGTTCGCGATTCTGGCCTATTTCTGGCGCGACGTGATTTCACTCGCCGGAGGTGTCGGCGACATTTTGCGCCGGCGTTGGACAGTACATGCGCGCCTCGCGCTCTATCTTGCCGCCGCGACGGTCCCCGCCGTACTCTTCGGCCTTCTGCTGAAATGGCTCGGTATTCTGGACAAGATCCGCGGTATCGAGGTTGTGGCGTGGAACGCGCTGATCTTCGGCGTGCTGCTTTACGTGGCCGACGAGGTCGGCCCGCGGCTGAAGAAGATGGAAGACATCACGTTCAAGGGCGCCATGATCATCGGCGTTGCGCAAGCCATCGCCCTCATTCCGGGAACCAGCAGGTCCGGCATCACCATGACCGCGGCGCGCTTCCTCGGGTTCGAGCGCGCGGAAGCCGCACGCTTTTCGTTCCTTCTCGGCATTCCGGCGATCACCGGTGCCGGCATTCTCACGATCATCGAGATGAATGCCGAGGGCCATTCCCTACCGCCTGGCGCCTTCACCGCAGCCATTCTGACCTTCTTTTCCGCTCTCGCGGCGATCGCCTTCCTGATGGCGCTGGTCAAACGGCTGAGCTTCACACCGTTCGTGATGTACCGCATGTTGCTGGCGGGATTTCTGTTGGTGCTGGCTTACTCTTGAGCGATCAGCCGTTCTCGCGGCGGAATGCCGCAAATTCGCCGCGGGCCCTGAACCGCTCAAGATACTCCGGCACCACCGCGCCGACCGGCACTGCATCGATTCCCAACCCTTCGAGGGAGCGTTGTGAGGTTCGCGCCTTCACCGACACCACATTATCGCTTTCCAGAAGGCGGACCTGATCGACGGTCAGCAGCGGCGACGGCAGGAGCTGCAGGAACGACGCCTTTGCGTAAGCCAGCCAGAACGGCACGGGAACCAGGAGGCGCCGCCGGCCGCAATACTTCAGGATGCGTTGCAGGACTTCCTTGAAGGTCAGGATCTCGGGACCGCCGAGTTCGTATGTCTGACCGCGCGCCGCACGGCCTTCGACCGCGGCGACGACGGCTTTCGCCACGTCACCGGCGAACACCGGCTGGAACCGCGTCTTGCCGCCGCCGATCAGCGGCAGGACGGGCGCGATCCGGGCAAGCGAGGCAAACCGGTTGAAGAACTCGTCCTCCGGACCGAACACAACCGAGGGCCGCAGGATCACCGCATCCGGAAACGACTTCAGCACGTGCGCCTCGCCGGCCGCCTTGGATTGCGCATAGTGTGACGGCGACTTGGCGTCCGCCCCAATGGCCGACACGTGCACCAGCGCCTGCGCGCCGACATCCTTCGCGGCGTGTGCGACCCAGCGCGGACCTTCCGCCTGAACGGCGGAGAACTTCTGCTTGCCGGTTTCGTGCAGGATCCCGACGAGGTTCACCAGCACATCCGCATCCTCGGCGGCCAGTGCAACCGACTCCGGAAAGCGCAGATTGGCCTGCACCGCGTGAATCTGCCCGACACCGCCGAGCGGTTGCAGAAAGCCCGCCAGGTCGGGGCGCCGCACCGCCACGCGAATGCGGCAGCCGGTGCGCGCGAGCGCCTGTACAACATGGCGCCCGACAAACCCCGAACCGCCATAGACCGTGACAAGCCGCGAACTGTCCAGCCGGATTCCCATTTCGAATAGCCCTCTTCTGCGCCTCACCGGCTTGCCCGTGACCGGCCTGGCGATATCGCGCCCGGCCTCAGGGCAACGCACATCAGGATTACACCCGCGACGTATCGATGTGAAGTCCACAGACGGCGCCATCGCAGCTCGATTGACAAGGCGCGCGCACGGTCGTAACTGGAGGGCGGTGCGCCCAGGTGGCGGAATTGGTAGACGCGCTGGCTTCAGGTGCCAGTGGCCGCAAGGCCGTGGAAGTTCGAGTCTTCTCCTGGGCACCAGCACTTCGTGCTTTCGATCTGCGACCACTGAAAGCACGGACCCGGCCCGCCTTGTACGCGCATCGGTCAAAAGAACAGTCTTCACCAGCCAGAAAGGCCCGCGCATGGCAGTGGAACTCTATCAGGATGATCTCCCTGCGGGGCTCGATCTGGGAAACGCGGTCGCGATCGATACCGAGACGCTCGGCCTCAACCCGTTGCGCGACAGGCTGTGCCTGGTGCAACTGTCGAGCGGCGACGGCAACGCGCATCTGGTGCAGATCGCGAAAAACCCGGCGGCGGCGCCCAATCTCAAGGCCCTGCTGGCTGACCCGAACGTGCTCAAACTGTTCCACTTTGCGCGCTTCGATATCGCGGTGCTGTTTCACACGTTCGGCGTGATGGCCGAACCGCTTTACTGCACGAAGGTCGCCTCGCGGCTGACCCGCACATTCACCGACCGGCACGGGCTGAAGGATCTGTGCAAGGAGCTCATTCGCGTGGATATCTCCAAGCAACAGCAGAGCTCCGACTGGGGTGCGGAAACGCTCTCCCAGGAGCAGCTCGATTACGCCGCCTCGGACGTGCTGTACCTGCATCAACTCAAGGAAAAGCTCGACGGGATGCTCGCACGCGAGAGCAGAGAACAACTCGCCAGCGCGTGTTTCGCGTTCCTGCCGACGCGGGCAAGGCTTGATCTTGGCGGCTGGGCCGGGGAAGATATTTTCTCGCATTGACGCCGGCGGTCCGGAGACGCACCGCCAACCACGACGGCCCCAATCTGAGCAAAGTTTGTGTCAATAGTTTCGCGGACATAATCAGGATTTGCGAGTAGTTCTCGGCGTTGCCACCGTCACCGGGGCAGTCAAGGACTGGACGACCGATTCAATGACCACCGACGCCCATCAGCCACTCGTCATGCCGCGCCGCGACTTCGTGCGCGCGCCGACAATCAAAGAGCGCATGGACGCGCTCGGCCGCGCGCGCTCGCACAGCCGAATGGTGTCGATCCTGAAAATCGGCCTGCCCGTTGCCGCCGTCGGGCTTTTTGGGCTGTATTTCATCTCACCGAGCATCGAAGTCTCGATCGGCGACATGAACGCAAGCGTCCAGGGCGTGGCGATCGAAAAAGGCAACCTTCGGATGGTCAATCCAAAACTGGAAGGCGCCAACGACAAACAGGGCAACTATGTGGTGACCGCAAGCTACGCGGAACAGGCCGTGGCCAATCCGGACATCATCCATCTGACCGAACTGCAGGCCGAGACGAACAACGCACAGAAGGAATGGTCGCGCCTGACATCTCCAAAGGGCGTGTTCGAGACCAAGACCGAGAAGCTTGAGCTGATCGGCGATATCCGCGTGGCGCAGAGCAACGGCATGAAGGCTCAACTGACCCGCGCAAAGGTCGATATGAAAGGCCAGACCGTCACCAGCGATGAACCGGTCAGGGTCGATTTCCCGGCCGGCAAACTGGACTCGAAGACCATGCGTCTGGACATGGATGCCAAGGAGGCGGCCTTCCGTGGTGATGTCCGCGTGCACATGGAGCAGCAGAAAGCGCAAACCGCGGCGACCGCACCGGAGACAGTGGAGAGGTCTTTCGCCAATGCGCTGACAACCGACGAGCCTGTCGACATTGCGGCCCCGCAGCTCACAATTTTCGATGAGACCAAGCTCGCACACTTCAAGGGCGGGGTCCTCACCGTTCAGGGCGGTTCGCGCATGATCTCGCAGGAGCTCAAGGTCTATTACGCGAACACTCCCGAGCAGCAGACCGGAGACAGCCAGAGCGCGAAGCTCAAAATGATCGACGCCATCGGCAAGGTGGAGCTTTCAGCCGCCGACGGGCGCGCGGCGAAGGCGAACCAGCTCATCTACGATGCGATTCTGCGCAAGATCACGCTCAATGAAAACGTCATCGTCTCGCAGGCGGAAAACCAGCTTCGCGGCGCGCAGATGGTTTCAGATCTCACGACCGGCATCACCAGCTTCCCGCCCGTCGCCAGGGTGCACGGCCATTTCAAGCCGGCGGACGACGCCAGGCAACAAGCGGATGACGACGGCCTGCAACCCGAAGCGCGCGACATTATCGAAGGCGCAGCGCAGATCGACCTGTCGAGCACGCGCGGCCAGCCGATCGATATTGAAGCCAACTCGTTGACCGTGAACGACAAGACGAGTGTGGCGGTGTTCTTCGGCGACGTCAGAACCGTGCAGGGCGAAATGACCATGGCGTCCCGCAAGCTGACGGTTGATTTTTCCAGCGAAGGTCGCACCGCTCCCGCCGGCGCCGCTGCCGCCTCGGAAATCAAGAGCATCCGTGCCGAAGGCAATGTCGCGATCCGCACATCTGAAGATCAGAAGACGACCAGCGACTGGGCTCAGTTCGACACCGCTAGCCAAACCGTAACCATCGGCGGCAATGTCGTGTTAAGTCAGGGTGAGAATGTGATAAAGGGGAGCCGGTTGGTTATCGATTTGAAGACGAATAAAAGTCGGTTTGTTGACGGCAGTGGCCTCCCTTGGAAACAGCAGCGGGTTCGTGGACTCTTCAAGCCGCAAAGCAACGGCGCCCAATAGACTGCGATTTGAGCCGATATTGTCCGCACGCGACCTGTTTCATCGAATCTTAACCGCCAAGGCTTCAACTAGGAGCAAGCGACTCAGTGGGTAAGCTGTTGTCATTTCCTGGCCTGCAACGCGCCGATCAGGACGCCTCGAACGAACACCAGGAGGCGCACAATCACGGTGCGGATTTCCAGGGCCAGGCGGATGCGTCCTCCGGCCGCCTGGCGGTCGAGTCCGTCGTAAAGAGTTTCAAGAAGCGTCCCATCGTGCGGGGTGTCAGCCTGTCGCTGACGCGCGGCGAAACCGTAGGCCTTCTGGGGCCGAACGGCGCCGGCAAGACGACGGTTTTCTATATGATCACCGGTCTCATCCCTGCCGACGAAGGCCGCATCTTGATCGACGGCGAAGACGTGACCCGGTTGCCGATGTACCGCCGCGCGCGGCTGGGGATCGGTTATCTGCCGCAGGAAGCCTCGATCTTCAGAGGCCTGACGGTGGAACAGAACATTCGTGCGGTGCTCGAGCTGGTCGAGCCCGACAAGAAGAAAAGGGAGGCGCATCTGGAAGCGCTTCTGGAGGAGTTCAAGATCACACGCGTCCGCAAATCACCTTCGATCGCGCTGTCCGGCGGAGAACGCCGCCGCGTCGAGATTGCGCGTGCGCTTGCGACCCGCCCCTCTTTCATGCTGCTCGACGAGCCCTTCGCCGGCATCGATCCTATCGCCATCGGCGATATTCGCGATCTCGTTCGCCACCTGACCGACAGGGGCATCGGCGTGCTGATTACCGACCACAATGTGCGCGAGACGCTCGATCTGGTCGATCGCGCCTACATCATCTATGACGGCCAACTTCTGACTGAAGGAACACCGGACGAGATCATTGCCAATGAGGACGTGCGGCGCGTCTATCTCGGCGACAGTTTCTCGCTCTAGGTCATGCGGTGAATCGACGGCAACACTGATGGCGCTTTCATCCAAACTCGAGCTCAGGCAGGGACAAAGCCTTGTCATGACGCCGCAGCTGCAGCAGGCGATCAAGCTCCTGCAGCTGTCGAACATGGAGCTGACCGAGTATGTGGAGACCGAACTCGAGCGCAACCCGCTGCTGGAACGCAACGAGAATGCCGACGAACCGGAAGAACGGCGCGCCGCCGACGCCGCCGAAACGACGAACGAGCCGGATGGCGGCGCGTCGGATGACGGTGCACAGCAGGATGACGGCGGACAGCCGGACGACCCTTATCTCGATCTGACCACGAACCAGGTTCAGCGCGATACCGAGACGGTGTTCGATACCGAAACCGAGAACGTGTTTCCCGAAGCGGTGGACCCCGGCCCTGCGCCCGGAACCAATAACTGGTCAAACGTTTCTTCGGGCGCCGCAGCGGACGGCGACTTCAACCTGGAGGCGTTCGTTGCCGAAGAGGTTTCCCTGCAGGACCATCTGACGGCGCAGCTTCAGCTTGCTGTTTCCGACCCGGTCCGGCGCATGATCGGCGACCACCTGGTCGACATGGTGGATGAGGACGGTTACGTGCGCGGCGACCTGGCGAACCTCGCGGAACGGCTCGGCGCACCCATTGCGCTCGTCGAGGAGACCCTGCAAACACTGCAGAGCACGATCGAGCCGGCCGGCATTCTCGCCCGCAACCTTGCCGAGTGTCTCACGCTCCAGTTGAAGGACCGCAACCGGTTCGACCCGGCAATCGAGACGTTCATCGCCAACCTCGATCTGATCGCCAAGCGTGACCTTGCCGGCCTCAAACGCGCCTGCGGCGTCAGCGACGAGGACCTCGCCGACATGATCGCGGAGATCAAATCGCTGGAACCGAAACCGGGGCTGAGATTCGGCCAGTCGTCGGTGCAGCCGGTGGTGCCGGACGTGTTTGTGCGCCAGCGGCCCGACACCACATGGCTCGTCGAGCTGAACAACGACACCTTGCCCAAGGTCCTTGTGAACCAGGCCTACTATGCCACCGTCAGCAAGACGGCCAAGCTGGAGAAGGACAAGACCTACCTGCACGACTGCTTCCAGAACGCGAACTGGCTGGTCAAGAGCCTCGATCAGCGCGCCCGCACGATTCTCAAGGTCGCCAGGGAGATCGTCAAACAGCAGGACGGCTTCCTGACCCACGGCGTGCAGTATCTTCGTCCGCTCAATCTGAAAACGGTCGCCGACGCAATCGAAATGCACGAATCGACCGTCAGCCGCGTGACCAGCAACAAATACATGGCCACCCCGCGCGGCACCTTCGAACTGAAATACTTCTTCACGTCCGCTATCGCCTCTTCGGGTTCCGGCGAGGCACATTCATCGGAAGCGGTGCGGCATCGCATCAAACAACTCATCGACAATGAGTCGGCAACCGCGGTGCTATCGGACGACAAGATCGTCGAACTCCTGAACGCGGAAGGTATCGATATTGCGCGCCGTACGGTAGCGAAATACCGGGAATCGATGCGCATCCCGTCGTCTGTCGAACGCCGGCGTGAAAAAAAGATGGCTTTGAGCGTATCTTCGTAAGCTTATCTTTCCGCTTCCTTTTCCGATGTCAGAAGTGAAAAACAACCACAATCTTAGGTTGCATAGCGGCGTGTTGATAAACTGTGCACCCCCGGATTCGGGCAAATGAAATCGATTTGACACTCCTCCAAATGGTGGTCTAGTTTCCCGGCCCGCGGCGAGTGGCTTGGGAGGACACTCGGACCGCTGAGCTTAGAATGAGAGTCGGTTCCGGGCGCATGATCCGGACCGAGAGGCTAGGCCCGTCTAACAAAAACGATATTCAAACGAGGCGGAGCCGTCGCAGTTCCGGACCCAGCGATGGCATTACAAGTTACCGGCAAGAATCTGGATGTGGGTGAGGCTCTGCGGAGCTATATCGCCGAACGCGTCGAGACGGCTTTGGACAAGTATTCGGGCCAAAGTCCGACGGGGCATATCCGGATCGAGAAGGCCCATGGGGCATTTCTGACCGGTTGCACCATTCAACTCAAATCCGGACTCAGTCTCGAGGCGCAAGGCGAAGCGCCCGACGCCTATGCCAGTGTCGACCAGGCGCTGGAGCGGCTGGAGAAGCGGCTGCGCAGATACAAACGGCGCCTGAAGAAGCGTCACGTACCGTCCGACCGCGACCTGGATGCGATCCAGGCGCCGTATTACGTCATCCAGCAGTCCGAGGACGAGGAAACGGAGGCCGAAGAGGACAATCCCATCGTCATTGCCGAGACACAGACAATGATCCGGGAGCTTTCCGTCAGCGACGCGGTCATGCAGCTTGATCTGGCCGGACGCCCGCTGCTCCTCTTTCAGAATGCCGGCCACGGACGTCTGAACGTCGTCTACCGGCGCAGCGACGGAAACATCGGCTGGATCGACCCGGGCGGGCAGTTGCCGAGTGCAAGTTAGGTTTTCCCGGTGCGTGAGCGCGCCGGTCGCAATTGAAACTAGAGGTTGAGATCATATCCATGGATCTAAGCGATCTTATCAAACTGGAAGGCATCATCCTGGCGCTGCGTGCGAAGAGCAAAAAGCACGTCCTGCAGGAAATGTCGGCTGCGGCAGCAGATCTCACGGGTCTCCCGGAGCGGGATATCTTCGACACACTGTTGCAGCGCGAGCGGCTCGGGTCGACGGGCGTCGGACAAGGCGTGGCCATTCCACATGGCAAGCTGGCGGAACTGACGGAAATCGTCGGTCTGTTCGCGCGACTCGAAAAGCCGATCGAGTTCGAGGCGGTGGACGGAGAGCCGGTCGACGTCGTCTTTCTGCTTCTGGCGCCGGAGAGTGCCGGGGCCGACCACCTCAAGGCGCTGGCGCGCATTTCCCGGTTCCTGCGGGCGCCCTCGTCCATAGAGAACCTGCGCGTCGCGGCAAGCAGCGACGCGGTGTTCGCGATATTGACCGAATCGGAAAAGGAGCACGCCGCCTAGACGCGGTTTCTCACACAACGGCATGCAGGAAAGGCGCGGTCTCAGACCGCGCCTTTCTCGACTCTAGTGGACGCTCACCGGCTCCAGGTCGTTGGTGATGGCGCTGGCGATCGCGGAATCGCGGCTGTCCGTCACGCCGAGCGGCGTGCCGTCGGCACCGACCAGCGCATAAAGGTCTATTCCTTCCGGCAACCCCTTCAGCGCCGGGAAAAGATCCTGCGCCTGATGGCTGTCGATCTGCTTGACATACGCCACCTGCCCGTCACCGAGCCGCGCGAAGTCGATCGCGCTCATGACCGGGGCCGGCCCTTGTCTGTCTTTGCTGTTGTCACTCTCTTTGTTCATCATCTTAGCCTCCTTTTCCTGGCAGGCTCGTCTGCGGTAAGCGCGCCCTTACCTCGCTCAAATGCGCGTGACCTGTCTGCGTGCGTGTCGTGCGCGATGTCGGGAAATCGTTGAACGGCAAACCCTATTCCGCCTGTGTGATCTCGACTTTCCGCACCTCGCGCTCGGGCTCGGGCTCGGGGCGGACAAGATCAATCGACAGCAGGCCATTGCTGAGATCGGCGCTGCGAACTTCAATGCCGTCGGCCAGGACGAATGTCCGGGTGAACTGGCGCGCCGCGATACCACGGTGCAGGTAGACGCGGTCATCCTCTTCCTCCTGACGGCCGCGGATCGTCAACTGGCTGTTTTCCACAGCCACGTCGAGCTCATCCTTCGAGAAGCCGGCCACAGCGAGTGTGATGCGAAGGACATCTCCGCCGTCGCCGTTCGCCCGCCGCTCGATATTGTACGGAGGATATCCATCACCGGATCCCTTCGTCACACGGTCGAGAAGGCGCTCTATTTCATCGAAGCCCAACAACAGCGGGCTGTTGAGAAGTGAGGTGCGCGTCATACGTTTCTAGCCCTATCCAAAGCGACTGAAGTCTTGCGCTGCCAGGAGATTTGGCCCGAATTCGGCGCACAAACTCTGGACCCGGCCCTGAAAAGGCACCGGTCGCATGCCTTTTATATGGTGATCGGAAACCGGCGATACAAGAATGCGAACGGAAGGACAAAACGAATGTGGCGCACGCCGTCGAGCCGGCGCGCGCCATATCAAATGCTAGGAATATCAGGCTGTTAGATCGCCCGAACCTCCACCAGGAATTCATCGACACGCGATTTGAGCGTCTCCGCTTCGGTGGAAAGCGTGCGCGCAGCTTCCGTCACGCCGGTGACGATATTGCCGGTCTCCTTCGAGGCCTCCGAGACACCGGTGATGTTCTCGACCACCTGCTGCGTCGCCGACGACTGCTCTTCGATGGCGGCGGCAATTGCAGACGAGATCTGCGCCATTTCGTCGATGATCGAGTTGATCGAACCGATCGCCTCCACGGAGGTGCCCGTCGCCCCCTGGATTTCCTCGACCTGCTGGGCAATCTCCTCGGTGGCCTTTGCGGTCTGGGTGGCCAACTCCTTCACCTCCGAAGCAACAACCGCAAACCCCTTTCCGGCCTCGCCGGCACGAGCCGCCTCGATCGTGGCGTTGAGCGCCAGGAGGTTGGTCTGCTCGGCGATGTCCTTGATCATGTTGACCACTTCACCGATCGAGGTCGCCGACTGCGAGAGACCGGAGATCAGCTTGTTCGTCTGCGTCGCCTCGGCCTGTGCCTTTTGCGCAATGTCGTTGTTCGTCGAAACCTGCTGCGAGATCTCGTGGATCGAAGCCTGCAGTTCCTCCGACGCGGACGCCACGGTGCTCGCCTGGGCGTTGGTTTCCTCCGAAGACGCACTCATCGACGCGGCGCTCGCTTCCAGCTCGGTCGCGGCGGACGAAACCGCTTCGACGACCGTCGCCACGTTGTGCTCGAAATTGTCGGCCACACGCACCCTGTCGGAGGCGACGACCCAGCTCAGCATCGGTCCGATATAGGAGTTGTTGTCGTCATAGACGGCGGAGACCTTCAGATCGAGCGTCTCGTCGCCCAGCCTGATCTTCGCATTGTAGGGCAGGTTTGCGGGATCGCTGAGGATCTTGCGCTGATGCTCGGGGTTCTTGTGAAAGACGTCGACGCATTGCCCGTAGATTTCGTCGACCGGAACGGGAAGCATGTCCTGAAGCGGCCGGAGCGTTTCCAGGCTGGTCTTGTTGATGTAGGAAATCTTGAACGTCTCTTTGTCGAGCAGCATGATGTTGACCGGCATTTCGTCAAGCATCTTGAGAAGCCTGTTGCTCTCGTTCTCGTTGTTCTTCTTTTCGGTGATGACCTGCCAGGAGAGCATCGGACCGACATAACGGCTGCCCTCGTAAATCGGGCTGACGTTGAGATCGAGCACTTCGCCGGCGAACTCGATTTCCGCGTGATGGGGAAGATTCTTGGGATCGGAGAGCAGTGTACGCTGATGCTGTGGGTTCTTGTGGAACACGTCGATGCTCTGACCGACGATGTCCTCGGCCTTGCACGGCAGCGCGCTTTCGATGGCCCTGAGACCCTCGATCGTCGCTTCGTTCACATAGTTGATCCTGAAATCCTTCAGATCGCAGGTCATCACGGCAATGGGCATCTTGTCGACCATCGTCCGAAATGAAGTCGCGCTCTTTCCGCCCTTGAGCGCACCGAGTGATTTGTTGAGCATTGATGTGCCTCGCAAAGATAGTGCCGTCTGACTTGCCGACCCAAGCTCCACACGCCCACGTATGCGCCTTCGGCAATTGCTATCTATGGTTGCACCGATTTTGGTTTCGAAATGGTTAGCGCACCGCGCGCACCTTTCATTCTATGCACGCAAAAGTAGCATTGCGGTGTCTCTGAAACACCGGGTCGAACAGAACGCTGACTGATGGAGGGAATGGTGGAGCCAGGCGGGATCGAACCGCCGACCTCGTGAATGCCATTCACGCGCTCTCCCAACTGAGCTATGGCCCCACACACGGGTTCCGCCCTCTGGAGCGGACCCGAAAATCTGTATGAACGACTAGTTAGGCCACCACGGCGGAACGATCAAGTGCAACGCACCGCATGGGACATGAAGATTGTCTTCAGGACTCTTCTTTCGTGTCGATCGGGCCGCCGATTATTCCACTTACGTCCGAACCCGACTCGTCCTCATCGTCCTCCAGAAATACATCCTCCTCGCCATCGGAGGAGATGTTCTCTTCATCGGTATCGATGTCGGCCAAATCGGCGTCCTCGACGGCTTCCTCTTCGGCCGCCGCCTCATCGAGGCTGATAACCTCGGCCCCTGACGCATCGGCAGGTTCCGTCGCCTCCGGCTTGGCCGGCTCCGCCGCAGCCTTCGCGGGCTCCGGTTTGGCCACCTCCGGTTCAGGCTTCGCCTTCGGTTCCTCCAGCACAAACTCCGCGCCGCATACCGGGCATACGACCGGGCTGCGGCCGAGGTCATAGAACTTCGCACCGCAGGACTGGCAGAGCCGCTTTGTTCCTCGAATTTCCTTTGACATGAGAATTTCCCAAGTCCGCCAAAAATCGCGAGGTTCCTTGCCATGTCGGGAGGCTGGTGTCAAAAGCAAAAAAACATCAGTTCAACGCCTGTGAACAGTCGGCATTGACAGTCGGGGCGGCGAGACGCTCGGTTGCACGGCAAGCCGTTCTCGCCTATCACCACCGCAGTGCGCGAAACCACTCATCTGCGGGCACCCCATTCACATGTCTTCCACTAAGCTGATCGCTTCGAAATCTCAGGGCCTGCATGGACGCATTCGTGTTCCGGGCGACAAGTCGATTTCACACCGAGCACTGATCCTCGGCAGCCTTGCGACGGGCACCACCCACGTTTCCGGACTGCTGGAAGCGGAAGATGTTCTGGCGACGGGCGAAGCTCTGCGCGCGCTCGGCGCCGGGGTCGAGCGCGAAGACGCCGGTTGGCGCGTATCGGGACGCGGGGTCGGCGGCTTGAACCGGGCCCCGGGGAAACTCGACTTCGGCAATTCAGGAACCGGCGCGCGATTGATGATGGGCGTCGTCGCCGGCAATGATGTGACCGCCGTCTTTACCGGCGATGAGTCCCTCAGCCGGCGGCCCATGGGCCGCGTTCTCACCCCGCTCAAACAGATGGGGCTCGGCGTCGGCGAAGACGGCGACACGCTTCCGCTGACGCTGACCGGATCGACAGACCTCGTGCCCATCGTCTACGAGCTCCCGGTTCCGTCCGCACAGGTCAAATCCGCCGTGCTTCTCGCGGGGCTGCACGCGCCCGGCAAGACAACGGTGATCGAGGACGCACCGACCCGCGATCACACCGAACGCATGCTCGCTTTCTTCGGAGCCGATGTGCATACGAGCCGCGAGAGCAATCGCCGATCGATCACGGTGACAGGCGGCAGCGCCCTTTCCGGCCGCGACGTGGTGGTGCCGGGCGATCCGAGTTCGGCCGCGTTTCTCATTGCCGCGGCCCTTGTCACCGAAGGTTCCGACATCACCATCGAAGGCGTGCTGATCAATCCGACACGGACCGGGTTCTACCAGACACTCAAGGAAATGGGTGCCGACATCGCCTTCGAAAACGAACGCGACGAAGGCGGAGAACCGGTGGCGGACGTCCGTGTCTCATCAAGCAAACTCACAGGCATAGAGGTGCCCGCGGCGCGCGCGCCGACCATGATCGATGAATATCCGGTGCTGGCCGTGATCGCCGCTTTCGCCGAAGGCGAGACCGTCATGCAGGGGCTGGGAGAATTGCGGGTGAAGGAAAGCGACCGGCTGGCATCGACGCTCGCCGGGTTAACCGCGTGCGGCGTGCAGGCCTCCGCGGGCGAGGACAGCTTGCGCGTGACCGGCAGCTCTGCAATTGCCGGCGGCGCCACCGTTGCAACCCATATGGACCACCGCATCGCCATGGCGTTTCTGATCATGGGGCTCGGCACTGAGGAGCCCGTGGCCATCGACAACGCACCCATCATCGCCACCAGCTTTCCCGAGTTTGCGGGCCTCATGGGCGACGTGGGTGCGGCGGTCCAGGAAAGCACGTAGGACATTGGCATCGAAACGGGGGCGACAGCCATGTTGATTGCAATGGACGGGCCGGCGGCATCCGGCAAAGGCACACTCGCAAAAAACCTCGCCGCCCATTACGGGCTGGCCCATCTCGACACCGGTTCGCTGTATCGCGCGGTTGCGCGGGATCTGATGGCCGCCGGCAAGCCGCTCGATGACGAAGAAGCCGCGGTGGACGTCACCCGGTCACTTGATCCCGACACGCTGAGCGATCCCGGCCTGCGTACGCCCGAAGTGGGTCAGGCGGCGGCGAAGGTGGCGAAGATCGGCGCGGTTCGCGAGGCGCTGCACAAGTTTCAACGCACCTTCGCATCCAAGCCCGGCGGGGCGATCATCGAGGGCCGCGACATCGGCACCGTGGTGTGTCCCGACGCCGATGTGAAGATCTACGTCGAAGCATCGACCGATGTGCGTGCCGAGCGGCGTCACAAGGAGCTCCTCGAGGCCGGCCACGACATCTCCTACGATGAAATCCACGCCCAGATCGCCGCCCGCGACGAGGCCGACCGGTCGCGCAAGATTTCTCCCCTCAAGCCGGCCGAAGACGCACTCTTGCTCGACACCTCCGATTTGGGTATAGAGGCGGCGTTTGAGGCTGCCATCAAACTTGTCGACACAAAGCTGTTGCAAAGGTAAGGATGGCGGGCCATTTGGTATGCCGTGATCATGCCGTTCGTTAGATCGGCGGGCCATATCAGCCAAAACACGAGAGATTAGGAAATTTGTGCGCCGCGCGCGTGACGTCGCGGCCAAGAGATAAGCCAGTTATTGATACCGCAGGCGGCATTTGGGGACCGTGGCGGCACCGAGCGGGCGAACAGGAGACTTGATGAGCGAACCGCAGGCCAGTGAACTCAATCCGACGCGTGAGGATTTTGCAGCGCTTCTGGATGAGACCCTAGGAGAATCCGCCCTTGAGGAGGGCAGTGTCGTCAAGGGCACAGTCGTCGCCATCGAAAAGGACCTCGCAGTCGTCGATGTCGGCTTGAAGACCGAAGGCCGCGTTCCTCTCAAAGAGTTCACGCTTCCGGGTCAGGAGTCGACGATTTCCGTCGGCGACGAGGTGGAAGTCTATCTTGAGCGCGTTGAGAATGCGCTCGGCGAGGCGGTCCTCTCACGGGAGAAAGCCCGGCGCGAGGAAAGCTGGGTGCGGCTCGAAGAGAAATTCAAGAAGGGCGAGCGCTGCGAAGGCATCATCTTCAATCGCGTCAAGGGCGGGTTCACCGTCGACCTTGACGGCGCCGTCGCCTTCCTTCCCGGCAGTCAAGTGGACATCCGCCCGGTGCGCGACATCGCACCGTTGATGAACGTGCCGCAGCCCTTCCAGATCCTGAAGATGGACCGCCGGCGCGGCAACATCGTCGTCTCCCGCAGGTCGGTCCTCGAAGAGACCCGCGCCGAGCAGCGCAGCGAAATCGTCGCCAAGCTCGAGGAAGGCCAGGTCATCGAAGGCGTGGTCAAGAACATCACCGATTACGGCGCGTTTATCGATCTGGGCGGCATCGACGGCCTGCTGCACGTCACGGACATGGCATGGCGGCGCGTCAATCACCCAAGCGAAATCGTCAAGGTCGGCGATTCCGTCAAGGTCCAGATCATCCGGATCAATCCCGAGACGCAGCGCATCTCGCTTGGCATCAAGCAGCTTGAATCCGATCCGTGGGAAGGCGTTGAAGCCAAGTACCCGATCGGCGCCCGCGTCAAGGGCACGGTCACGAACATCACCGACTACGGGGCGTTCGTGGAACTGGAGTCGGGCGTCGAAGGCCTGATCCACGTCTCCGAAATGAGCTGGACGAAGAAGAACGTCCACCCCGGCAAGATCGTATCCACCAGCCAGGAAGTCGAAGTCCAGGTGCTCGAGGTGGATTCCCAGAAGCGCCGCATTTCGCTCGGCCTGAAGCAGATCCAGGAGAACCCCTGGATTGCCTTCGCGGAGAGCCACAAGGTCGGCACCGAGATCGAGGGCGCCATCCGCAACATCACCGAGTTCGGTCTGTTCATCGGACTGGACGGCGGTGTGGACGGCATGGTCCACCTTTCCGATCTCGACTGGAGCCGTCCGGGCGAAGAGGCGATCCAGGACTACAAGAAGGGCGATATGGTCAAGGCGGTCGTCCTCGAAGCCGACGCGGACAAGGAACGCATTTCTCTCGGCATCAAGCAGTTGGGCGACGATCCGCTCAAAGGCGACAGCGGGCTCAAGAAAGGCGCGCGCGTCACTTGCGAGGTTATCGACGTCAAGGACAACGGCCTCGAGGTCAAGCTGTCGGATTCCGATATCACCACCTTCATCCGCCGCTCCGATCTGTCGCGGGACCGCTCCGAGCAGCGGCCCGAGCGGTTCGCCGCCGGTGAAAAGGTGGACGCCGTCATCACCCAAGTCGACCCGTCGACGCGCCGGATCAACGTTTCGATCAAGGCGCTGGAGATCGCTGAAGAGAAGGAAGCGGTCAAGCAGTACGGATCGACCGTCAGCGGCGCTTCGCTCGGCGATATCCTCGGTGCCGCGCTCGACAAGGCCAAGGAAGACGCGGACGGAGACGTGGACGCAGCCGAAGCGAAGGAAGCCGAACCCAAGGCGAAATCGAAAGCCAAGGCCAAGGATGAGGCAGAGCCCGCATCCGAAGACGCCGAGAAGGCAGCCGAGGACGCAGACGACAACGAGGGCGACGAAAAGGGCAAAGAGAGCTAGACCCGTTTCGTGCCGTCCGCTTGATTTGCGGGTTCGCGGCAAGCAATATCCGTCGTCAGGTGAGGCGTGATGACTCTGCGGGCAGACTATCTGGTGGACAGGCGGCGGCTGAAACGCAGCGTCGGTCTGTGGCGCGCGTTGGCCATCGTCGTGGCGATTGCCCTCATTGCCGTTCTGACCCTCCAGAACGACGATATCGCGTCCGCAGTCGGGTATCGCTCGCACATTGCACGAGTGGATGTTTCCGGGCTTATCCAACAGGACAGTAAACGCCTGAAGCTGCTCAAGGACATCAGCGAATCCAAATCGGCCAAGGCCGTCATCCTGCGCATCAACAGCCCTGGCGGCACCACCGTGGGAGGCGAAGCGCTCTACACCGCGGTTCTGGAGCTTCGCGAAAAGAAGCCGGTCGTGGCCGTGTTCTCCACGGTAGCCACATCCGCCGCCTACATGGTCGGCATTGCCTCTGACCATATCGTCGCCCGTGGCAGCACCATTACGGGCTCCGTCGGCGTGATCCTGCAATGGGCCGAGGTGACCGAGCTTCTCGACAAGCTAGGCGTCCAGATGGAAGAGGTCCGGAGCGGGCCTCTCAAGGCCATTCCCTCGCCGTTCCGGCCCTTGAACGAGGAAGGCCGCGAACTCACACGTCAGATGGTGGATGAATCCAATAAGTGGTTCATCGGACTGGTGGCCAAGCGCCGTGAGCTTGATCCGGAAACCGTGCCCGGTCTGACGGAGGGCCGCATCTACTCCGGGCGTGAGGCCCTGAAACTGAAACTCATCGATCAGATCGGCGGCGAGGATGAGGCGATTGCCTGGCTTGAAAAGAACCGTGACGTTCCGAAAAAGCTGAGGATCATCGATTGGAAGACGACCGACTCGAGCAGCCTTGGATGGTTCCGTTCCGCGATCAAACAGCTTGCGCTCTGGACCGGTCTGCCGGTCGCAGCGGTCGATTCCCTGCTCGGGCCGGGCAGCGCATTAGACCGCGTCCGGCTTGACGGTTTGGTCTCCGTTTGGCACGCTCGGCAGGAATAGGGGCGCCGAAAAACCAATACGAGCCAAAGAGATAGGCGCAAGGGGGAAAAAGCTGAGGTTGCGTCATGATTAAGTCTGAACTCATTCAACGGATCGGCGCGGCGAATCCGCACCTCTATCAGCGAGACGTGGAGCGTATCGTCAATACGATCCTCGACGAGATCATTGCCGCCCTCGCCCGCGGCGACCGGGTCGAGTTGCGCGGATTTGGCGCGTTCACCGTCAAACACAGGGCCGCACGGCAGGGACGCAACCCGCGAACCGGCGAGACGGTGTTCGTGGAAGAGAAGTACGTTCCCTTCTTCAAGACCGGCAAGGAGCTGCGTGAGCGGCTGAACCGGGACTATGACGGATCGGCACCCCCCGGCTCCACGGGAGAAAGCTGACCGCCTTGACGGGGAATGAGCGGGGTCAAGCTGTGTTCAGGAAATTCGTCTGGCTGTTTGTGGTGTTGCCGGCAGGCGTGATCCTCGTTGCGTTCGCACTGGCGAACCGCCACGACGTCCGCCTCAATCTGGACCCGCTGTCCGCCGATGACCCCTACTTCGCGTTCGATGCGCCGTTCTTCCTGTTCATCTTCGGCGCCTTTCTCGCCGGCCTGATCGTCGGCGGGACCGTTACCTGGTTCGGCCAGGGCAAATGGCGCAAGGAAGCCAAGGCACGGACCAGGGAAAGCGCGTCTCTGCGAGCCGAAACCGAGCAGCTGAACGAGCAGTTGCGTACAGCACAAACGCCGCGAATCGGAACGTCTGAGGCGGCCGGTTGATGCGCCTCTGGCGCATGGACACCGCCGCCACGATCTCCTAGGTTGCCGCGAGACAGGACAATGTCGGGCTGTGGCGCAGGAAACAGCCCGTGCAAGCGTGAATATCGATGAGCGTCAAAGTAAAGATCTGTGGTCTGAAGACCCGCCGCGCGCTGGATGCAGCGCTTGACGCGGGCACGGACTATTTCGGGCTCGTGTTCTATCCGCCCTCGCCGCGCAATGTGGATCCTGAAACGGCCGCAACGCTTGCCGCGCACGGGCGCGGCGTTGCACGGTCCGTCGTCTTGCTGGTCGATCCGGACGATGCGGCGGTACGGCGGGCCTGCGATGTTGTTTCGCCCGACCTGCTTCAGCTGCATGGGAGCGAACCCCCTGAAAGAGTTGACGAAATCCGGGTGATGGCGGGCCGGCCCGTGATCAAGGCGGTCAAGGTCGAAACCGCCGCCGATGTCGATCAGGCGCAGGTTTACAACGCCGTCGCCGACATAATGCTGTACGACGCCAAGGCGCCCGCGGACATGGCCGACGCCCTGCCGGGTGGAAACGGCATTCCGTTCGACTGGCGTGCCCTCACCGGCATTAAGCCAGATGCGAACTTCATGCTGTCGGGGGGGTTGAACCCGGATAATGTGGGCGCGGCCGTCGCGGTGACCCACGCGCCGATCGTGGACGTATCCTCCGGGGTGGAAGGCGCCCCGGGTGAGAAAAACGATCACCTGATCCGCAAGTTCATTGCCGCCGCGAAATCGGCGGCTTCCGCAGACGTAACAAGTGAGCCGGAAAATGCCTGAAGCATCGCCTATGGAAACGCCGAACACCTATCGTGCCGGACCGGATGAACGCGGCCATTTCGGGCTCTATGGCGGACGGTTCGTCGCCGAGACGCTGATGCCGCTGATCCTCGATCTTGAGCAGGCCTACAAGGATGCCCAGGCGGACCCGGACTTCCAGCGCGAGCTAGACGAGCTGAATACCCATTATGGCGGGCGTCCGAGCCCGCTCTACTACGCCGAGCGCCTGACCGACCATTTCGGCGGCGCAAAGATCTACTTCAAGCGCGACGAGCTGAACCATACGGGCAGTCACAAGATCAACAATTGCCTCGGCCAGATCCAGCTCGCGCGCCGCATGGGCAAAACCCGCATCATCGCCGAAACGGGTGCCGGGCAGCACGGCGTGGCTGTTGCGACCGTTGCGGCCCGGTTCGGCTTGCCGTGCGTGGTCTATATGGGCGCGACGGACATTGAGCGTCAGGCACCCAACGTGTTCCGGATGAAGCTGCTGGGCGCGGAAGTCCGCCCCGTCACCGCGGGCACCGGCACCCTGAAGGACGCCATGAACGAGGCGCTGCGCGACTGGGTCGCAAACGTACACGACACATTCTACATCATCGGCACCGCGGCCGGTCCGCACCCCTATCCGGAGATGGTGCGAAACTTCCAGTCGGTCATCGGCAACGAAGTGCGCGAACAGATGCAGGAAGCGGAAGGCCGGTTGCCCGATACGCTCGTGGCCTGTATCGGCGGCGGCTCGAACGCGATCGGGCTTTTCCACCCCTTCCTCGACGACAAGGACGTGGCGATTTACGGCGTCGAAGCCGGCGGCAAGGGGCTCGGCAAGCCGGAGGACCACTGCGCGTCGATGAACGGCGGCGCACCGGGTGTGCTCCATGGAAACCGAACCTACCTGCTGCAGGATGATGACGGGCAGATCATCGAAGGACATTCGATTTCCGCGGGGCTCGACTACCCTGGTGTGGGACCGGAGCATTCCTGGCTCCGCGACTCGGGCCGCGTGACATATGTAGCGATCACCGACGCGGAGGCGCTCGAGGCGTTTCAGCTCTGTACCAAGCTGGAGGGGATCATTCCGGCGCTGGAGCCGTCTCATGCGCTTGCGCACGTCGCCAAACTCGCCCCGACACTGCCCAAGGACAATCTGCTGGTCATGAACCTGTGTGGACGCGGCGACAAGGATGTCTTCGCCGTGGCGAAACATCTCGGCGTGGATATGTGACCATGGCTACCCGTATCGACAAGCGCTTCGCCGCGCTCAAAAAGGAAGGGCGGACTGCGTTCGTGACCTTCACGACGGCGGGCGATCCCGATTACGAAACGTCGCTGGAGCTTCTCAAACGGCTGCCCGGTGCCGGTGCCGATGTTGTCGAGCTCGGCATGCCCTTCTCCGACCCTATGGCTGACGGCCCGGCGGTCCAGGCCTCGTCGCAGCGTGCGCTCAAAGCCGGTCAGACCATGAAGAAAACGCTTCAGATGGTCCGCGAGTTCCGCAAGCAGGACAACGACACACCCATCGTTCTGATGGGGTATTACAATCCGATCTACGTCTACCCGGTCGACGCCTTCATCGCCGACTGCGTCGAAGCGGGCGTGGACGGTTTGATCGTCGTCGACGTGCCGCCCGAGGCCGACGATGAGCTGTGTTTGCCGGCGCTCAAGGCGGGCCTGAACTTCATCCGCCTCGCCACGCCGACCACGGATGCGAAACGCCTTCCGGTGGTGCTGACGAACACGTCGGGCTTCGTCTACTACGTCTCCATCGCCGGCATCACCGGCACGAAGGCGCCCGATCCCGGCGAAGTGCACGCCCATGTCGCAAGCATTAAGAAGAAAACCGAGCTGCCGGTGGCGGTCGGTTTCGGCGTCAAGACGCCCGATCAGGCGCGCGCGATTGCGCAAGGCGCCGACGGTGTGGTGGTGGGGTCGGCGCTTGTCGAGGCGCTCAGGTCGACCCTGGACAAGGACGGCAGGCCCGGTTCCGAAACTGTGGAGAAAGTCGTCGACGTCGTCCGCCATATTGCAGGCGGACTGGCCACGCGCGAAACTGCCGCCGTGAAATAGCGCCAAAGCGACCCTATATTCACACAGACGAACCAGCCAACTGAGGAAAAGACCCGTGAACTGGATTAACAACGTCGTCCGCCCGAAGATTCAGCGCATCCTGTCCAAGCGGGAGGTGCCGGACAATGTGTGGCTCAAATGCCCCGAGAGCGGGCAGATGATCCACTACAAGGATCTGGAAGCAAACCAGTTCGTCGTCCCGGGCAGCGACTATCACATGCGGATGTCCGGCGAGGTTCGCCTCCGCTGGCTGTTCGACACCGACGAGTACGAGAAGATCGCCACCCCGGAAGTGACGCCCGATCCGCTGAAGTTCCGCGACGAGCGCCGCTACACCGACCGCCTCAAGGACGCGCGCTCCAAGACGGGTCTGGATGACGCGGTCGTCGTCGGCGCCGGCGCGCTCGACGGATTGCAGGTCGTTGCCGCGGTCCAGGATTTCTCGTTCCTCGGCGGATCGCTGGGGCGTGCCGCGGGCGAAGCCGTCATCACCGGGCTGCGGGAGGCGATTTCCCGACAGACGCCGTTCATCATGTTTGCCGCATCCGGCGGCGCACGCATGCAGGAGGGAATCCTGTCGCTGATGCAAATGCCGCGGACCACCGTGGCCGTTCAGCAGCTCAAGGAAGCCGGCCTGCCCTACATCGTGGTGTTGACCCATCCGACCACAGGTGGCGTCACGGCGTCTTACGCGATGCTGGGCGACATTCACATTGCCGAACCCGGTGCGTTGATCGGGTTCGCCGGACCGCGCGTCATCGAACAGACGATCCGGGAAAAACTCCCTGAAGGATTCCAGAGGTCCGAGTACCTTCTCGACCACGGTATGGTCGACATGGTCACGCACCGTCACAAGCTTCGCGAATCCCTGAGCCGCATCTGTAACCTTCTGATGGATGCGCGCCGCGACGAGCTGAGCACCGCCCTTGTGCCGGCAGATCAGGAGATCGCGCCGGTCGAACTTTCCGATCCGTCCGGTCAGGATGCGGTCGAAGACGCGGACTTTGATGACATCGCCTCCAATGACGACGTCGACAAGACCGGGCAAGAGGACGATACCCGCCCGTCTGCCGACTGATCCGTGCAGGCACGCTGAGGCCGCTTAAACCCTATGACATCCTTGACACCTTCAGCCGGGCGCAGCGCGCACCCGTCCGTCACGCCCGCGGAATCCAGCGCCGCGATCCTTAAGCGCATGGAATCTCTGCACCCGGAAGTGATCGACCTTACGCTCGACCGGGTGTTGCGCCTTCTCGATGATCTCGACAATCCGCAGGACCGGTTGCCGCGTGTGATCCATGTGGCGGGCACCAACGGCAAGGGATCGGTCATCGCCTATCTCAAGGCCATTCTGGAGGCCGCGGGAAAGCGGGTGCACGTTTTCACCTCGCCCCATCTCGTCCGGTTCCATGAACGCATCACCCTTGCCGGACCGCATGGGGCCGATCACATCTCCGAGGAAGATCTTTGCCGGTACCTGCAGATCACGGAGCAGGCGAACGCCGGAAAATCGATCACATTCTTTGAGATCACGACGGCGGCCGCGTTCCTTGCGTTTGCCGACGTTCCCGCCGACTACGTCCTGCTCGAAACCGGTCTCGGCGGACGTCTTGACGCGACCAACGTCGTCACCCGCCCGACGCTGACCATCATCACCCCCGTGTCCCGCGATCACGAGCGCTTTCTCGGGTCTACCCATGCGCAGATCGCGGGCGAGAAGGCGGGTATTCTGAAGCAGGGCGTGCCCTGCATCGTCGCCCGGCAGACTCAGGATGCGTACCAGTCGATCGCCGACCGGGCGCAACAACTCGGCGTGCCGATCATCGATCAGGGGCAGGCCTGGGACGCGTTCGAGCAGCAGAGCCGTCTGGTTTTCCAGACGGACAGCAGCCTGCTCGATCTGCCGCTGCCGCGCCTTGTCGGCCGCCATCAAATCGACAATGCCGGTGTCGCGCTGGCGGCAGCGGGTGCCCTCGATGATCCCGATATTGATGAGGCGGCACTGGCGCGCGGCCTCAAGACGGTACGCTGGCCCGCCCGGCTGCAGCAGCTGACGCATCCCGCGCTCCTGCGGCATCTTCTTCCGGGCTCGGAAATCTGGCTCGACGGCGGCCATAACGAATCCGCCGCCGAAGCCCTCGCCCGCGCCATGGCGGAGATGGAAGAGCGGGTGCCGCGCCCCCTGCATCTGATTTGCGGCATGATGACCGGCAAGGACGCGTCGAGATTCTTCGAACACTTCGCCGGGCTGGCGAAATGGACGGCGACCATAGCCGTTCCCGGCAAGGACAAGGCGTTCGGCGCCGGCGAACTTGCGGACATCGCCGCATCCGTCGGGCTCAATGCGCACCCGGAAAAGGATGTCCTGTCAGCCCTTCAGGCGAGCCGGGGCGCATCGGAGGAACCGGCGCGGGTTCTCATATGCGGATCGCTTTACCTCGCCGGCGAGATACTGGGGGCGCTGCAAAACGAAAGCCCCGGCGCCTAGAGTTTTTTGGGTTTCTCTGGATCGTTTGTATTAAGGGGACAGTTTACTTAATTTCGGGTCCACTGATGGACTCGTTCATGACATAGGCCAAATTAAGTAAACTGTCCCCTTAATAGAGGAATGCGGACACTCTATCGAAAATCAGGAAATGGAGCTGTTGATCCAGTCCACGAGCTTGCCTTTTGGCTGAGCGCCCATCTGGGTTGACGCGACTTCGCCGTCCTTGAACAGCATCAGCGTCGGAATCGCGCGGATACCGTACTTGCCGGGCGTGCTCGGATTCTCGTCGATGTTGATCTTGGCGATCTTGACCTTGCCGTCCATTTCGGCCGCAATCTCTTCGAGCGCAGGCGAAATCTGCTTGCAGGGACCGCACCATTCGGCCCAGAAGTCCACCACGACCGGCGTCGCGGACTTGAGGACCTCATCCTCGAAGGTATCGTCAGAAACCTCGGAACTTGCCATGGGGTTCTTCTCCTGTGTTCCGGGCCACGGAATCAACCGGAACCCATCAAAGTCGCACGGAACGTATGTGTCCGCCCCGGCCCAGTCAAGGCCCGCCTAGCCCATGTCGAGGCCGGCGGCGGCGACGTCGAGCACGTCGTCCGGTATCTCCATAAGCCGGGGTGCAGCGGTCCACAAAAGGGCTGCGCGTACGGTCCTTTCCGGATAAATCGCGCGAAGTGCGGCCCTGTAGGCCGCAAGCTGACGCCTGTAGAGCGGAACAACCTTGTCCGGCGTATCGGGTGGCGGACGGTTGGTCTTGTAGTCGACAATCAAAATATCGTCATCTCTGACGACCAGCCGGTCAATCTGCCCGACGAGCTGAAACGCCTGCGCGTCCGTCCCGCCAAGGCGGGCAACGATTGGCACCTCCGCAAGGCTCTCGGGCCCGAACACGGCTGCGAACGCCTCATCCGACAGGATGGCAAGCGTCTCCGACACGATTTCGGCCTGCTCCGCCTCGTCGATATCGCCCGCGCGTCGTTTCATGTACGCAACGGCCCTTTCCTCGCGATGCGCAGGCGAAATGCCCGGGA
This sequence comes from Hyphomicrobiales bacterium, assembly GCA_028280515.1. GTDB lineage: Bacteria > Pseudomonadota > Alphaproteobacteria > Rhizobiales > Methyloligellaceae > UBA2767. Next base: position 79,480 of record JANQLP010000093.1, read on the forward strand.
GATGTTCCAGCAACGCGTGGATGATGTTGCCCCGTTGAAACCGCGCGTCGCCCAACCTTGCAAGCGGCGGGTCGACATCCTGCTCGGCATCCAGCGGTGCCTTGCCGTCACCGTCCGGCACTGTCGGAAGGGCGGACGGCGTCAGCGCCAGCAGGGGAGAATCCTCCCTGCGCGCATCCTCGCGCACCCAGCCTGGAAGCGCCTCGGGTTCCTCAGGCGGTGGCTCCGTGCGCTCCGACCGATCCTCTTGCACTTCTGCCGCAACTTCATACCGGAGGACCGGCTCGCCCAGGGCGCCCATGGTTTCCCTGGCCAGCCCCTTGAGGCCATCATTGACAAGAGCGTACCAGGACTCAGGCGGCGGTTCGTCGCCTTGCAGCCAGCCGCAGACGTACAGCCGGTCACGCGCACGCGTCATGGCGACATAGAGCAACCGGTTGTGCTCTTCCCGCTCGATTTGCGCCAAATGGGCCTTTGCCTCGTCGATGGCCTCGAGCGGCATTGTGCCGGACGGCACCCAGACAAGATGATGCGGCGCACCGGGTGGGGCGGCGGCACGTGGCAGGGGAAGGAGCCTCGGCCGGCTGCCGCCGCGTCCGGTCGGCGGCTTGCAGGTGTCGGGCAGGATGACGATGTTCGATTCCAGGCCTTTCGCGCCGTGCACGGTCATGATTCGAACCTCGTCGCGCTCCTGCTCCATGTCGCGCTTCACTTCCATGTCCGAACCGCGCATCCATTGCAGAAAACCCTGCAAGGACGGCGGCGCGAGCTTTTCATACTCGAGCGCCAGGTTCAGGAACTCGTCGATGGCATCACCCGCCTCCGGCCCGAGCCGGGCAATCAGCGCCAATCTCAACCGCATCCGGTCTTCTTCCAGAATGCGCGCGAAGAACTCGTAGGGTGGTTCCATGTCCGCGTTGTTGAGCCATTTCGTCAGGTCCGCGACCGCGTCCGCGTACCGGCCGACCTCCCCTGCCTTGTCCCGGAGAGCACCCCACAGCGAACCTTTCCGGCAATAGCCGATCGCAAACAGATCATCATCATCGAGGCCGATGAGCGGGCTCTTGAGCAGCGTCGCAAGGGTCAGATCGTCATCGGGCATGAGCGCGAAATCGGCGGCAGCCATCAGGTCCATGACCGCGAGCTGTTCCGTCAGCTTCATGCGGTCCGCACCGGCAACCGGAATGCCGCGGGACTTGAGCGCGCGGATGAGCTTGGCCACGAACGCGTCGCGCGAGCGAACGAGGACGAGAATATCGCCGGGGCGGACGGCACGACCTTCCGAGGGCAGATATTCGCCGCGGTCGAGCCACGCGCGGATGGTTCGCGCGATCCGGCCGGCCAGCTTGTCCCGGGTCTGGCGGACCGCCGGCGGCTCGTTGTGCGGTTGCATCGGGTGGGCGGGCGTGTGGTCCTCAGGAACCTCGAGCGCCCACATCTCGACCAGTCCGGGCTGCCTTTCACGGATCGCCTTGTGCGCCACAGGCGCGCCGGCCCAGCTCATGCCGCTGCGTGCCTTCTCACGCGCGAAAACCTCGTCGACCGTGCCGAGCACGGGCTCCGTTGAACGGAACGAGACGGTCAGCGGCACCGGGCGCAGTTCCCTCTCTGCGGCATCTGCGGCGCGTTCGAAGTCGCGGCCGTGGGTGGCAAAGGACTCAGGGTCGGCGCCCTGGAACGAATAGATCGACTGCTTCTCGTCGCCCACGGCAAAGAGCGTGCGCGTCGTCTCCCGAGCACCTTCGCCGGAAAAGAACTCCTGCGCCAGGGCATCGATGACCCGCCATTGCAGCGGGCTCGTGTCCTGGGCCTCATCGACCAGAATGTGGTCGATCCCGTAATCCAGCTTGTACAGGACCCACGCAGCGGCACGCGCCGATTCAAGCAGATACACGGTGCGGGCGATCAGGTCGTCATAGTCGAGGACCGCCCGTGCGGCCTTGAGGCGCTCGTATTGGTCGAAGACCGCATCGCAGAGCGTCAGCAGCGCGCCGGTGGATGTGGCGACCGTCAACGCCGCCTGCTCCCGGTTGAGCGCAACGATCCTCTCCTGCGCCTTGGCAAGCCCTCGCGCATGGTCCGGAAATGCTTCCGCGACCGGCTTCGTCAACAGGGTCTTTCGTGGCGTATCTTGCCGGGTCAGGAAGGCCGCGCGCAGGGCGTCTGCACGCAAGGCAGGCGAAACCCCGTCTTTTGCACGGGCGAGTTCATCGAGCAGTCTTTTTTCCGTTGCCTTGTCCGTCGGCAGGTCGGCGAGCATCGCGTCGATCTCGGCGTTGCTCAGAACGCACGCCGCCTCCGCCATGAGGTCCGTTTCGGACCGAGCGGGGTCGACACCCAGCAGTCTGGCAATGCCGCGGTGCTCGTCCTCCGCCCACAAGCCCTCGCCGCCGCCGAGGCGCATCATCTGCAGAAAGTCCTCACGATGACCGAGCGCCACGCCGATGATATCCCGGAAGCGTTCCTCACCGGTCAAAGCGACGATTTGAAGAAGTGCGCGGCCAAGCTCGCTCTCCCGATCACGCACGGCGCGGCTCATGACCGCATCAATCGCCGCGTCGCGCAACGCGCGCTGCTCCTGATCAGCGATCACGTCGAAGTCCGCCTGAACACCGGCCTCCAGAGGAAAGCGATGGAGCAGGCGTTCACAAAAGGCGTGGATGGTCTGGATCTTGAGCCCGCCCTTCGTGTCCAGCGCCGTCGCGAAAAGCTGGCGGGCACGGACCATATCGCGCGGCATCGCCGGTATGCCGCGCAGATCCTTCAGCGCGCCGGCAAGCTGCACCTCGGGCATGACGGACCAGTTGCTGAGGATTGCGAACAGGCGGTTTTCCATCTCCGCCGCGGCGGCCTTTGTGTAGGTGAGGCAGAGGATCGCCTCGGGCCGCGTATAGGCGTCCCGCGCGGGATCGAAGTGCAGGAGAAGACGCAGGACGCGGTTCACCAGGACGGTGGTCTTGCCCGTCCCCGCATTCGCCGAAACCCAGGCGGAGATTTCGGGGTTTGAGGCAATCCCCTGATTGCGGTCGGTCTCCTGTTTGAACTGAATGACGGACATCTTAGGTCACCGCCCGCCGCCGGACGACTGCCACTCCGGCACGCGCGCCAGATGGGCGTAATCGTCAAAGCGATATGAGAAGCCGGGCCTCCGCATTGCGGTGTAAGGCTGAGAGTCGCTGGCAAAAGCGGACGCGAGCTCCCTGAGTTTTTCGATCGCGTCCTCCCCGAGCATTTCAGGTGCGATCCTGTTGCTGGCATTGCGCTCCTCGCCCCCCTCGCCGTAGCCGCGCGCCCGGATATAGGCGAGGCGCGAAACGGGCGCCGCGGCGATGCCTTCGAAACCGCCGGCTGTCGCGATCGCGGCTTCAAGTGCCAGTTGGGGTGCATAGGACTTGTCCACCTGGGTAAGCGACGGCGGCGCTCCCGTCTTGTAGTCATAGATCGCGAGGTTTCCGCCCTCCGTTATGTCGATCCGGTCGGCGCGCGCGGACAAGGTGAATGGCACCGGGCTGTCCAGTGTGAGCGTGCCTTTCACTTCGGCATGAACCGCGTTCACGCCTTCGCGCCGGGCGGGCTCCGAGGCGGCGAACCACGCCGCGAAGTTCTCCATCTGCCCGCGCCAGAACGCCTCGACCCGGGCCTGATCGCCGAACTCCGAAAACAGTTCGTGCGCGATTCCGACGAGTTCCGCCGCGATATCGGGCGGCAACTGCTTGGGATGCCTTTGCGCAAAGACCATAAGCGCGTCATGGACCATACTGCCCCGCAACGCCGCGTCCGGCTCGCCCGCGAGTGCCTCCAGCGGATAGAGCTTGAGGATGTCGCGGGCAAAGATGGCGTAGGGATTGGCCATCCACGTCTCGATCCGGGTTACGGACAGTCTCGTCGGTCGGGCATCGGTCGGCGGGCACGGCGCGGGTGCGGTAATCTGCTTTGCGGGTTCGGCTGCATCTCGCGCACCGGCCCATCGGACCCAGGGATCGGCAGGCTCGATCGCGTCCTGCAAGTTTAGAGCCGCCAGAACAGCGTCGAGCCGCAGCAGCCACCGTGAGGCGACGGTCGGTGCGCCCGCGACCTTCTCGGAACGGGTAAGGAACACATTTTCGACGCCCAGCAACTGCGCCACATCATGGGCCGACAGCCCAACCCGGCGCTCCGGCGCGGACAATCCGATCTCGGCGCGCATGGGTCGGTTCAGCCAGGGATCGCTCTCCACGGTCGCCGGCCATGTCCCCTCGTTCAGACCACCCAGAACAACCGTATCAGGGCACTGCAGCCGGGCTTCCAGCGGGCCCCAGATGAAGATGCGCGGATGCGCCGGTGCATGCGGGCGCACCGGCAATCCGGCAACGAGGGCGCGATAGAAGTCGGGATAGTCGCGTGGTGCAATCTTCAGACCGGCACTGTCGCCGGTCAGTACGGCCTCGAGCAGATCCGCGAGCGCCTCACCCGCTGCACCGCGCCACAAGGCCGCGTAGGAGCCGGTTTCGTCGCGGGCAAGGTTTTGTGCGACCTCGATGTGACACCGCGTGAGCACTTCCAGGTCCACGTCCGCGCCACGGTGGCGGAAGTGCTCGTCCAACGGCGCGACAGCGCGTTCGAGATCATCCAGAAGGGCCGCCACCGCCTTCCAGTCACCCGCACGGAGACGGGCAATGCTCGGATGAACATACTCGCCCTGCTCCGCGCGTGCGTGCAAGCGCGCGGCGGCGGTGCGATGGGCCTGGATGCCGCGCCCGGTTGCCGGTTGACGAAAGGCGGCGAGCTCCAGAAGCCTCGCGACGCGGCGCATGTCCGCCGCACGGCGCCCCAGACGCATGAGGGGGTGTTTGAGCAGCGCCAGCAAGGGCACGGGCGCGAAGCCGCTGCCGACCGCCTCAGTGACCGCGTCGGCGAAAGCACCGGGCGGCGTCTTGGCGAGAGGTGTGCCGGCCGAATCGTCGACCTTGAGCCCCCATCGTTCAAGCCGCGCCGACACCCGCCGGGCGAGCGTGCGGTCGGGCGTCACGAGTGCGGCCGTCCGGGCTTCGTCCTCCACGGCGCCCCGCAGGATCAGCGATATGACCTCGGCCTCGTCCTGCTCGGTCGGCGCATCGATGCGCGTTATGCCGGCAAGCGCCTGCGCCAACGGCTCAAGGTCGGCTTCTTGCGAAAAGCCGAGCCATCGGTCTGTCGTGCCGGCGGGGCGCATCACTTCCGACACAAGCGTTGCGCGCGTCCCTGATCCGGCCCCCTCGCCCAGAACCGCTACCTCTTCCCGGGAGACGCCGAGACGCGCAAGAAACTGCTGCATGCCGAATTGCGGATGCTCGGGATGCGGGACGGGTGCGGTGATGGCGCGCCAGCTCTCCTCATCCAGTGACAGATCGAGCCCGGGCAACACAACTGCCCCATCGGTGAGCCGCGCAACGGTTTCGAGCAATTCGGCGGTCGCGGGAACGGTTGCCGTCGAACCCGCGGCGATCACCGGGCCGTCCGGCGGACCAGCCCTGAGACGCTCCGTTTCAGCGGCCATCAGCGCGTTGCGCCGCGCGTATGGCGACATAAGCTGATGCTCGTCGAGAAATTTCGGCCAGTGCTCGGTGACGATCTCCAGAAATGCCAATGTCCTCTGCCAGTGATCGGCGAACCGTTCGGGCACGAGTTCCGCGAGCGCGTCGAGGCTGACCTGTTCGGTATCCAGCGTATCCATGAGCACGGCCAACTGGGTCGCGAGGCTTGCCGCCTGGGCGGGCGTGGCGCGTCCGCCGTCCGCCGCGCTGTCCGAGAGACTGGCGATGCGCATGCTCCACGCGAGGACCAGCCGGGTCAGAATCAGCCGCCGCTGCAGGTTGCCGATTGCTGGAGGCAGATCGAGTGCCAGATCCGCGTCCTCACTGACCCCGGACGAGGATGACAGCGAGAGCACATCCTCATCCACATCGCCGAGAGCGCGAATGCGCGGAAGCAACAGCGCGGTGTCGCTGGAAACGCGAAGAAAGGATTCCCGCAGGGCGCGCACGGCACGCCGGGTCGGGAGCAGGATAGTCCATCGCGCGAGATCGGCCTTGTCCGGCGCCGCACCTCCAGCGGCCGGCAGATCGCCGTTCAGGATTGCGGTTGCCAGCGTATCGAGAAACGGCGCATCCGGCGGGATCGTATAAAGACGCGGGTCTCGAACGTCATGCGTGCTCACGGCGCAACCGCTCCTCGGCCTCGCGCACCGCTTCGGGTGTGCCGACATGCATCCAAACGCCTTCGTGCCGAACGCCATAGGCACGCGCATTCGAAATAGCGCGGTCCCACAGCAGGTTCAGCGAGAACTTGCCCTCCGGCGCATTCCGGAAGAGCCGGGGATGGGCGATCGAAACGCCGGCAAACACGAAGGGAACATTCTCTCCCTCCTGTCGCCTGCGCAAAAGGCCATGCGCATCCATAACGAAGTCACCGGCGCCAGAATAGCCAAGCGTCTGCGTCACCGGTGCCAGCAGCAACAGCGTGTCCATGATTTCCGGATCCCAGGCGGCGATCATCTTCTCAAGACACGGCATCCCGCCCTCGATCCAGACCGAGTCCGAGTTGTGAATGAAGAACGGTTCAGGGCCGAGCCCGGGCAGCGCCCGCACAACCCCGCCGCCGGTGTCGAGCAGAACATCGCGTTCATCCGATATCTCAATCGCTGGTATGGCGCATCCGGCCACATGATCCTCAATCCGGTCGGCCATGTGATGCACGTTGACCACCGCCCTGGTGACACCCGCGGCCGCGAGACGGGCGAGCACATGATCAAGGAGCGGCTTGCCGGAAAGCGGCACCAACGGCTTGGGAACCGTGTCGGTCAGTGGCCGCATGCGCGTGCCCAAACCCGCCGCCAGAACCATAGCTGTCTTCGGCATCGTTATATCCCTTCCGGTGACTTAAAGCGCCAGTGGCCCGGCGCGCTGATCCGCGGGGAGATGCGTGTCGAACCACTCCCGCAATCCGGCAGTCGCGGGATGGCGGAGGCACCGCTCCAGATATTCCGAAACACGCGGGATATGGGCGAGATAGTCATGCTTGCCGTCCCGTTTTGCGAGCCGCGTAAAAATGCCGAGAATCTTGCAGTTGCGTTGCGCACCGAGCACCGCATATGCGGCCCTGAACGCCTCTTCGTCAAATTCGGAGCCATCCTGCGCACGCGCGCGACAGTAGTGGTCGAGCAAGCGGTCTTCAAGCTCCGCCGGGATGTCGCGCCGCGCATCCTGGAGCAGCGAGACCAGATCGTAGGCGGCATGGCCGCGAAGCGCATCCTGAAAATCGATCACGCCGACCCGCCTGATGCCGTCGCGCTCCGGCAACCAAAGCAGGTTCGGTGAATGAAAGTCACGCAGGACCCAGCCCTCCTCCTGCCCGGCGAGTCCCTCAAGCGCAGGCCTCAGTGCGGCGAGGAAGGCATCCCGTACCGCGTCGGTTGCCGGCTCCCTGCGGACGGCGGCATAGAACCAGTCGAGCAGCAGCTCGGCCTCGAACTCGAGCGTGGCCTGGTCATATCGCGGGAGCGTGTGCGCCGTATCTGCGGTGATCGCGAGCAACGCATCCGGCGGCGTTTTCTTGAGATGAACGAGCACGTCCACCGCGGCCTCGTAGAGCGTGCCGAGCGGCGGGGCGTCCCCTTGTTCGCGCGAGAAGACGCGGTCGCCCAGATCCGCGGTGATGAGAAAACCGTGCTCCAGATCATGGGCATGAATGTGCGGGACGCTCAGTCCGGCGTTTTCCAATGCCAGCGCGACCGCGACAAACGGTCCGACGTCTTCCGCCAGATGCACGACCTCGCTGTAGGGCTTTCCATCCCTCACCGGCGCGCCGTCGGGCCGTGCGGGAGAATCCATCAGGATGACCGTCTCGCCCGCCCCCTCAAGACGCGCATAGGCCCGGGTCGACGCGTCGCCCTGCAGGAAGCTGGGGTGCGCGCCGGCCCACTTTGTCCCCGCGCAAAAGTCCATCATCGCATGAAGGCGGTCGACGCGCGGCCTGCATGCGCCCTGCCCCCTGACCGCCACCGTGCGCGTTTGCTCGCTTGCGCCGTCGGTGATTGCGATCTCGATGCGATCGACCGGCAGGCGCCCGCGGACACGTTCGGCCCACTCGATCAGGGCGACGCCGTTATCGAGCGCATCATCAAGCCCGATCTCCTCCAGCTCATCCGGGTCCTCCAGCCGGTAACAGTCGACATGCACAATCGGCAGACGGCCTTCGGCGTAGTCCTGCGCAAGCGAAAAGGTGGGGCTGGGGATTTCGAGCGTTTCATCATCATGCACCGCGCGGATGACAGCGCGCGCCAGGGTGGTTTTTCCCGCGCCAAGCTCTCCCGAAAGCGCGATGACGTCACCGGGCCTGAGCACAAGCGACAGAAAGGCCGCCACGCGACGCATGGCGCCCAGGTCAGCGTTTTCGATGATCCAGTCGCCGGTCATCCGGCCGCGGCGGCGGGCGGCACGTCCGAACTCGGGCTGTCCAGTTCGACGCCATCGGTGCCGCGCGCGTGTGGTACGAGGCCTTCCTGCTGCCTGAGCGGAAGGAACAGCGTCACCGTGGTACCGACGCCAGGCGTGGAATTGAGCGCGACGCTGCCGCCGTGAAGCTCAACCAGGTTCTTGACGATCGTCAGGCCAAGGCCCGCGCCGCGATGGCGTGATCCGAGCGGGCGGGTCTCAAATCTGTCGAAAGCGCTTTCCTGATAATCCTCGGGAATGCCCCGGCCCTCGTCCTCGACGCTGATTGCGATCATGTCATCCTCTCGCCGGCAGTCGATGGCAATCCGCCCGCCCGCCTCGGAGAACCCGACCGCGTTGGACAACAGGTTGAACAAGGCCTGGGTCACGCGCTTTTCATCGGCGATGAACTCGCGCGCGTCATCGCCAACGCGGACCTGCAGGTCCAGGCCACCCTGCTTGACGCGCTCCTGCACGCCCGCGACGGCGGCTCCGATCACGTCGTCTGCGCTCACATGGGTGAGCGACAGCTCCAGGGTTCCCGCATCGATGGTCGTCAGATCCAGAATATCGTTCACGATCGCCAGCAGTGCGTCGGACGAGGTCTGGATGTCGCCGAGATACTCCTGCTGCCGCCCGTTCAATTCGCCGGTGCGCTGGCTCGCAAGCAACTGGGTGAAGCCGATGATATTGGTGAGCGGCGTCCGCAACTCGTACGAAACGTGCGAGATAAATGCGCTCTTGAGCCGGTCGGCCGCGACCAGCGCCTCGTTGCGGTCGATCAGCGCGTTTTCGACGCGCTTCGAATCGGTGATGTCGAGGTAGGTGAGCAGCGTTGCGCCGTCGGGCAGCGGCAAGCCGGCATAGGCGAGAATGCTGCCATCGGGCCGCGTCAGCGTGCCCTGGAGCGAGCCGCGCTCGTCATCGATCCCCGTAATCGCACGTTTCACCTCATCCCAGGCCGCATCCTCGTCGAGCAAGACCCGGCACCAATTGATGACCTCATCGATGTGAGGTTCGCCTGCAAGCGCATCTACGCTCAGTTTCCAGATGCTCGCAAACGCGGGGTTGAAGAGCTTCAGGCGGCCGTCCGTGCCAAACACCGCCACGCCCTCGCGCAAATGATCGAGCGTTTCCTTCTGAACATGGATAAGTGCGTTGTAGCGGCTCTTGAGCGCCAGTTGCTCGGTGATGTTGTCATACAGGAACGTTGCGCTGCCGTCGGCGGCGTGATTGGCGACGACGTGGATGGTTCGCCCGTCCGGCAAATGCCACGAACTTTCCCGGGACGGTCCCGCATCCTGTTCGCCAAGCTGTTTCTGCTTCCACGCACGGTAATCCGCCTCTTCCGGCAGGCAGCGTTGCCGGCGCAACGTGTCCAGGATTTCGCCGTTGGCCGGACGCGTCGCAAGCCAGGCCTCGTCGAGGCTCCAGAGATCGATGAACGCCTGGTTGCAATACTGCAGGCGCTGGTCCGGCGCGAATATCGCGACTGCCGTGGCAATCCGGTCCAGAGTGCGCTTGTGTTCCTCGAACCGCTGGCTCAGCGCGCTTTCCGCCGTCTCGAGCGCCGCCACATCGATCGCGATTCCCGCGCTTGCCGCTCCGATCGGTCTGGCAATGACATCGTAGGCGCGGCGCTCTCCCGATATGACGGCATGGATGCGCCGCTTATGACCCCTTCCTTCCCTCAGGTCCTTCTCCGCCGCTTGACGCTGACGGCTGCTCAGGAACTCGAGCTGCTGTTGGCACACGGCCATGGAATGCTGCGCATCGACCGCCGAGGCGTAAGCGCGATTGACCCAAGACAGGCGACCTTCGGCATCGCGAAACCAGACGGGCATGGGCAGGGAATCATAAAGCGTGCGTGCGGCATCGATATCCTTGGCTATCTCGTCGGGCTTGTGCCCGGCATCAGCCGCCGGCCCGCTGACGTTCGACACATCACGGAACGTCAGAACCGCCTCGGTTCCGGTTGCCCGGCCGGCCGCCAGCAGCCTTGCACCCGATGCCGTCTCGATGGTCAGCGAAATCCGCTCTCCCGCCTCCAGCAAGGCGGGCACCCGCTCCCGAAGTGCCTGGGCCGATTGCGCCTCGAGCCATGCGTCGAATCGCAGCAGCGCGTCTGCGCTTGAGGGCACGCATAGCGACGGATCGAGCGTGGCGGCGGCAAGTACCGGGCTGCCTCCCGCACGCCAATGGATCAGCACCTGAGGTTCCGCAGCGGTCAGGGCCCGGAAGGAAGCTTTCTCTGTCTCCAGCGCCATGGCGGAATCGCGCGCGTGTTTTTCGGCGGCGCTGGCACGGCGCGCGGCGCGCAAGAAGTAACCTCCGGCGACGACCGCAAACACGATGCTTCCGGCAAACACGCCGATCAGAAGGAGTGTGCGCGCGTCAAGTCCGGCGTCCGGCATGGCCGCGAGCACATCCGCCGCGGCGGGCCGGGAAAGGGCCACCGTGACAAACAGAAACAACAGGCCTCCAGCCTTAAGAATGTCCCTCGGCAAAGCGCCGGCAAGCATCGCGTCCGCTCCAGGCAACCCCCGTGTGGTCTGCACGCGCCCTCAATTCACGCAGCAAAAACCCGGTAAAGACGTGCATGGACCGGTCGATCGGGCGAATCACCCATAGATTACCCGGATCGTGAGTCGTTGCCCACCGCGCGATAGCGCCGACAGCCTTGGCGCTCTTTAGCCGGAGAAGTCGCGAATTTACTTCAGAAAGCCAGACGAATTGCAGAAGGGCAAAAATACAACCGTAAGTTATTATCAAATATTTAATCAAGTTTATGTATTTTCCAACTTACAGGAAATCAAGCTGAACATAGTACTAAAAAGGGCGCCACTTGCGCGCTCAAAATAAAAAAGAGGCGGTCTATGACGACTTCCGACGCCACGTCCGGCAAAGGGCTATCCAGCAAACTCAGAGCATGGAGATCCGACGGCCAGTCGACCGTTGCCTGGCGTCTTATCCTGCCCGTCCCCATTGCAGCGGCTGCCGGCATTGCGGTGATGGCTTTTATCGTGCCGAACATCACCGCAGGCAACGCCCGGGACCAAGCCGTCCGGCAGGGACAGCAAATAGCCGGTCAGTACAAGGTCATACGTGGTTACTACACCAAAAACGTGATCGACAAGGTTCTCAACACAAACGACCTCAACCCGATGGTCAACCACAAGAACGAACCTGACGGCATACCCCTGCCGGCGACATTCATTCACGACATCGGCGCGCTGCTGTCAAAGGAAGACACGAACCTCAACCTGTATAGCGCGTTCCCCTTTCCTAACCGCCAGGAACGCCGGCTTGACGAGTTTCAGCGCCAAGCGTGGGACTATCTCAGTAAGAACCCTGATCAGGTTTATGCCCAGCAACAGTCGCGTGACGGCCAGGAAGTGATGCGCGTCGCGATCGCCGACAAGATGGTCGCGCAGGGTTGCGTCAACTGCCATAACTCACATCCAGGTTCGCCAAAGACGGACTGGAACCTCGGTGATGTACGAGGTGTCCTGGAAGTCTCAAGCCCGATCACACCCCAGTTGGCGGCGGGCGCGGCGCTCAGCAACAAGTTGATTTTCGGCGCGATTGTCGGTGGACTCATCCTCAGTCTGATTACCTACTTCGGAGTCAAGGCCGTTACGGGACCGCTCTTCAGAATGGTTGGATTGATGAAGCGGCTGGCGAACGGCGAGACCGAAATAGACATACCGGACCGCGCGCGGCGCGACGAAATCGGCTCGATGGCAAATGCGCTCGACATCTTTCGAAAAAAAGGTGAAGAGCGGCGCGCTCTTGAAAGCCAGCGCGATTGCGAGGCCACCGCCAAAAGCCTGAGAGCGGAGCAAATTGATGACCTTACCGGGCAATTCGAAAAACTCATGGACCGCGTGATTGGGTCCTGCAACACCGTTTCCGCAAACATCAGGCAACATGCGGAGAAGATGGCTGGCGCGGCACACACAACCTCTGAGAAAACCAATGTCATATCGGAGCAGTCCGCTTCGACGACCCAGAATGCACAGGTCGTTGCAGGCGCAGCCGAAGAACTCACGTCTTCAATAAACGAAATAGCCGAGCAGGTGGGACACGCCACAAGTTCTGCCGGTTCGGCGGTGGAAAAGGCCGACATCGCCAATCAGCAGGTTGACGGTCTCGCAGGTGCAGCCAACCGCATCGGCGAAGTCATCACAATGATCACGGACATCGCCGAACAGACGAACCTGCTTGCACTCAACGCGACGATCGAGGCCGCGCGCGCGGGCGACGCCGGCAAGGGATTCGCCGTTGTCGCTTCGGAGGTAAAGGAGCTTGCTTCGCAGACTGCCCGGGCCACGGACGATATCGTGCAACAGGTTTCCGAAATACAGGATGCCACCAGCGATGCGGTGGGCGCCATTGGCGACATCAGCACGACCATCCGGGACCTGAACCAGATTGCGTCGAGCATTGCTTCCGCCGTTCAGGAACAGGAGGCTGCGACCCGCGAGATCGCGTCAAGTATTGACCGCACCGCTCAATCCAGTGAGGCGGTGAGTGAAAACATCGCCGAAGTCAAAGTAGCGGCAGGTGAAACCGACGCGGCGGCAAGCGAGGTCCTCAACGACTCGCAAGCACTGCTCAAGGAGGTTACGGCGCTCAAGGAAGAGGTCGACACCTTCCTGGAGGCAGTCAAGGCCGCCTAGAGCAAAATCCGATTAGGTTGACTCACCCTGTTTCAACCTAATCGGATAAATTTGCTCTATATCTTTAAGTGTTAGAGCATCTTTATGCGTT
>JANQLP010000101.1 GCA_028280515.1 Hyphomicrobiales bacterium
AGAGCAATCCCAGTCACATCGTGCCGGTGATGGTCGGAGATCCCGTGCTCTGCAGGCGCATCAGCGATCAGCTGCTCTACGACCACGGCATCTACGTGCAGCCGATCAACTATCCGACCGTTCCGCGCGGTACCGAGCGGCTTCGCATCACACCCTCGCCGCTCCATTCGGATGCCGATATCGACCATCTCATAACGTCGCTTTCGTCCATCTGGGGCGCGGCCGGAATCCGGCGCGCGGCGTGAGCCTCGAGGCTGGAAGTTCGTTGAAGTGTAAGATGAGGTAAGAACATCGCCATAAGATTGTAACGTCATTGCACGAGGAAAGGGCCGACAGCCGCGGTTCGAGAGTGCGGGAGATGGCCCGTCGGGTCTCGCTACGAGGACCGACGTATGTTCAGGCTGTAGGGGCGCACGGCTGATTTGCGCCACCGGGAGCCCGTCGATCGTATGGGCCATCGAAGGCGGGTGAAAATCGCGGCCATTGCGCGGCTGCGAGAATAGTTTTACTTATGTGTATAGAAAACTTGACACCAAGTGACCGAAAGCGGCCACGCGAAGGGAGGGCAGGGTCCCCGCGAATGCCGGCGGTAATCCGCTGACAACCGGGGTTTAGAGAACCTAGCCAATCGAGAGGCCATGGATAGCGTGATGATTGCTCAACCGGACGTGACCCTCCATCTGGACATGGAGGGCGTGATCAAACAGGCGAGCCTGTCCAACGACATTCCCGAGGACAGCCTGGCCAAGTGGTGCGGAAAAGCCTGGGCCGACACGGTAGCCGATGTCGGTAGCGACAAGGTGAAGCGCATCATCGACGATGCCCGCTCCGCCGGCGTTTCGGCTTTTCGTCAGATAAATCAGAAGTTTCCCAGCGGTCTCGAGTTGCCGATCGAGTACACGGCCGTGCGCCTGGGCCGCAAGGGCGGCTTGGTCGCGGTTGGCAGAAACCTGCAGACCGTCGCCGACCTGCAGTCCCGCCTGATCGCCGCGCAACAGGCCATGGAACGAGATTACTGGAAGCTCAGGGACGTCGAGACCCGATACCGCCTGATATTCGATGCGTCGAACGAGCCTATTCTGCTCCTGCGTGCATCGAATCTGCACGTCGTCGAGGCGAATCCGGCGGCCATTCGTGCACTTGGTTTCTCGCCGGCGAACCGGGATTTTCTCGCGGAACTAGCACCCAAGGAGCGGGACCCCTTCCAGGCGATGGTCCTGCGCGTCCGCGAGAACGGCAAGGCGCCGGCGGTGCTTGTGCACCTCGGACAGAGCCAGGACGCTTGGATGGTCCGCGCGTCCCTCATGACGTCCATTCCGGGCCATGCCTATATGATCCAGCTCACGCCCGTGGGTGCGGTGCCGTCGAGCCCGGATCAAGACGACGCGGCTTCCCTCGAGTTTCTCGTTGAGCGGGCGGCCGACGCGATGGTCGTGACCGACCGCAAGGGTATCGTTCACCGCGCCAATCCCGCCTTTCTCGACTTGGTCGAGGTGGGCGCCCAGGGTTCGGTTGTCGGACATCATCTGGGGCGCTGGCTCGAGCGGCCAGGCGCCGACCAAACGGTGTTGCTCGCCAATGTCGAAAAGCACGGGATCGTCAGAATGTTCTCCACGACGATACAGGGCGATTTGGGGAGCCACACGGATGTGGAGATCTCGGCGGCTGGCGGCGCCGAGGGCGATTCACCGCACATCGCGATGGTGCTGCGCGACATTGGCCAACGGCTTCCAGGAGCCCGTGACGACAACCAGATAGCGGCCACCGTCGGCTCTTTGACAGCCCAGCTCGGAAGAACACCGTTGAAAAAGCTGGTCAAGGAAACGACAGGCGCCGTGGAGCGCCACTACCTGGAGGCGGCCCTCGACTTGACCGGCGGAAACAGAACGGCCGCCGCGGACTTGCTCGGGCTCAGCCGGCAAACGCTTTACGCCAAATTGAAGCTTTACGGGATGGACGGAAGCGAGGTCAACTAGAGGGCGGCCAAGCTGAGAAAGGGCAGACGTGGTCTTCCAGGCCTCTCCGACGCCGGCATTCGGGCAAGCCGACCTATCGAACTGCGAGCGAGAGCAGATCCACCTGGCCGGCTCGATCCAGCCGCACGGCGCCTTGTTGGCTCTTAGTGAGCCCGATTGCACGGTCGTGCAGATGAGCGCGAACGCGCCCGACTTCCTCAATCTCCCGGAAGACCTGCTCGGTAAGTCGCTCGAAGAGCTGGATCGCAATCTCGCGAAGCAGATCTTCGCTCATCTTGGCAAGCCGTTGCACACGATACCTGTGGCCCTGCGCTGCCAGTCGCGGGACCCGTCGGTGAACTTCGACTGCTTGCTGCACCGTCCCCCCGGGGGCGGCGTGGTGATCGAGCTGGAGCGCGCCGAGCCGCGGGTCAGCCTGACCGATCACATTGAAAATGCACTCGATACGATTCTGGCGTCCTCGAGCCTAGAGTCCTTGTGCGACGAGGTCGCGAAGGCGATGAAACAACTCACCGGGTACGACCGTGTCATGGTCTACCGGTTCGACGCCGACGGTCATGGAGAGGTCTATTCGGAGCAAAAGGAAGCGGAGCTCGAGTCCTACCTCGGCAATCGCTACCCGGCGTCCGACATTCCGCAGATGGCGCGGCGTCTCTACGAGCGGAACCGCGTGCGCCTGCTGGTCGATGTCGAGTACGAACCGGTGCCGATCACGCCCCGGCTCTCGCCGATCTCGGGCCAAGACCTGGATATGTCGATCTGCTTCCTGCGCAGCATGTCGCCCATACACATCCAGTATCTGAAGAACATGGGCGTCCGCGCGACGCTTGTCGTCTCCCTGGTCGTCGGCGGAACGCTCTGGGGGCTGATTGCCTGTCACCATTACGAACGCCGCCTGGTTCCTTATGACGTGCGCACGGCCTGCGAATTGATTGCGGAAGCCGTCGCCACACGGATCGCCGCCTTGGAGAGTTTTCATCAGTCCCAAGCCGAGGTTGCCGTGAGGCGCCTGGAACAGCGGATGGTCGACGCGATCTCACGAGAGGGGGATTGGAGAACTTCGCTGTTCGACGACTCCCAGGCCTTGCTCCGTGCCGTCGAATCCGGTGGGGCCGCCTTGCTGTTCGAGGGCCAGGTCCAGACCACGGGCGAAGTGCCGGGCACCCAGCAGCTTCGCGAGATTGGCCATTGGCTGGATCACCAACCGCGCGCGCCGGTCATTTCAACGGCCCAGCTGGAAAGTGACGTTCCATCTTTCACATCTCTCAAACCTGTCGCCAGCGGCCTGCTCGCGGTTCCGGTTTCGGCCATGGCGGGTGAATACCTTATCTGGTTCCGTCCCGAGAGGGTGCGCACCATCACCTGGGGCGGCAACCCTTTCAAGCCGGTCCTGATCGGAAACGACCCGTCCGATCTTTCGCCGCGGCGGTCCTTTTCCCAATGGCATCAGCTGGTCGAAGGCACATCGGAGCCCTGGACCGAGCGCGATCTAACGGCGGCCCGCATGATCGGCGAATCGCTCACGGATGTCGTTCTGCAGTTCCGCGCGGTGCGCATGCTGATAGCCCAGAACCAGCTCGAGAAGATCAGCCGTCGGGTTCGCGGGTCCGATCCACCGGTCATCATCGCCGATGGAAACGGTCGAATACTCCTGACGAACGAATCGTTTCAGGGTCTTCTCAAGGCGTCGCATCCGCATATCGAACACATCGACAACCTACTGCGGTTCGTTACGGAGCCGGCCAGCGTGCGGGAGGTTTTCCGCAGCCTTTTGGAGGACGGCCGAGCTTGGCGCGGTGAAATCGGCCTGGAAAACGAGCAGGGAGAGGTAAAGCCCTATCGTGTGCGCGCGGACCCGGTATTCTCCGCCCCGGACAATCTCCTGGGCGTGGTCCTGCTGTTCACCGACCTCACCGAGCGTAAGGCTGCCGAGGCTGCGCGCCAGCGGTTCCAGGAGGACATCGTCGCGCACCACCGGCTTGCCGATCTGCGCCTCGATTCGAAGGCGGATCTACTCTATCGCAATCTATTCTCGTCGGTGGTCGGAAACGCACAGCTCGCGGCTTTGGAGATCGCCGATAGCACCGATCTGTCGCGCGTACCGGGCCATTTGAAGAGCGTCCGAGCTTCGGTGGAACGCACGGCCGAGCTCCTCGAGCACATGATCTCTCACTCGTCAGGTCTCTTGGACGACGAGAGGGAGTGAAGCTCGGTTTTGCCGCGCGACTCCCGCAGCGCCCACTGCACCGCGGAAGAAACGCCGATGTTCAGTTCGAAGGCCAATCGCGCCTCGTCGACGACGGCGCCGCGGTCGGAGACCTCCAAGGCGACCCGGTCCAGGGCCGAGCGATAGTTCGCCTTGAAGCTCTTGACGTCGTCGATCTCGGGAAAGTCATAGAACGACAGGGACTGGGCGTTCAGGCCGAGCGATCGCGAGAGGACCTTGCGCAAGATCTGCCCGCCGCTCAGATCGCCCAGGTACCGCACATAGGCATGGCCGACGAGGCGCTGCGGATCCGTCTCCGCGACAGCGGCGATCCGCGATGCGTAAGCCTGCCCCTGGGGCAAGAGCGGCACGGACCGGGCCCAGTCGTTGCCCGCGATGGCACAGAGGTCTTGTCGCAACGCATCGCCTCGGTAGACCGCCGGCAGAGCAATCAAACGAACGCCCGGAAGCCGGCGGTTGCGCTCCAGCGCCCGCTCCATTTCCCGGTAGGCCGGCCAGAGGTTGCGCAGGAACAGCCCATAGTCGCTACGTTCGATCCGGCCTTTGATGAGATCGGAGATGATCCCGGAGCGCTCCGCGCTGACATGCAAGTCCTGGGTCTCTTCGCGTAAGGCCAGCGCGAGCCCGACGTCCTGAATCGGCCGCGATCGGGAACCGGATTCGGTGTAACGCGTAATGCGCTCTTGCTGGCCCATTTCACCTGTCACCTTTCCGCGATGCCCGTTGGGACATCCAAGGGACCATGGAACGTGTCGCGTCGATGAGAGTCAACAAACGATGGTACCCCCATCGACCCCATCCGACTGCACCGCGGTGCAGATCCGCTCCTCACCTGGTCCGGCCTTCGCTCGAGGCTGCGATCGCTCGTCCTTTTTGGCGGGAGGAGTCGTGTGACGGGAGGTGCCATTGCTCCCGAATGCCCCCGAAGAACGCCAAGTCGATCGAACCTCCCCACGCGCACGACAAACGTCCACCAATGGGCTTGCCTCCCATGCGGGCATGGACCACGAACCGCCCCGTACACTTGATTCTGGCGGCGGAGAGGTTTGGGCCGGCGGCCCGCCCCCCTTCCGCTACCAGTTGGCGAGAGACGCTGCTGCGTCGGTCACTGGATGAGCATTTCCGACATTTCTGCTTCGCCGCCCCATCCGAGAAACCCGCCGTAATAGGAACTGCTGCCGAGAACGATGAAGTGCAGCAACAGCACCATAGCGAACACGAAGATGAACGTTGCGATCAACGCCCTTCGCGGATCAAAGAGAAGCCAGATTTTCCACATAATCGTTGCCTCCTACACCAAGAACGGCAGCACATGTGTCACCACTGACTGCGTGCCCTCGAGCATGGACGTCTTCATGCT
>JANQLP010000118.1 GCA_028280515.1 Hyphomicrobiales bacterium
AATTCTGATTCACTTCATCTTGCTCAGCACGGACCGGTTCAACTGGCTAGAAGGGCCTGCCCCGAAGGCCGCTCAACTGTTCTCGCCTCCGGCCGCCACAGCCACAGTAGGCGAGATCAAACGAGCCTAGCCCATGCAATCACGGTGGTGGACGGGAACGGAGCAACGCTTTCGTTCTCGCCCACCGCCGAAAAAACTCAAGCCGACGGGTTGAACGTTCGGCGCTTAGAAAGACGAGGTAAGAGCGATGGCCATGCTCAGCTTTGAACGGAAGTACCGGGTCCGGGGCGGAACACTTCTGGGTGGGGATTTGTTCGACTTCTGGGTCGGGCCGTTCTACGTCGGATTTTTCGGCGTCACGACGATTTTCTTCACGGTCCTCGGCACCGGTCTGATTTTGTGGGGTGCCGCGCTCGGCCCGACATGGAACGTCTGGCAGATCAATATCGCGCCGCCTGATCTCAAATACGGGCTTGGATTCGCACCGTTGCGGGAGGGCGGACTCTGGCAGCTCATAACGATTTGCGCGATGGGCGCATTCGTCTCGTGGGCGCTACGGCAGGCGGAGATCGCCCGCAAGCTCGGCATGGGACTGCACATTCCATTCGCGTTCAGCGTCGCCGTTTTCGCCTATTTCACGCTGGTTGTGATCCGTCCGGTTTTGCTTGGCGCCTGGGGCCACGGGTTCCCCTACGGCATTTTCAGTCATCTCGACTGGGTCTCCAACGTCGGCTACCAGTACCTGCATTTCCACTACAATCCCGCGCATATGATCGCGATCACCTTCTTCTTCACGACCGTCCTGGCGCTGGCTCTGCACGGAGGTCTGGTGCTTTCCGCCGCCAATCCCGCGCGCGGCGAGACCGTGAAGACACCCGAGCACGAAGATACGTTTTTCCGCGACGCCATCGGCTATTCGATCGGCACACTCGGCATCCACAGGCTCGGCCTGTTTCTCGCCCTGTCCGCAGGATTCTGGAGCGCGGTCTGCATCGTTATCAGCGGCCCGTTTTGGACCCGAGGCTGGCCCGAATGGTGGGATTGGTGGCTGAAGCTGCCGATCTGGAGCTAGAGGGAGTTAGGTTTCATGCCCGAATATCAGAACATCTTCACACGGGTGCAGATCGAGGGGCCGCCCGAAGAAGGCGTTCCCCTTGGCCGCGGCACCTGGATCCGGCAGGGCAAGCCCTTCTTCTCGTATTGGCTGGGCGTTATCGGAAATGCGCAGCTGGGTCCCATCTATCTCGGGTGGACGGGCGTCGCCTCGATCATCTGCGGCATCGTCGCAATCGAAATCATCGGCCTGAACATGTGGGCCTCGGTCAACTGGGACCCTGTTCAGTTCATCCGTCAGTTGCCCTGGCTTGCGCTTGAACCGCCCGGACCGGAGTACGGCTTGAAGGTCCTGCCGCCGCTGCGCGAAGGCGGATGGTGGCTCATCGCCGGTTTCTTCCTCACCGCCTCGATCCTGTTGTGGTGGCTGAGGATGTACCGCCGCGCCCGCGCGCTCGGCATGGGCACGCATGTTGCCTGGGCATTCGCAGCCGCGATCTGGCTGTACCTCGTTCTCGGTTTCATCCGGCCCGTGCTGATGGGCAGCTGGAGCGAGGCGGTTCCATTCGGCATCTTCCCGCACCTTGACTGGACTGCGGCGTTTTCCATCCGGTACGGAAACCTGTTCTACAACCCGTTCCACTGTCTCTCGATCGCGTTCCTGTATGGCGCCACGCTGCTGTTCGCGATGCACGGCGCCACGATCCTGGCGGTCAGCCGGTTCGGAGGTGACCGTGAACTCGAGCAGATCTATGACCGGGGAACAGCATCAGAGCGCGCCGCCCTCTTCTGGCGCTGGACGATGGGCTTCAATGCGACGATGGAATCCATTCATCGCTGGGCGTGGTGGTTCGCGGTGCTGTGTCCGCTGACAGGCGGCATCGGGATCCTCCTGACAGGCACGGTTGTCGACAATTGGTACCTCTGGGCGGTCGAGCATCATGTTGCACCGTCGTATCCGGAGGTCTTCCCGCCAGTTAGCGACCCCGCCGCATCTTCTGGAGCAGGACAATGAAACTGACCGTTTCACTAAGCGCCGTGGTGATCGCGCTTCTGGGTATCGCGGTTGCCGCATCTGGTTGGGTTCGCCCCCCACTCGACTCGATCCAGCTCGGCTTCCGCGGCCTCGGCATGGAAGAGATCGTCAATCCGCGGGCCGAGGCGAAGCTTGAAGCTGAGAACCAGGCTCCCGAAGCGTTGGACCCGCCCGAACCGGGCGGGCCGTCCGCGGCGTCCGTCTACGAGAACCTTCAGGTGCTTGGAGATCTGAGCCAGAACGAGTTCGACAGGCTGATGCTTGCGATCACGGAATGGGTTGCACCCGAGGAGGGCTGTCTCTACTGCCACAATGACGAAAACCTGGCAGCCGACGACGTCTACACCAAGGTCGTCGCCAGGAAGATGATCGAGATGACCAGGCACATCAATTCGGACTGGACAAACCATGTCGGGGAGGTCGGCGTCACGTGCTACACATGCCACCGGGGCAATCCGGTGCCGAAAAACACCTGGACGGAAGATCCGGGCCCGAAACAGGCCAGCGGCATGTCCGCAAGCCTTAAAGGCCAGAACATCGCGTCATCGACCGTTGGCGTCACGTCTCTGCCATACGACCCGTTCACTGCATATCTCGCACGGAAAGACGAGATCAGGGTGATCGGCAATCAGGCCCTGCCCGGCAAGCCGGGGGCGTCGATACAGCAAACCGAAGCCACCTACGGGCTGATGATCCATATGTCCGACGCGCTCGGTGTGAACTGCACCCTTTGCCACAATTCACGCTCGTTCTTCTCCTGGGACCAGAGCTCGCCGCAGCGTACGACCGCCTGGTACGGCCTGAACATGGTGAAGGATCTGAACGCGAAATATCTGGACCCGCTCAAGCCGGTGTTCCCGGCAGAACGCCTCGGTCCGCTTGGCGATGTGAAGAAGACGAACTGTGCGACGTGCCACAACGGCGTACAGAAGCCGTTGTACGGCGCCAACATGCTCAAGGACTTTCTCGAGTTGAAAGGTGCCAGCAACTAGCATCGCATCAGCGCCGCCGGACGGAAGCACTTAACCACGCTGCGGGCCTGCGTCTTGTGCCGTGACCGGCCCATTGCGATAAAGTTGTGCAGCCATGACACGAACAAGAACCCATAGGACGCAATGAAGGACACTCAGGCGTTATCGATCAGACCGATGGAGTTTGCGGACCTGCTGCAGGACCGAACCTCGGAACTCCACCGTAAAGCCGAACGGACGGGCGCGATTGCGCACATATTGCGCGGCAAGGCCGGCATCGAGACCTACGGCTTGTACCTGCGCAACCTGTTGCCCGCATACGAGCAGCTCGAGGTCAGTCTGACGCAACGCGCGAACGAAATCCCCTTCAAAGGGATTGCCGTGCCGGCATTGCGTCGAAGCATGTCGATAGCTGCCGACCTTCGCGAGATGTACGGCGTCAGTTGGCGCGATCGTCTGCCGGTACTCCCGGCCTCCGCAACCTACGCGTCGCGTATTGCCGACGCGGCGGTTGGGGACGGCTCGCGTCTCCTGGCACACGCCTATGTGCGCTACCTTGGCGATCTCAACGGTGGCCAGATCCTGAAACGTGTTCTGGCAAAGTCCCTAGGGTTGTCGTCGGCAGCGCTGACTTTCTACGACTTCGACGACATCGTGGAACTGGAGAGCTTCAGGACCTCCTATCGTTCCGCAATCGGCGGAGCGGCGCTGGCCTTCGATGAGCAGGACCGCATCCTGGAGGAAGCGTGCACCGCGTTCCGGCACAACATCGAGCTTTCGGTTGAGGTCCAGGAGTTCGCCGAAGCAACGGCCTAGTCCACCGATACGGGCATGATCATGCTTGGCGATCACTCAGCGTCTGGCCGGCGGATGGGGCCGGCCCAACTCTCCGTTGCCCTTTCGCCCACGCCTCGGCTCCTGCGCCGCACCGCTCGAATAGCGGAACAGATGGTCCAGGAGGTCCGTGGTGCGATGAACGGAGAACTGGACACACTCCAGCATGTTGCGCATGCGTGCCGGGTCTGCCGTGTCGCCGATCTCCAAAGTCGCCAGCTCCGCGTTCTCGATGATTGAGCCGATCAGATTCTGATAGGGAAAACCGCCGGGCGCGTTCAGCCTCCGGTTCAGCATGCTGCCGCGCGCGGCCGTCTCCTCGATACATTCCCTGCGCGTTTCATCAGCCAGCTTCTGCTCGGTCAGATCGGTAAACAGAAGCACGAATCCGAGTACGCGCTCGGGCGACGAAAAGACCGGGTCGGCCCGCAGGTACAGAGGCGTGCTCTCCTTGCCCCTGTTTTTGAGGGATACCTCGCCGCGCCAGATGCGGCGCTGAGAAAGAAGGCTGTCAATCGTCCGGCGCAAACCGGCCGGGTCGGTGAAGAAACCTGGAAGATCCTCCACGCGTTGCAGGTGCGTGTGCGCGTCGGGGAGAAGCTGCTCGAACGACTCGTTCGTCCGGAGAATCCGACCGTTGACGTCGGCGATAATGACCGGCTGCTCGGACTCGCGCAGCTGCTTCGACACATCTTCAAGCTGATCCTGTGCGATGAGCAGTTGGACGGACCGGAACTGGGCGACGACATCCCTGAGCGTCTCACCGATGATGCGTGCCGCTGCCATATCCGCCGCGGTCCATGGATCACACGTCCCCTCCACGTCCTCGTGCCACTTGGCAAACGATCTTCTTGGCGAGAGGTCCGCAGGGTCATCGCCGATGACCATGGGCTTGTGGGGGTCGCCGCCCCACGTCACATGCTTGATTCGCTCAGGACGGAACCAGACGATGTACTCGCCCGGCGTTGTCGAAAGCGGCGCTGCGAGGACGCCACTTGCAACATCGACGATACCCTCAAACTGGGGTGCCTCCCGGATGAGCGACGATGTCGAGATGGCGCGTGCGCGCGGTCTGGTGTCCAGCCATCTTCCGACCTCGCGGAGTTGCCTGGTGCCAGGCACGTCGCCGGTCGTGATGACCTTTCCGTCGTAGAGGAGCGCCGCGCCGGTCGCGGCCATCGGCTGTAGGAGGGCCTCCGGATTGTCGAACAACGCACCGCGCCAGTCACCCTCGCGCACGACGGCCTGAACGAGCCGCTGCTCGATGCGCCGGACCGACAGCTCGGCCTGCGCCTGTTGAAAGCTCTGCAGGGCCGCGATCCGCGTCGCGATGACCTCGCACAGCAGATCGCATACCGCGCGCACCTGATAGTGAAGGAACCGCGGCTTGTAGTGGTGACACGCGAGCAGGCCCCATAGTTTACCGCCCACAACGAGGGACGCGACGAGCGTCGCCGCAACGCCCATGTTCTTAAGATACTGAACGTGTATCGGTGAGTGGCTGCGCAAGCAGGCCATGGACATGTCGAGGTCGTGGCCGGTGAGCGGCGAAAGCCTCGGCTGCAAATGAACGGGCTCATAGCCGACATCGACGAGAACACGCACACGGTTTCGGATATAGAGTTCCCGTGCGATCTGCGGAATGTCGGTTGCGGGATACCGGTTTCCGAGAAACGGCTCGAGGTCCGGTTCCTTCTCCTCCGAAAAGACCTCTCCATGGCCCTCGTCATCAAACCGGTACACCATCACTCGGTCATATCCGGTGAACGGTTTGAAGAATTGCGCGGCGGCGTCACAGAGGCTTTCGATCGAAGACGCCTTCAGGAACGTGCGAATTGCGCTCTCGATCTCCTCATGCACGTCGAGAGCCGGGCCGGCGCGTTCGAACTCCAGAACGATACCGCCGTCATCGGGGCGATGCATGAAGCAGTCGAACTCTTCATTGTTGCGGTCGATCCGGCATCGCGAAACAGCCAGCATATCGCGGGGCTGCTCGTCATCGCCCGCGCTCACGCGCGCGGCCAATCCGCCTGACAGTTCGGAAAGGGATTTTCCGAGCACGTCGTAGCCCAAACCGAGAAAGTCGCCGGCATTGGCGCTGGCCTGAATGACAAGGTGATCCGGATCGGACACGACCAACAGCGCCCCATGCGGTTGTATCGAGCCGGCGAGGTGAATCTGCTCCCGCTCGCAGTTCGACAGATCGGCCTGCCCGAACGCCGGCATATGGACCGAACCTGAAACCACGGCACACTTCCCAGAAAATTGTCCCTCATCGTCCACCATTCGGTGGCCGTGTGGTAACAGGCTATACCGATTGTGCGATTTCTCCGAATCGAACGAGGCGCTCGATGAGAGCCTCTCGGCTAAGCGCGGTCGAGATCGTACTTGTTGAGCTTGGCGTGAAGGCTCTGCCGGCTGAGCTTCAGGAGGTTTGCAGCTGCCGTCCGGTTGCCGCGCGTCTGCTTCAGTGCGGTCCGAATGCACTCCTGTTCCACGGCCTCGACGGTCTCGGAGACGATTTCCTTGAACGATAGTTTGCCCAAGCCGTCCATGATCGACGACAGATAACTGCTGCGTTCGCTTACCGCGCCGCGGTTTGCTCCATTCGCGCGGGAATCCCTGATTAGGACACCGAATACGGGCGGAGAGTCGTCGGCGCCGCCGCAAGCCGTGACCTCGACATCGAACGTGGCATCGAGCTGATTGCGCAGGGTGGTGTGGAACGAACGCACATAGTCGTGTTCCTGGACTTGCGCGAGAAGGACCGAGACATCCGCGCCCGGCCGTTCAAGCCATTGTCCCAGATCGCTGCCTCTGACCACGACCTCGTTGGCGACCTGAACGAGCTCCAGAAACGCCTTGTTCGCCCTCAGCACGGTTCCTGAAACATCAACGACCGCGAATGCGTCGGGCAAGCGCTCGACAATATCGTTTACGACCTGATCGGAGCTGCCGCTCAACGACTGGCGTCCACCGCCCGTCGCGGTGAGTTGCAGCAGGAACACATGACCATGTTCCGAGGTCATCATTGAAGCGCGAACCAGCCACGGCACACGGTTGCGGCCGATTCGAACCTGAATGGCCGGGGCTTTTCCGGTTTCGCGCACGCGCCCCAGCATGGCCGAGAAATCGTCTCTGTCCGGAACCGAGACTTCCTGCAGGAAATCCCGTCCGGCGGACGCGATGCCAAGCGAGCGGATGGCCGACGGGTTCGCCTCGACAATGTGCAGATCCGACGCATTGATCATGATGACCGCATCGAGTGAGGCATCGAACAGGAGGCGGTAGCGTGTCTCGATATCGCGGAGTTTCCAGTAATCCCGCTCCATCACCTTCTGTGCGGATATCAGCCGGGATTGCAGTTCCGTCACAATCTCGAGGTTCTTGCCGATGGCAAGGAGACCGTCGTTGAGACGCACGGTCGTGTATTCGATCGGCACCTCGATGCCGCTCGGGAAACGTTGCGAAAACTGCTGGAACGCGGAGAGCCCGTGCTCGTTTGCAAGCGCGATATTCGCTTCGACGCGCTCAGCATCATTGAAGACAACGGTCTCGGCCCACCGCCGCCCGAGCCACGCGTCAACGTCCTCGCGCGAAATCTCGCCATTGACTTCCGCCACGCGAATGACGCCATCGGCATCCATATTGATGCTTACGTCTGGCTGCGTAATGCCGATATTTGTCATAGTCATATCGCAGACCTTGCGTATGAAACCGAACCGTTTGGTCCGACGGCTAAAATGCCGACGAAAGCAAGCACGGCGCGACCCACACACGCTGCTTTTTTTGGCAATCTTCTTGTTCTGCGCGGTGAGTCCAGCTCACCTCTAAACACGAGAATACAATCTTCTATTTCATAAACTTAAGGACCGCCTTGAGCGCGATCAACTGCGTGGTCAGAAATACAGCACAAAAATCCTTCTGTCTTGCCTCTGGCGTGCGGCACAATGCCCGGTTTTTTACCGCTCCGCCAGCTACATTTCACTCATTCGCCTCCGGTGCGTGGGACCGCCCCCGCGCACCGGCATCGTTCGGCTCATGCAGCCTGTTTCAGTCCCAGATCGTGCCAGATTTCACCGAGCGCGCTCGTGAGCGCGTCAATCTGTTCGTCCGTGTGCAACGGTGACGGCGTCAGTCGCAGTCTCTCCGTTCCACGGGGCACCGTGGGATAGTTTATCGGCTGCACATAGATGTCGTAGCGGTCCATGAGCAGGTCCGTCACGTTCCTGCAAAGCGTCGGATCACCGACAAGAACAGGCACGATGTGGCTTGGCGACTGCATCACCGGAAGTCCCGCGGCCATCAGTCTGCGCTTCAATGTCGCGGCCCGCTCCTGGTGCCGTGCGCGTTCGACCTCACTGTTCCGCAGATGGCGGACACTGGCGAGCGCGCCCGCGGCAAGCGCCGGCGAAAGCGCGGTCGTGAAAATGAATGCCGAAGAGTAGCTGCGGATAAAATCAACCACGCTCGACGACGCGGCAACATACCCGCCCATCACGCCGAATGCCTTGGCCAGCGTCCCTTCTATGACCGTCAGTCTGTGCGCCACGCCATCGCGTTGCGATACGCCGCCACCGTTAGCGCCGTACAATCCCACAGCATGCACTTCATCGAGATATGTCATCGCATTGTGCGCGTCGGCGACATCGCAGAGCTCCGCAATCGGCGCGATATCTCCGTCCATGGAGTAGACCGACTCAAAGGCGACAAGCTTGGCCTGGTTCTTCGGATACTGGGAGAGCTGCCGGTCCAGGTCATGCGGATCATTGTGCTTGAAGATCTTTTTCTCCGTCCGGCTTGAGCGGATGCCATCGATCATGGATGCGTGATTGAGTTCGTCGGAAAAGATGACGCAATCCGGCAACAGCGACCCGAGTGTGTGCAGCGCCGCAAGGTTCGACACGAAGCCCGATGTGAACAGCAAGGCGGACTCCTTGCCATGAAGCTCAGCAAGCTCCTTTTCGAGCAGGACGTGATAGTGGTTCGTGCCGGAGATGTTCCGTGTCCCGCCCGCGCCGGCGCCGCATTTGTCGATCGCCTCGTGAATTGCATCCAGGACGACGCGGTTCTGACCCATGCCCAGATAGTCGTTGGAGCACCAGACAACGATATCGCGCGTCTCTCCATCCCGATGGACGGTTGCAACCGGGAAATTGCCGGACTGGCGCTCGAGATCAGCAAAGATCCGGTACCGGCCCTCTTCGTGCAGGTTGCGGATTTTGTTCCGGAAGAATTCCTCGTAATTCATCATCGCCTCCGATCCGTTAGGTAGCCCGTGTTGTAGGAAATCGCCCGCCATCCTTGGCTGAGGGCATGAAGGGCCGTCGCCCGACGCTCTCGCGCAGTCCCCAGGACCACATGCGAGAGACGTTCAACGGCAAAACCAGAAACCAGTGCTCGACAATCGCGAGCACCATCAAAGTCGCGAGCAACGTGAACCCCGCGACATCTGCGTTCGTTGCGCCGGGTTCCGCGGCATGCTGGACAAGGAGAAAGGCGACGATGGTCGACGCCGTGATGCTCACCGGGAACAGCATGTTCATCGGCTTGCGTGTGAACACGCTCTTCAGATAGGCCAGATTGTCCGGAAGGAAGTCCTCCATCAGGTTCGGCACGCCGAGGAACAGGTTCAGCTTGGCGCTCAGGCGCATGATCCAGAGGATCAGGAACGTGGCCAGACCGACCTTGTTCGGACCGCTCCACGTCAGCGCGAAGATGAGCCCCGCCGTCACTGCGATCGCGAGCTCATGGTACAGGATTGTCGCGATCGCGTGCGCTGTGCGCCGCCAGCCGGTGCGCTCGGGCGGGCACGGGTCCGTTCGCGGCCCGGTGATAAATCCGGTCAGGAACGCAATTTCGTGCCACGCCCAGACAAGCAGGGCGTAGGTGAACGCAAGATACACATCGACGGTGGTGGCATGGGCGCTGCTCAACGCCAGACCATGGAAGGACAACAGGAGCACGATGCTTGATGCGCACATCGTCCAGCGGAAGGTACGGCGCGGAAGCCGATTCAGGTAAAGAATGGCTCCGGTGCTGAACCACCACAAAAAGACGGTGAACGCGACAGCAATGACGACGCCAATCATGGCGTTGGGTTCCTTCCAGGTTTACCAGGCCGGCGACAGACGGCTGTTTTCCGGCAATGCGTTGTTTTTCGGCCTGATCAGATAGAGCCTCAGGAAATTGAACGCGGCGGCAGCGCCATAGGCGCCGACCTGAAGCCTGCCCAACAGTCCGCCGCGCTTCTTACCGCGGTTGATGCCGTCGTTGATGCGCAGCATGCGGTCCATCCCCGCCCGGAACTTCGGATTGTCGAGGTCGAGCGTGATTGGAAACACCTGCTTGGAGATCTCCGTCGTGACATGGAACACGCGGTAGCCATAGTCGCTCGGATCGATCCCCAACGCCTTGTGGAACTCCGGGCGCGCGTGATCGCGCACATACATGGTCGCAAAGACGGCGAGCACGAAGAACCGGACCCAAAGCCGGTTGAGTCCCTCCAGGAGGTGCGGGTTGGCGCGCATCAGTAGCGCGAACGCCTCGCCGTGGCGGAACTCGTCGTTGCACCACTTTTCGAACCATTTGAAGATCGGATGGAAACGCCTGTCCGGATGCTTCTGAAGGTGACGGTAGATCGTGATGTAGCGCGCGTACCCGATCTTCTCCGACAGATAGGTCGCGTAATAGATGAACTTCGGCTTGAAGTAGGTGTACTTCTTTTCGCGGGTCAGGAAGCCGAGGTCGACGCCGATTCCGAATTCCTTGAGCGCGTCATTGATGAAGCCCGCATGGCGCGCCTCGTCGCGGCTCATATATTTGAAAAGTTCGCAGATATCGGGATTGGTGCCGCGCTTCTTCATCTCCGCGTAAAGCACGCAGCCGGAAAACTCTGCCGTAAGCGAGCTTACCAGGAAGTCGATGAATTCCTTCCTCAAGCCCTCCGGCAGCGCGTCCAGGTCGATCTTGTCCCAGTCCTCGTTGCGCTTGAAATGGCCCTTGTTGGGATCCGACTTCATTTCCGCGATCAGTTCGTCCCATTGCGCGCGGATCGGCGTCACGTCGAGCCGGTCCATTTCATCGAAATCGGTCGTGTAGAACCGCGGGCTCAGCACCGTTTCCGAGACCGCTTGTTTCGTGGTTTCGTTCGGTGCGATCGAAAGAGATTCGATGGTCATAGCTTCCTCCCCGACGTAAAGCTGAACTCCAGCAGTTCCATGAATTCCAGATCACCGGTCATCCGCGTCCATTGCCGCTCCAGCCAGCCGGCCTTGAACACCGTGGCATCACGGCGCAGGGTGCGGATTTCCCCGTAGGGAACCTTGACCGGATCGCCGTGCACCAGCACCACGTCACCCGGTTCGATCTCGACATCGCCATCCAGATCGACATGGGCATGCAGGCTGTCGAACGTGTTCGACACCTCGATCGTGCACGGCAGGTCGAAACGGCGCCTGCCTTTCATCAGTTCCATCTTCATGGCGTCTGTCTCCCTTCCATGAACAATTGTGCGAATGCCCCGGCATTCGTTGGACCGAAGGCGCCAAGGTCCAGGCGCCGGCCGGTCTCGGGATCCTGAAGCGTCAGCCGGCCGTCGGTCCCGCGGATCAGGATGAACGGCGGCTCCTGACCAACGCCGTTCTGGCGGCGCTCCCGCGCCAGTGCCCGCAACGTACCGCGCACGAAACCGCTGCCGCCTGGCGGAAGAACCGCCACGACCTTGTTTGCCCGCGCGTCCTCGACGACCACGGCACCGTCCCCCCGGTCCTTGAAGACGAACGCGCGCGTCTCCAGCGGCTTCGGTTCAGGCGTGAACAACGTGCCCCGGTCGGTCTGCTGCGCACCGATGACCAGAAAGATGGCGACAATGACGACCGAAATGGCCCCCCACAGCGGGCCCTTAGGAACGTCTTCTTTGTTGGTTTCACGATCCGACATTGAACTCTCCAAGCACGTCCCCCGGGACCTATTCCGCTGCCACGGCCGCCGGACGTGGCGGCGCAGCCTTGCGTGACCTGCCGCGCACCGGCTCCGTTCCCGCATGCTCGGCGTTTTCGTCCAGGGACGCGGAAAGGGCATCGCTGAGGACTCTTGCAACCGGCCCAACGTGCGCGATTGCCCGCAGCATCGGCTCCGGCCGCGTCAATCGCCACGCCCGCGCGTGCGGCCAGAGATGCAGATAGGCAATGCGATTGTCGTCCAGCAGTTTCAGGGTGATATCGCCGCTGCCGTCGCGGTAGGTTTTCAGGTTCGCAGCGGCGATCTGGCGGAACGGAATGTTGATCGCCATCGTCAACGCAATGCCGATGCGCAGAACGATGCGGCGGTTCGTGATCGTGTAGATCGAGGAGCGCGCGCTCAGCCAGCCGAGCAGGCCCAGCATCACAAGGCACAACAGCGATACGCCGATCAGGGGCAGAGCGGATACGGCAACGGCGGCCGCGTCATGACCGTCGCCGTAGCGGGAAACGGCGTACCACCCCAAAAGGAGCGCAAAGTAGACCGCAATCTGGCGGACATGGAACGCACGGAGCGCGAGAGCCCACGCGTCGGGCGATCCCTGCCAGAGGATATGCTCCCCCTTGGGAAGATACTCGGGCAGGCCACGGACCGGTTCGAATTCGTACTCGGACGTTGTCATATGATCGGCTCCGAACGTTCCGGCGAGGCGAACAGCGTGCCGCCGCCGTAATAGGCACTGATCTTGTCCTCCTCCAGCCGAGTCACTTCCGTCGTCTTCTTGGTGCGCGGGACCTTGGCGAAGTGCTTGGCGAAGATCGACCTGACCTTCACGTGCCTGTTCCAGCTATCGATCCGGGCGAACCCGATCGGCACGAGGACCTTGTTCGCGGTCTTTTTCTTGCCCTTTGCTTCGCCCCCGATATCTATTTCCAGATAGCGGATCTGCGGCTCGCCGCGGTCGATCCAGATGTCGGAAACGACGCCGGCCTTCTTGTCGTCGCCGGCAATGACGTCCATGCCACGCGGGTCCGGATCGCGCTGGTTGACGTTGAAATCGGGTGCGACCCGCAGCGGAACGATCTTGGTCTTCCCTTCCGCCGTCACGTCAGGCTTGTCCGCACGCTCCGCATACGAGCCCGGGCCTACGGCCGCGGTCATGGGATCGCCCTTCGGGTCCATGGGAGCGCCGGGCCAGCCTGCGACCGGCGTGGCCGCAACGCGCCGATCATCGCCTCCGGCCGGGTCGGGCGCCAGAACGGTGGTCCCGTCCTCAAGGCGGAATTCCTTCGGCCGCGGCAACCAGATGACGTCTGGGGCCAGCGGCTGGCCCGTGACCTCGGATTCAAGCGGATAGCCTTCACGGCGGTCTTCGCGCCTGAGATAGAAGATCAGGCCCGCGAAAAAGACCCAGAAGACGTACAACACAACCTGAGCAACATCGATGTTGTCCGTAATCGCTCCCGTCTCCATAATTTACCTCCTAGATCTGCGCGGCTAGCTCGGAAACTCGGCCAGCCCGAGCTTGGTTCCCGGCCTGCGGTCGATTTCACCCGCCGACCCGACGAGCGGTCCGATCGCAACCAGCGTCGCGAACAACAAAACGATTTCAATGTGATAGACCGCGCTATAGCCGACAGTCGGATCATTGAGCGCGGGGCCGAGAGACCCCTGCTCCGCAAGCTGGGAAACGACATCGCGAATGATCCCGCCAAGCGCGATTGCACCGCCTGCGGCGGTCGCCTGGACCGCCCCCCACGCGCCGAGCACGAGGCCGCTCTGTCCGTTGGCGGTGATGGCCATTGCGGCGATCAGTGTGCCCACGGCGAATAATCCGCCGCCGAACCCGATGAGAAACGTTCCCGTCCGGAACAAGGGCGCGGACTCCAGCGGCGCCGAGAAGATGACCGCGGAAAAGGCACACACGCCGATCATCACGCCGTAAGCCGCGATCCGGTGGGGATTGCACCGGCGCGTCAGCATGTGGGCGGCGATTGCAAATCCAACGAGGCTACCTCCGGCAAGAAGCGCGGTCAGTACGGTCGTTGCGCTCACCGACAGACCGAGGATCTGGCCGCCATAGGGTTCGAGCAGAATGTCCTGCATGTTGAACGCAGCAGTCCCCAGCCCGACCGCCACGAGCAGCCGGCGGTGGCGTCCGAAGCTTGCGAACGCCCGCCAGGCGCTGGAGAACTGGGGCCGTGGCTGCGACGGATCGGTCAGGGCCGGATTGCGCGCCTCCTGCTTCCACAGCGCGAGGATGTTCAACGCCATGGTGGCAACGGCAGCGCCCTGGATCACCTGCATCAGCTTGACCTGCGAAAAGTCGGTCAGGAGCACCCCGAACACGAGCGAACTGGCGACCATGCCGACCAGCAGCATGACGAACAGAAGCGCGACGACGCGCGGGCGGGACTCTTCCGGGGCCTGATCGGTCGCCAGCGCGAGGCCGGCGGTCTGGGTGGTATGAAGTCCGGCGCCGACCAGAAGGAAAGCGAGACCGGCAGCAGCGGGACCGACCCACTCCGGCGCGCTTGAATCGCCGGACAGCACGATGAGCGCGAACGGCATGATGGCCAGGCCGCCGAACTGCAACAACGAGCCGAACCAGATGAACGGCACCCGCCGCCAGCCGAGTACGGACCGGTAGGTATCGGACCGGAAACCGATGAGTGCGCGGAACGGCGCGAACATCAGCGGCAGGGCGACCATCACCGACACCAGCCAGGCCGGCACGTCGAGTTCAACGATCATCACGCGGTTCAATGTGCCGCTGAGCAGCACCACAGCCATGCCGACGGAGACCTGAAACAGCGACAGCCGCAAAAGGCGGTCAAGCGGAAGCTCGGTGCTCGCGGCATCGGCGAACGGCAGGAACCGCGGGCCGATGAGGCTCCATCCTTGCGCCAGCATGTCGTTCATCCGCTTCATTCCTTGCGCAGCTCCATGGCCTGAGAGGTGTAGAACCCGCTTGAGATGCGCTCGTTGCGGGCGACGTCGCAGTCCTGCAAGTCCGGCTCGCCGGAAACCCGGCTCAGCAGGGCCCTCTCGCTGACCGGCTCGATCGCCGGTGCACGGTCGCTGCGCGGGAAGAACCGTCCCATCGTATGCATGGCGACCAGCAACGGCGTCTTGGGCGCATAGGTGAACAGCACCGAGTTCTGCGTCCGCGCCGAGAGCTGCGCGACGGCCTTTACCACGTCGTCCGTGGGGTAGTGGATCAGCGAATCCATGGCGACGACATAGTCGAACTCGCCCAGCGCGGGGTCGAGCATGTCACCGGCGATGAAATCGATCGCCTTGCCGAAACGGGAGTCCGCGGCGCGCTCGCGCGCGTGCTTGAGGAGCGTGGGAGACAAATCGACCGCAACCACCCGCGCGCCGCGCCGCGCCGCCTCCATCGAAAACGCGCCGGTTCCACAGCCCGCGTCGAGAACGCGGGCTCCGTCAAGGTGATCCGGCAACCAGCCGAGCAGCAGTGCGCGCATCTGGTCGCGCCCCGCGCGCACCGTGGCACGGATGCGGCTCACGGGCGCGTCCGACGTCAGACGCTTCCACGCGTCGACGGCCGTACGGTCGAAGTAGGCTTCCAGTTGCCCGCGGCGTTCACGATAGGAGGTGGTCTGCATCAATCGAACCCCAGGAAATCAAAAATCTCGCGGTCCTTCATCGGTTGTGCCTCGAGCGGATCGGTTCCGGCCCACAGGCACGCGGCAAGTTTGAGGTATTCCTCCTGCACCGCCTCCAGCTCGGGCGAAGCGTCCATTTCGAACAAGGTCGACTTCTTCAGCCGGCTGCGGCGGATCACGTCGAGGTCCGGGAAATGCGCCAACCGGCGCAAGCCCACCACCTCGTTGAACCGGTCGATTTCATCGGTCGCGGCGCTGCGGTTGGCGATCACGCCGCCCAGCCTGATCTTGTAGTTCTTGGACTTGGCCAGGATCGCCGCGACGATCCGGTTCATGGCAAAGATGGAATCGAAGTCGTTGGCAGTGACGATAAGGCCGCGTTCCGCGTGCAGCAGAGGCGAAGCAAAACCGCCGCATACGACGTCGCCGAGGACGTCGAAAATCACCACGTCGGTCTCCTCGAGCAGGTGGTGCTCTTTCAGAAGCTTGACCGTTTGCCCGACCACATAGCCGCCGCATCCGGTGCCCGCGGGCGGCCCCCCGGCCTCGACGCACATGACGCCGTTGTAGCCCTCATACACGAAATCCTCGACCCGCAGCTCCTCGGAGTGAAACTCGACCGACTCCAGGACATCGATGACGGTCGGAACAAGCTGCTTGGTCAGCGTGAAGGTGGAATCGTGCTTCGGATCGCAGCCGATCTGAAGCACCCGCTTGCCGAGCTTCGAAAACGCCGCGGACAGATTAGACGATGTCGTGCTCTTGCCGATGCCGCCCTTCCCGTACACCGCGAACACCTTCGCGGTATCGATTGTCAGATCGGCGCTGGCGTGGAACTGCAC
This sequence comes from Hyphomicrobiales bacterium, assembly GCA_028280515.1. Taxonomy (GTDB): domain Bacteria; phylum Pseudomonadota; class Alphaproteobacteria; order Rhizobiales; family Methyloligellaceae; genus UBA2767. Next base: position 16,328 of record JANQLP010000118.1, read on the forward strand.
GCTGCCCTGCCCGTCGGGCGGGGCGGAGGGGTGGGCCGTGCTCTTGGTTCTTGGTTGTTCGTATACTGTGGTCGTGCTCATGCTGCGGCCTCTACCGTCACGCCTTCAAGTCTGTCTTCGAGTTCGTCACCGGCCTTCCTGAGGGCTTCGAGAACCTCTTCGTCCGGTGTCCAATATTCACGTTCGTGCGCCTCGAGCAGGCGGTTGGCGACATTGACCGACGCCGTCGGATTCAATTCCGCGAGACGCGCCCGCATCTCCTCGTCGAGGACAAATGTCTCGGTCAGCCGCTCGTAAACCCACGAGCCGATCTCGCCCGTGGTCGCCGACCAGCCCATGGTGTTGGTGACCTGCGCCTCGATCTGGCGCACCCCTTCATGCCCGTGCTCGAGCATGGCCTCGTACCATTTGGGATTGAGAGCGCGCGTCCGGGTTTCGAGTTCGACCTGCTCGCGCAGCGTCCGAACGCGGCCCTCGCCGCGCGTCTCGTCACCGATATAAGCCGGAACGACACTGCCCTTGGCGCGGCGGACAGCCCGGGAAATGCCGCCGAGCGTATCGAAATAGTGGTCAACCGTCGTCACACCGAGCTCGACGGACTCAAGGTTCTGATAAGTCAGACTGACGGAGCTGAGCACGCTCGCCAGAAGCTCCGGGCTCTGGGCCGGTTTGCCGTTCAGTCCATAAGCGAAACACTTGCGCCGCTCATACGCGTCGGCGAGCTCCTCCTCATCGTCCCAGCACCCGCTGTCGATGAGGTGGTTGACGTTGGAACCGTAGGCCCCCTCGGCGTTGGAGAAAACACGCAGCGCCGCGGTCTCCAGGTCGCACCCGTTCTCTTGCCTGTAAGCGAGAGCGTGCTTGCGCACGAAGTTCTTCTCAAGCGGCTCATCGGCGCTCGCCGCCAAAAAGGCCGCTTCCGCCAGCATGCGCGTCTGAATGGGAAGCAGGTCGCGGAAGATACCGGAGAGCGTCACCAGCACATCGATACGCGGCCGGCCCAGCTCCTCCAGCGGGATCAGCTCGGCCCCGCAAAGCCGCCCGAAGCTGTCAAACCTCGGCTTGGTGCCGAGAAGTGAAAGTGCCTGCGCGATGGGCGCGCCTTCACGCTTCATATTGTCGGTGCCCCACAGGACGAGTGCGACCGTCTCGGGAAGCGCATTTCCATCGTCGACGTGACGGGCAATGAGACGGTCCGCCTGGTGCGCACCGTCCTGCATGGCGAAGGCACTCGGAATACGGAATGGATCGAACCCGTGCAGGTTGCGTCCGGTGGGGAGGATTTCCGGTGTCCGCAGCAGATCACCGCCCGGAACCGGCCGGATATACCTGCCGTCGAGCGCCCGCATCAGGGCCGGAAGTTCGGCGTCCTCGCACAGCATGCGGTCGATCTCGCACAGATGCTGCAGCGTCGCGGCCGCCGACGGCTGCGCCTTGTCCGGATCGAAACCGTCGACGATTGCAGCGACCGTTTCTCTGTCGGGCCCGTCTGCACTCTGTGCCTCCGGCATGGACTCAGCCATGGCAAGAAGAAGATCGATGCGCTCCTCCCTGCTCGGCGGCTCACCCACCACGTGCAGACCGTGCGGGATCAGCGAGTATTCCAGCTCAAGGATGGTCTCGGCGAGGGCGGTCACATTCGTCTCGGCATTGTCTGCCCACCCCGCCTCGTCATTGATGAGATCGAGCTCCGCCGCTTGCGTCTGCACCAGCTCGACGAGCTGATCGCGCTCCTGCACCGCTTCCGGCGGCAAGGCGCGCAAACGTTCGAGCGATGCTTTCAAGTCGAGCAGGCCGCGATAAAGGCCCGCCTTGACGACCGGCGGCGTCATATAGCTGATCAGCGTCGCGGCGGAGCGGCGCTTGGCGATTGCGCCCTCGGACGGATTGTTCGCCGCGTAGAGATAGAAGTTCGGGAGATCGCCGATCAGCCGGTCGGGCCAGCAGTCACCGGACAGACCCGACTGTTTGCCGGGCATGAACTCCAGCGCGCCATGGGTTCCGAAATGGAGCACGGCATGGGCACCGAAATCCTCGCGGATGTAGCGATAGAAGGCGGCGAACGCGTGGGTCGGCGCAAACCCCTTCTCGAACAGCAGGCGCATCGGATCGCCCTCATATCCGAACGCGGGCTGCACACCGACGAACACGTTGCCGAAATCGGCACCGAGAACGAAGATGGACCGCCCGTCGCTCTGGTGGCGACCCGGAGCCGGGCCCCACTGCGCCTCGATTTCTTCCAGCCACGGCAGCGTGCGGACATGGTCGTCGGCCGATATGCGCGCATGGACATTGGCCGTCGCGCCGAACCGCACCGCATTGCCATGAAGCACCGCCTCGCGCAGCGCGTCGACGTCGGCCGGCGGATCAACCGTGTAGCCAGACCGCTGCATGGTTTCCAATGTGCGGTGCAGCGATTCGAAGACGGAAAGGTATGCGGCGGTTCCCACGCTGCCCGCATTCGGCGGGAAGCCGAACAGGACGATCGCGATCTTCTTCTCCGCGGCGGCTGAGCGCCGAAGCCGGATCAGGCGCTCGACCCGCGCCGACAGCATCGCGGCGCGCTCGCCATGGCATTCCATTTCGCGGCCCGCGCCGCCCTCCGCCGTCGCGTGGCGCCCGCCATAGACGGCCGGGTTGATGGCACCGTCCAGTTCGGGGATCGCGACCATCATGGTGGATTCGATCGGCATCAGACCAAGATCGGACGCCTGCCATTGCTCCAGGGACTGGAATTCCAGCGCCTGCGCCGACATGTAAGGAACGTCGAGGCGCGTCAGCATCTCCTCCGCGGCCTTGGCGTCGTTGTACGCCGGACCTCCGACGAGGGAGAAACCGGTAATGGAGACGACCGCGTCGACCGTCGGTGCGCCATCTTTCACGAAGAATTTCTCGATCGCAGGCCGCGCGTCCAGGCCGCTGGCGAACGCAGCGACGACCCTCAGTCCACGCTTCTCGAAGGAGTCGATCAGACCGTCATAGTGTGCGGTATCGCCGGCGAGGACATAGGACCGCATCAGCAGCAAGCCGACCGTACCACGGCTGCCGTCCGGCTTCTTCGGCAGACGCGCGGCATCCTCGGAAATGCGTGATGTCAACCTTGGATGATAGAGCCCGACATCGGGAAACTCGATCGGCAGCTCGGCCTGCAGCGTGTCGCGCAAGGCCTCGCGCGGGCCCGACGCATAGCGGTTGATCAACATGCGAACCATGTTGGCCAGGTTCACGTCGGAGCAGGCCAGCCAGTACTGCATGGTGAGGAAGAACGCCCGCACGTCCTGGGCCGTGCCGGGAATGAAGCGAAGCAGCTTGGGCAGACGCCTCAGGAACGCCATCTGATGCGAGCCGGAGCTTTTCGACGGTTCCCTGGAGCCGCGCAAACGCTTCAGCAGGGCGATGATCCCGCTTTCCTTCGCACCCATATTGAAACGGCCAAGCCGCGTCAGTTTGATGACCTCGCCCGCGGACATGCATGCAACCAACGCATCGCACCTGTCCCTGCGCGCCTTGAGGTCGTCGAGCACCGCAGAGATATGCTCGTCCATGAACAGCATCGTCGCGATGATGATGTCGCCCTTGCGGATTGCTTCGCGCGCGCGCTCCAGCGCATCGGCATTCTGGCTCCACTCGGCGGCGACGTGCAGGCTGAGTTCAAGACCCGGGATCTCGCGCCGCAACACGCTGCGCGCACGGGCGACCGCGCCGGCGAGATGGCTGTCGAGCGTTACGATGACGACGTTAATCGCCGTCTTCTTATCGGCTGTAGTGCGCTTTGGCATCGTAGAGTGTCTCAACGGTTATGGTCTGTTCGCCACGTTCGGCAGCGAACCGCTCGGTGTTGCGCCGCGCCTTGCCGCGGACGAAAAACGGGACCTTTTTGAGTTCCTTCTCGGCCTCTGTGTTCCAGACGAGGATCGGCCCGCTTGGCGGGTCTGCAACCTCTTCGGACGCCTGCTCCTCTTTGGCTTCTGCGGATTTCCCCAGATGTGACGGCGCGGCGCCGTCGTGAAACTCGAAATCCTCCCGGAACATGCCGAGCAGATGTTCCTCAAGCCCCATCATCAGCGGGTGAACCCACGTGTCCCAGATGACGTTGGCGCCTTCAAAGCCCATTTGCGGCGAATAGCGCGCCGGGTAGTCGTGAACATGCGCGGGTGCGGAGATCATCGCGCAGGGAATGCCGAACCGTTTGGCGATGTGGCGCTCCATCTGCGTTCCGAGAATGAGCTCCGGTTGCAGATCCGAAATGTGACGCTCGACTTCGAGATAGTCGTCGGTGATCAGCGCCTCGATCCCGTAGTCGGAGGCAAGTGCGCGCACGTCGCGGGCGAATTCCCGCGAATAGGTACCGAGCCCGGCAACCTCGAAACCGAACTCCTCGCGCGCGACCCGGGCCGCGGCGCAGGCATGGGTCGCATCGCCGAAGATGAAGACGCGCTTGCCGGTGAGGTACGTCGAGTCGATGGAGCGCGAGTACCATGGAAGCCGAACGACTTCGTTTTCGACATCGGGCACAGGATCGATCCCGGCGACGCGCGCGACTTCGTCGATGAACTCCCGCGTTGCGTTGACACCGATGGGAACGGTTCGAACGTAGGGCTGCTTGAACGTGCGCTCGAGCCAGCGCGCCGCGATTTCGGCAATCTCCGGATAGAGAACGATGTTGAAGTCCGCCTCACCGAGACGCGTGAGATCTGAAGGCGTGACGCCCATTGGCGCGACGATATGAACATCCACACCGATACCGTCCAGCAAGCTCAAGACTTCCCGCACGTCGTCGCGGTGCCGGAACCCCAGTGCGGTGGGGCCAAGCAGATTGCAGCTCGGGCGGCCCTCGCGAGGACCGGCCTGTTTGGCCGCCATGACCGCTTCCGCGGATCCCGCGCAAAGCCCGCGCACGAGATGATAGAAGGTCTCCGACGCGCCCCAGTTCTCCTTGCGCTGATACGATGGCAGGTCGATCGGCACGACCGGCACCGGAAGCCCGAGCCCTTGGGCCAGACCGCCTGGATCATCCTGAATGAGTTCCGCGGTACAGGATGCGCCGACAAGCAGGGCCTGCGGCTGAAAGCGCTCATAAGCGTCGCGCGCCGCGGTTTTGAACAGTTCCGCGGTGTCGCCGCCGAGATCACGCGCCTGGAATGTCGTGTAGGTGACCGGCGGACGCTTGTCGCGCCGCTCGATCATCGTAAAAAGCAAGTCGGCGTAAGTGTCGCCCTGGGGCGCGTGCAGGACATAATGCAGCCCGTCCATCGCCGTGGCGATGCGCATCGCACCAACATGGGGCGGGCCTTCATATGTCCAAACCGTGAGCTTCATGGTCGTTCAAACTCTCAATCTGCCCTTGCGGTTCAGCGGACGCGCGAACAGCTCTGCAAGATCTCCGGCCTGCTCGTAGCCGTGGATCGGCGTGAACATGAGTTCGATCGACCACTTGGTGGTCATGCCGTCCGCCTCGAGCGGATTTGCAAGGCCGAGCCCGCACACGACGATGTCGGGTGCTGCCGCGCGACAGCGGTCGAGCTGCTTGTCCACGTCCTGGCCTTCGCTCAGCAGGACACCCTCCGGCAATTCGGCGAGATCGTCCGCGAGATGGTCACGATGCAGGTAGGGCGTCCCGACCTCCTCGAGCGTCATGGCGAGTTCGCTGTTCACGAACCGGGCCAACGGCACTTCGAGCTGGGAATCGGGGAAGAAAAAGATGCTCTTGCCCGACAGGCGCTCCCGGTATCGGCCGACCGCCTGAATCGCACGCTCGCGGCCCGAGCGGGTTACGTCGTCGAACCGGGACGGGTCCACGCCCCATATGTCGGCGGCCGCGCGCAGCCAGGCGGTCGTCCCCTTCTCGCCAAACGGGAACGGCGCGGCAATCCGCGTGGCACCGCGCTCTTCAAGCGCCCGCGCCGTATCGGTCAGGAAGGGCTGAGCCAGCAGATACTGTGTGTCCGAGCCGACCGGAGGCAGCCCCCCCGAGCGCCGGGGTGGCAGAAAGTGAACCGGTCCGACGCCGAGCGCGTCAAACAGGCGCCTGAACTGATCTTCGACGATGTCCGGCAGCGCGCCGGCCACGAGCAGTGACCGCCCGGTATCGTTCGATGCTTCCGGCAAATCCGGCACCAGCGCGGCGAGACAGGCGTCCTCACCTTGCGTGAACGTCGTCTCGATTCCGCTTCCCGAATAGTAGAGCACGCGCACATCCGGCATGAACTGACCGGACAGGCGCTCGGCGGCGCGCGACAGGTCGAGCTTGATCACCTCCGACGGGCACGACCCGACAAGGAACAGCAGTTTGATCTCGGGACGGCGCTCGAGGAGCTGGGTGACGACGCGGTCGAGTTCCTCGTTGACGTCGGCAAGTCCGGCAAGATCACGATCCTCAATGATTGCCGTTGCGAAACGCGGCTCGGCAAAGATCATGACGCCGGCGGCCGATTGCATCAGATGGGCGCAGGTGCGGGAGCCGACGATCAGGAAGAATGCATCCTGGATCTTGCGGTGCAGCCAGACGATGCCCGTCAGCCCGCAGAAGACTTCGCGCTGTCCGCGTTCGCGCAAGACCTCAGGCTGGTCACAGCCGCCCGGACGCTGCTCGGGCTTGAGCCTTGCCAGCACGTTCATTGGGCGTACTCCAATGAACGTCCGGTCTCAGCGCCTGTTTCCGGACGCTGCAACCGCGCGGCGCGCAGCTTGATCAGGAATTGCCCGGCATTAATGACATAGGTCGCATAGGCCGCGAGCGCGAGCATCATCTGCCCGTAAGCGCCGAGCCAGTCGAACAAGACGGCAAGCAGGTAGGCCGTGTGCAAGGCCAGCACCAGCATCGAGAAGACATCTTCCCAGAAGAACGCGCGGGCAAAGAGGTACTTGCCGAACACCTCTTTTTCCCAGATCGATCCGGTGATCATGATCGCGTAGAGGATAAGGGTCTTGATGATGATCGATGCGGTTGCAGCCGCGAAGCCGTCTCCGGTCGCGAGATAGCGGATCACAAGTGCGAGGCTGACGAGAAACACCGCGAACTGCAGCGGCGCCAAAACACCCTGCACGAGGGTCCATAGCGAGGCGTCGCGCCTGCGCCGCTCTTCAACCGTGTAAATCGGCCGAAACGCGGTTTTTCCAACCCTTCGGCTTCGCATTGACCGGCTCCCCTCTGATCACCTGACGACGGTGTCGCCAAAGGTCACCACATGAGAGGACTCTATGACCCCGCCCAAAAAGTGTCAATCTAATTAGACGTAAATTTAGCTTTACATTCGACCGCGTCAGGCCTTTAATTGGGAGCGATTGGATATGCCGTGCCGGAACAGACTCATGGAACTGACACTGGAACTTTACGAACTGTCATGTTTAACTGACAGTTGGTGTAGCATCAAAGAGACACAGGATTGGGGGGGCTACAAGCAAAAATAGCTTATTTTTCTGCACAATAGCGGGACTTTCCTGGCAGGAAAACGCCCTCACCGTTTCTGAACAATAGTCTCGGAAACAGGGGAGGAACACAATGTCGGGCGTGAGAGAGGCGTACCCGGAACAGAGAAAAACCACCCAATCGACCGGCGTGACGCCGGGCAGAACGGATATCCGCACGAGTTGGTCCGAAGCGGGCAGCGACAACTCCATTTCCCATCCAGACCAGGCGGATGCCCTTGCCCAGCTTGTTGAGGCACAAATTATCCCTCGCCTTCTTTTGGTTCACAAAGCGAATGCGGCGGATTTTGAAAATCCCAAACTCAGAGCCGAACAGAAGCTCACTAAGGCTGACGTTCAGGAGTTCGCGAACATCGTGCTCTCGCACGACAGCGACGTGTCCACCGCCTATGTTGAAGCACTTTACGCACAGGGCTTCTCTGCGGAAACACTGCTTCTCCAACTGCTCGCGCCGGCGGCGCGCCAGTTCGGGACGATGTGGGAGGACGATTCGGCTGACTTCATGACCGTCACGCTTGGTCTTTCGCGGCTGCAGCAGACCATGCGCCGATTCCGGCAAACCGCCGCGGGCGAACTTGCCGAGAGTTCAGCCAATCAGCGCATTCTGTTGACAACCACGCCGGGTGATCAGCATTCGTTCGGGCTTTCGATGGTTGCTGAGTTCTTCCGTACGGCCGGATGGGACGTCCATGACGACCCGACCATGCCGATCGAGGAGCAACTCGAACTGATCCGCAGCAAGAATTTTGCGGTTGTCGGCTTGTCGTTGAGTAGCGAGGTCTTTATTGAGACACTTGTTGAATGCATGCACTCGATTCGACAGGAGTCCCGAAACCGGGGCGTTCTGATCATAGTTGGCGGCCAACTCTTCCAGCAGCACCCGGAGCTTGTAGCAACTGTGGGTGCGGACGCCACAGCAGCCGATGGCAAGACCGCTGTGCAGGAAGCGTATAATCTGTTGGGACTCAAGGCGAACCGAGCATGTTGATGCTATACTATGGAGTGCTGGCGCAAGAATGGAGTATTCCACATCGAATGAGATACTAAGCTCGTTCCGGGCGCCAAAAGAATCTCTCGGCGATCTTGATTCCGAGGCCGCTGCAAAGCTTATTGCGGCCACCGCAGATATCGCACTCGTTATCGACTCAGACGGACTGATCACGGACGTTTCGCTGGGCAGCAGAGAGCTGTCGGAAGAAGGTTTCGCCGGCTGGATCGGTAAGCCGTGGATCGACACCGTTACCAACGAAAGCCGTGCCAAGATCGAAGATCTTCTGAATGACGCCCGCTCCGATGCCCCGCACCGGGAACGGCAGGTCAACCATCCCAGCGCAAGCGGCCCCGATGTTCCTGTCCGTTACACGGCCATCCAATTCGGCAACAGCGGCCAGTTGATCGCCATCGGACGCGACTTGAGAGCGCTGGCAGAACTCCAGCAAAAGCTCGTCGAGGCGCAACAGGAGATGGAGCGCGAATACACGCGGCTGCGCAATGCGGAGACCCGCTATCGCCTGCTGTTCCAGATCGCGTCGGAAGCCGTGCTGATCGTCGATGCGACGGCGAGCCCGCGCAAGATCGTCGAGGCCAACCCGGCCGCCGTCGAGCTGCTTTCCACGACGAAGGACAAGCTGTCCGGGCGGGACCTCGGGTCCGTGTTCTCGGCCAAGGACATGAAGGCGGTCGACGAGATGGTCGCCACCGTCCGGGCAGGCGGACATGCGGACGATATCACCGTTCGGCTTGCAAACCAGGACGGCGAGTTCGGCCTGTCCGCCTCCATCTTCAGGCAGGAAGGCTCGGTCTATTGCCTCATTCGCATCATCCCGGACGTGCAGCACGCAGCACCTGCAGACGCCAAGCGGACGGAATCGAAGATGCTGAGGCTGATCGAAGAGATGCCGGACGGGTTCGTCGTGGTGGGACAGGACAAACGCATCCTGATGGCGAACACGGCCTTCATCGAGTTCGCACAGCTGGCGACCGCGGAACAGGTTGTCGGCGAACCCCTCGACCGATGGCTTGGACGAACCAGTGTCGACCTGGATGTGCTGACGGCCAATCTGCGCAAACACGGGTCGGTTCGGCAATTCTCGACCATTCTGCGTGACGAGTTCGGTGCCACCGAGCAGGTTGAGGTCTCCGCCGTGTCAGTGATGAAGGACGACAAACCCTGCTATGGCTTTTCCATTCGGACCAGTGGCCGCCGGCGCGTCAACAATGTGACAAGTGCCGTCAACTTTCCCAAGTCCGCGGGCCAGCTCACAGAACTCATCGGGCGCATTTCCATGAAAGAGATCGTCCGCGACACAACCGACATGATTGAGCGGATGTGCATCGAGTCCGCTCTCGAGCTAACCGGGAACAACCGCGCATCGGCCGCAGAACTGCTCGGCATGAGCCGGCAGAGCCTTTACGCCAAACTACACCGCTACGGCCTGAGCGATTTCGAAGAAGACAAGTCCAACTAGCCTGCACACCCGACCGCGGACCGGCAAGGCCAGGTGCCGCCCTTAAAGTCTACGATGGCCACGAGGCTTCCAGGCCTGAAACGACCCCAAAACCGAGACAATCGTTCCAGCACGAACACTCCCGCAAATTGTCAATTATAATTGACGATTTTTGCTGTCAACTATAATATACAGTTATGTTGCGCGCCCTTGCCAGAACGGCTTCAGTCCCGGATTTTCGCGCCGTTCTGGAGCTCCTGAAACCCATCACATGGTTTGCGCCGATGTGGGCGTTCGGGTGCGGGATTGTCTCATCGGGACAGTCCATCAGCGCAAACTGGCTGGTGGTGGTCGCCGGCTTTGTGCTTGCCGGCCCGCTGGTCTGCGCCATGAGCCAGGCAATCAACGACTGGTACGACCGGCATGTGGACACCATCAACGAGCCTAACCGCCCAATTCCTTCAGGACGCATCCCGGGAAGCTGGGGGTTCTACATCGCCGTCTGCTGGACGGTTGCCTCGCTTGTCCTCGCTGCCGCTCTCGGCCCCTGGGTGCTCGGTGGCGCCATATTCGGCGTGGTCCTCGCATGGGCATACAGCGCGCCCCCGATACGGCTGAAAGAGAACGGCTGGTACGGCAATTCCGCCGTTGCGATCTGCTATGAGGGCCTGCCTTGGTTCACCGGCGCCGCTGTCATGGCGGCCGGACTGCCCGACTGGCGCATTATCCTCATTGCATTTCTCTATAGCGTCGGTGCCCACGGCATTATGACGCTGAACGATTTCAAGGCGGTCGAAGGCGACCGGCGCATGGGCGTCGACTCCCTTCCTGTTCTGCTTGGCGTCGATCGGGCCGCGCGCCTCGCCTGCGCGGTCATGACCGCGCCGCAAGTGGCGGTCATTGCCCTGCTTGCTTCTTGGGGCAACGCGATACACGCAGCCATTGTCTCCGTTCTGCTCGTGCTGCAGTTCGTCCTGATGCGCCGGTTGCTCCAGGATCCGAACAAGTGGGCCGCCTGGTACAACGCGACCGGCACCACCCTTTATGTCATCGGCATGCTCGCCAGCGCCTTCGCGCTTCGCAGCATCTTGGGAGGAACGGTAACATGACGTCGAACGGCTTGAGCTGGATCTCAATCGTGCGTCTGGGGCTGGTTCAGACCGCGCTCGGAGCGATCGTGGTCCTGACCACATCGACAATCAACCGGGTCATGATCGTGGAGCTGGCCATGCCGGCGATGCTTCCGGGCGCGCTCGTGGCGATCCACTACATGATACAGATTCTCCGCCCGCGCTGGGGCCATGGGTCCGACGTCGGCGGACGCCGTGCGCCGTGGATCATCGGTGGCATGGCTATCCTCGCGCTCGGCGCGACAATGGCCGCCGGCGCGACCGCATGGATGGAAGTGCAGACCATGGCCGGTGTCGGGCTGTCGCTCGTTGCCTTCATCCTGATCGGCATCGGCGTCGGTGCATCCGGCACGTCTTTGCTGGCCTTGCTCGCTGCCGAGGTGGCGCCGGAGCGGCGGGCCGCGGCGGCGACGATTGTCTGGCTGATGATGATTGCCGGTATGGCGGTGACCGCCGCCACTGCCGGGAGCTTTCTCGATCCGTTCACAACGACACGCCTCATTGTCGTGACTGCAACTGTCGCGACCATGGCCATCGCACTGACAAGTCTCGCCGTGCTGGGCATCGAGTCAAAGGCGCGCGCGGGTGGTGCCGCGGCGCCTGTGAAGCCGCAGGAAGAGCTGGCGTTTATGACGGCGCTCAGGGACGTCTGGAACGACCCGAAGGCGCGGCGGTTCGGTATCTTCGTGTTTGTCTCGATGCTGGCCTTCAGCGCCCAGGATCTGATCCTTGAGCCCTTTGCGGGCCTCGTCTTCGGCCTGACGCCGGGTGAGTCCACGAGGCTCTCCGGAGTCCAGCACAGCGGTGTGCTGCTGGGAATGATCCTGGTCGCGATCGCGGGATCAACCCGCGTGGGGCGTCAGATCGCGTCTTTGCGGACATGGACGGCAGGTGGCTGCGTCGCTTCGGCCGTCGCACTGTTCATTCTCGTCGCCGGCGGATACATCGGCCCGGGCTTTCCGTTGAAACCCGCCGTGTTCTTCCTCGGCTTTTCGAACGGCATCTTCGCGGTCGCGGCAATCGGCTCCATGATGGGGCTCGCCGGTGACGGCCCGCAGGGACGCGAGGGCATCCGCATGGGCTTCTGGGGAGCCGCGCAGGCGATCGCGTTCGGGCTCGGCGGATTCGTCGGCACCGCAGGCGTTGATCTTGCACGCGCAATCGTCGGATCGCCGGCCATCGCCTACACATCCGTCTTCGCAGCCGAGGCCCTGATGTTCCTGCTCGCCGCATTTCTCGCCGCGCGCCTGGATCACGCGCCGCAAGACCAATCATCTCAGCTCGCCCGTGGCCGGAGCCTTGCGGCAGGCGCAACCGGGAGGTAGCCCCCATGCAACCACTTGAGAATTTCGATACCGTCGTCGTCGGAGGCGGACCCGCGGGCGCCACAGCCGCGGCCACACTTGCAAGAGCCGGACGCCAGGTCATGCTGCTTGACCGCGACGGGCGCATCAAACCATGCGGCGGCGCGATCCCGCCCAGGCTGATCCGCGATTTTGCCATACCGGATTCGCTGCTCGTGGCGAAGGTCCGGTCGGCACGCATGGTCGCGCCGTCCGGCCGCAAGGTCGATATGCCGATCGAAGGCGGGTTTGTCGGCATGGTGGACCGCGAAGACTTCGACGAGTGGCTGCGCGTCCGGGCCGCCTCCGTCGGCGCCGTTCGGCATACCGGCACATTCGAACGCATAGAACGCGACACCGACGGCAGCGCCATTGTCTGTTACCGGCCCAAGAAGCGAAATGGCGCGGATGCCATCGTGCGAGTGCGTGCGCGCACCGTCATTGGCGCCGATGGCGCCCGCTCGGGCGTTGCGCGCCAGGAAGTGCCCGGAGGCGAACGGGTGCCGTATGTGATCGCCTATCACGAGATCATCGAATCTCCCCAAGAAGCGTCGGGTGAGTTCGACGGCAGCCGATGCGACGTCTATTACAACGGCGTTCTGTCGCCGGATTTTTACGGCTGGGTGTTCCCGCACGGCAACAAGACGAGCGTCGGGATGGGGACGCAGCAGAAGGGCTTCTCGCTCCGCGACGCGACTGCGAAACTCCGGCAGTTCGCCGGACTTTCGGAGTGCCATACCATCCGCGAGGAAGGCGCGCCGATCCCGTTGAAGCCGTTGCGGCGCTGGGACAATGGCCGGGACGTCATTCTCGCCGGAGACGCCGCCGGATGCGTCGCACCCTCGTCAGGCGAAGGCATCTACTATGCCATGAATTCAGGCCAGCTCGTTGCGGAAGCCGTCGACGCCTATCTCGAAACTGGACGGGCGAAGGAGCTCGCCACGGCCCGCAAGCGCTTCATGAAAGCCAACGGCAAAGTCTTCTGGATTCTCGGTATCATGCAATGGTTCTGGTATTGCAGCGACAAGCGCCGGGAACGTTTCGTGAGCATCTGCCAGGACCCCGACGTTCAGAAGCTCACCTGGGAAGCCTACATGAACAAGGAACTGGTACGCCGCAAACCTGTTGCACATGTCAGGATTTTCTTTAAGGATCTGGCCCACCTATTCCGCCTGGTTTCACCCTGAGGACCCGGACATGAAGCAATGGAAGGTGATCGCCACCGCGGGTGTTGTGGCGGCGTTCGTCGCTACATTGGGCGCGACCGTCACCGACCTTGGACCCTGGTACCAGAACCTCCAAAAACCGGCATGGAAACCGCCTGACTGGCTGTTCGGACCGGCGTGGACGCTCATCTTCGCGCTGGCCGCGCTTTCCGCGGCGACCGCGTGGCGCGATTCGACGGCGCGGATCCAACGCGACTGGATCATCATTCTGTTCTGCGCAAACGGTGCGTTCAACGTGTTGTGGAGCCTGCTTTTTTTCCGCGCCCAGCGGCCCGATTGGGCTCTTCTCGAAGTCGTGCTCCTGTGGGGCTCGATCGTATTCCTGATCGTCTACCTCTCGCGGTTTTCGAAACCGGCGGCATGGCTTGTCGCCCCCTATCTCGTATGGGTCAGCTTCGCCGCCGCGCTCAACTGGTCGGTGGTGCAGCTCAACGGGCCCTTCACCTGATCGACCGGACAGCACGATCCCGAACCCATGGCCGAGCTGTATCAATCCGGACGCATCATTGACATCGCCCTAGCCGTGATCGTTCTCGAGTTTCTGGTTCTGACTGCGCTCTCCCGTAAACCGAACAGCGGCTTCGCGGTGCGCGATTTTACGTTCACGCTTCTGTCCGGGGCAGGACTCCTGATCGCACTACGGCTCTTTGTCACCGGCGCGGACTGGACATGGATTGCCGTTTCGCTATGCGCCGCAGGCGCGGCACACGTTTGCGACGTATTGCGCATTCTGAGGCGCTGACCACCGGGAATGCGCCTCCTCACCTGAAGATCGGGCCCTACTCGGCCGCGACAACCCGCACCGGCTGAAGCGTCACGTCATCGAAACGCAAGGCATCGGTGACGCGCATCACGATCGCTTTCGCATCGAGCTCTGCGCGTGCCACCTGAAGCGCCGGGGCATCGTGATCGATAAACGCGTCCGGCAGGTACATCGGAACGATGCGCGCCATGGCATCAGACATGCGCTGGCGACGCATGCTGTCCATGACTTGCGACGAGAATCCGCCGATCGCGCCCTCTTCGAGGGTCACGACGACGGCGTGGTCGCGCACCAGCCGCGCCACGAGCCGATCATCAATCGGCTTTGCAAACCGTGCGTCGGCCACCGTCGTGCTCAAGCCGATCCGGGACAGTTGCCCGGCCGCCTCGAGCGCGGCCGCGAGCCGTGCACCGTAGGAGAGGATCGCAACGGATGTGCCCTCCCGAACAATCCTTCCCTTGCCGATCTCGAGGGGCTGCGCGGTCTCGGGAAGTTCCAATCCGGTGGCCTCGCCGCGCGGATATCTGAACGCGCTCGGACGGTCGTCGATCTGCGCCGCGGTCGCGACCATGCGGACCAGCTCGACCTCGTTTGCCGCGGCCATCACCACGAAGTCCGGCAAACAGGCCAGATAGGTGATGTCGTACGAGCCCTGGTGGGTGACGCCGTCCGCGCCGACCATGCCGGCGCGATCGATCGCGAAGCGGACGGGCAAGCGCTGGATGGCCACATCGTGAACGATCTGGTCGAATGCCCGCTGAAGAAACGTCGAATAGATCGCCGCAAACGGACGAAAGCCCTCGCACGCCAAACCGGCGCAGAAGGTCACCGCGTGCTGCTCGGCGATGCCGGCATCGAAGCATCTGTCCGGAAATGCTTTGCCGAACCTGTCGAGCCCGGTTCCCGACGGCATGGCCGCCGTTACCGCGACAACCTTTTCGTCCGCGGTTGCCTCGTTGATGAGGGCCTGCGCAAAGACGCTCGTGTAGCTCGGCGCCTTGGCTGTGCCCTTGTGCTGTTGCCCGGTTTCGATATCGAATTTCGAAACGCCATGATACTTGTCGTCGGAACTGGCCGCCGGAGCGTAACCCTTGCCTTTTTCGGTGACCACATGAAGCAGAAGCGGGCCGTCATATGCGCGCGCAGCTTCGAAGACCTTCACCAGCTCATCGACGTTGTGCCCGTCGAAGGGACCGGCATAGCGCAGACCAAGATCGTCGAACAACGTCTCTTCGTCCACGAAGGACGGTAGCCTGTGTTCGTCGATTGCAGCGGCGCGCTGGTCCGCCTCCGGCATCCGGGCGCGCAGTTTCGCGAAGTAGTCAACCAGGGCGCCCGACGGCGGTGCAATGGACATGTTGTTGTCGTTCAGCACCACGATCATGCGGCGACGCTGCGCCCCCAGATTGTTGAGGCCTTCATACGCCATGCCGCCGGAAATCGCGCCATCGCCGACAATGGCGATAACCGCGTTGTTTCCGCCTTCGAGATCGCGCGCCGCTGCATATCCGAGCGCCGCGGAAACCGCGGTGGAGCTGTGCGCTGCGCCGAACGGGTCGAACGCGCTTTCCTTGCGTGAGGTGAAGCCGGACAACCCGCCGCCCTGCCGGATACGGCGCATGCCCGCGCGCCGTCCGGTCAGGACCTTGTGCGGATAGCACTGATGGCTCACGTCCCAGATCAGCTTGTCCTGAGGCGTGTCGAACGCATAGTGCAGGGCAATCGTCAGTTCGATCACGCCGAGCCCGGCGCCGAGATGCCCACCGGTCTGCGAGACAATCTGGACGATTTCCTGGCGCAACTCGTCGGAAAGCTGCGGCAAGGCGCTACGGGGCATGTTGCGGAGATCAGTGGGTGACGCGATCCCGTCCAGAAAAGCAAAAGACTGGCACGCCTTACGTGCGGCGGGCTTGGTTATTGAATGGACGTTCATGGACCCTCTCATTCCGGCAGGATCCGCACACATGGCTCACACCACTCGGGCATTCGTTGCCGATCTCGATGTGTGATAGATGCGCGCTTCCCGACCGGTTCACCTCCGCTTCTGACGCGTGCGGCGGGCTCTTCTTGGGGACGGAGCGGATTGGACACCGACACGCTTCTGGTCAACACCCATTAGAACGCGCGAAGATTAATTTGTAAAGTTTTCTTTACGTCTATTCTTATTGACATATCGAGAGCGCACAGATGTGCGACCGCATCACGTTCGACGCCGTGCACGGGCTCCTGGTTTGTAGCGTTTTAGGGTCGATCAGTTCGTTTGCGTTTTGAGAAATTCGATAACGTCCACGCGGTCCTGCTCTTTCTTCAGCTTGAACGTCATCTTTGTGCGGCCCTTCGCTTGATCGCCCTTGCCATTGTCGGTGAGGTGCTTTTTCAAAAACGCATTCGGATCAGGCAGGTAATCGAGGATGGCCTCCTCGGTCCAAACAAGGCCGGCATTGCCAGCAGCTTGGTTGATTTTCGAATACTTGTATCCCTCGACCGTGCCCGCCTGTCGGCCGACGATGCCACGGAGTGACGGACCGACCTTGTTCTTTCCGGCCTCCAGACTGTGGCAGGCCTTGCACTTATTGAAGACTTTTCCCCCCTTGACGGCATCGCCCGCGGCAAGGGCGACGGCGGTACTTCCAACCAGAACAACCGATGACACAAGCGCCAATCCGACAAAACGTTTCATTTGACTCTCCAACAACGATGGAACGGGAAATTCTGCAGTGTGAGAATTTTGGATGAAAACATTTCTATACCACGTGTAAACGCGCACTGTCACTTCAACCGGGGCTCCGAGGCGCCGTACTTCATTTGAGTGCATCACTTGTGCAGAGACATGCTCCACCCGCGGAGCGGCGTGACAAAAGGTAAACGTGCCAAACTTGACATACGTCAAGTTGATTTGACATTTAAATGTGTAAATTAATATTTACATCAGCCAGGAGTCACGATCATGCGGATTGCGCTCGTTCATCCAAACTACCATTCCGGCGGAGCCGAAATCGCCGGCAGCTGGCCACCGGCCTGGGTTGCTTACCTGGCCGGATCGCTGCGAGAGGCAGGCTTCGATGACATCCACTTCATCGACGCGATGACGAACGATCTGAGCGACGATGAACTGCACGACAGGTTGCAGGAGCTGGCGCCGGACGTGGTGGGCTGCACCGCTATCACACCATCGATCTACAAGGCCGAGCGAGTCCTAGAGATTGCCAAGGAGGTCTGCCCCGATGCGGTGCGTGTCCTTGGCGGCGTTCACGCCACCTTCATGTACAAGCAGGTTCTCTCTGAAGCGCCCTGGATCGACGTGATCGTACGCGGCGAAGGCGAAGAGATCTTCGTTGAGCTGATTACGGCGATCGACGACGGCCGCTGGCCCAAGGCCCGTGAGACGATCAAGGGACTGGCCTTCCGCGAGGGTGAGCAGATCGTCGCCACGCAGGCGGCACCGACGGTGAAGAACCTCGATGCCATCAGTCCGGACTGGTCTCTGCTTGAGTGGGAGAAGTACACTTACGTGCCGCTCGGGGTGCGTGTCGCGATCCCGAACATGGCGCGCGGCTGCCCGTTCACGTGCTCGTTTTGCTCGCAGTGGAAATTCTGGCGTGACTATCGCATTCGCGATCCCAAGAAGGTCGTCGACGAGATTGAAACTCTAGTTCGCGACTACGATATCGGTTTCTTCATTCTTGCCGACGAGGAGCCCACCATCAATCGCAAGAAGTTCGTCGCTTTCTGCGAGGAACTGATCGCCCGCGGCCTTCCCGACAAGGTGAAGTGGGGCATCAATACCCGGGTCACCGACATTCTGCGCGACGAAAAGCTGCTTCCGCTCTACCGGAAGGCGGGGCTGGTTCATGTGAGCCTCGGAACCGAGGCGGCGGCGCAACTGCGGCTCAACCGCTTCAACAAGGAAACGAAGATCGAGGACAACCGCCGCGCGATTGAACTTCTGCGCAACGCCGACATTTTCATCGAGGCGCAGTTCATCGTCGGCCTGGAGAACGAGACGGCGGAGACGCTCGAGGAAACGTACCAGATGGCGCGCTCATGGGATCCGGACCTGGCGAACTGGGCCATGTATACGCCCTGGCCGTTCTCCTCGCTGTTCCAGGAGTTGGGCGACAAGGTCGAGGTTTTCGATTTCTCCAAATACAATTTCGTCACGCCGATCATGAAGCCCGAGGCCATGGACCGTGGCGAGTTGCTCGATCGCGTGATGAATAATTACCGGCGCTTCTACATGCGCAAGGCGCTGTTCCACTATCCCTGGCGGGGAACCGGGTTCCGCCGGCGCTACCTGCTCGGCTGTCTGAAGGCGTTCCTCAAGGCCGGCTTCCAGAGAAAGTTCTACGATCTTGGCAAGGTCAACTATTGGGGTCCGCAGTCGAAGAAGTCTGTGGACTTCAAGTTCGACAAGTCGCGCCGCATCGCCACGGCGCAAATGGACGACTGGAAAGCAACCGCCGACCGCAAGGAGAAGTTGCGCGCCGCCCGGGCCGAGGTCAAAGCGTGCGGAGGGAGCACACAACAGATGCCCGAGAACGAAGACGCCAGACGCGCGCCGATCGCATAGGACGACAGGATGGCGCAGGCCCTTCAGCGCGTCTCAACTGCACCTGAGCCGGCGTTGGCGCACAAGGCATCGTGCGTCGGGCCGAACGCGGCCATCCAGCTCGGGCACGCCTTGAAAGACACGTTGGGCGATGCCACGGCGCGGCAAGTGTTCGCCGCTGCAGGTCTCTCGGCCTGGTTGACGCAGCCTCCTGGCGAAATGATCGACGAGGTGCATGTGGCGCGTCTGTTCCGCAGCCTGTTCGGTCATCTCCCCGACCACACCGCCCGGACCATCGCCGCGCAAGCCGGCATGCGAACCGCCGACTATCTGCTCAGGAACCGGATACCCCGGCCAGCGCAGATCGTTTTGAAGGTGCTGCCAGCGAATTCGGCCGCGTCGCTTCTGCTCCGCGCAATCACCCGCAATGCCTGGACGTTCGCCGGCTCCGGCACATTCACTGCGCACCCGGGCCCCCCGGTCGTGATCGAGGTTGCCGACAATCCGATCGCCATGCCCGGATGCTCTTGGCATGTCGGCGTGTTCGAACGCCTGTTTCGGGTGCTGGTCTCGTCAGACGCGTGTGTCAGCCATCCGAAGTGCTGCCACGACGGCGCGTCAGCGTGCCGGTTCGAAGTTCACGTCAATGTCCGATCGAGCAACGCATGTGCGCCGTGAATGCAAATGGCGCGGCGGTTCAAAACACTGCGTGATCCCCGCGGTCGGCTGTAGCCTCACCCCTGATGACGCGAGCGTAGAAGTCGAACAACGTGTCCGCGCCCGTCGACGGTGTCGCGCCGGCATCGTAGCGTCCCGTCTCGGGATTGAGGACGAGCATGGATTCGGTTGCATAGTATCTCCCGATCCGCGCCAGCTCGGCCTTGGCCGCGAGCGCCGGAATCACGTGGCCGAGGCCCCCAAGCAGGCCGACGGCCCCGTCGAGCAGCGACAGGGGAACGTGCCTGAACCGGGGGGCGCGCCCCAGCAAAGCGAACAGATGCTCACCCTGCTCGCGCGGCGTGACCGCATTTCCCGGACCGCCGATCGGCAGGATCTGGTTATGGCGGCTCTGGTCGTCGAGGCAGTCGGCGAGAAAGTCAGCCAGATCGTTGTCGCTGATCGGTTTGCACGCAGTCAGCGTACCGTCACCGAAAACCAGATAGGGCTTGCCCTGTTTCAGCCGGTCAATCTGGCCCGAGAGCGACTTGAAAAAGGCGGTCGGCCGGACGATCGAATAGGTAACGCCGGAATCTATCAGGCACCTTTCGAACGCAAGCTTCGCCTTCTGAAAGGCCAATACTGGCTTCTGGACGCAGATCGCCGACAGAAGCACAACATGCGAGACGCCGGCGTCCCGAGACGCCGCCAGGGCGTGCAGATGCGCCTGGTGATCGATGGCCCAGGCGTCCTCCGGCGCACCGGTGCGCGAGGCCAGGCACGACACCAGTGCATCGAAGCGCTCTCCGCATAGTCCCTCATCCGAGAGCGACGCGGGGTCCGTCACGTCACCAAACCGGACCTCCGTGCCAGTCAACACCTTTGCAATGGCGTCCCGGTCCAACACCCCGCCGATACCGGCGCGGGGCCGCACGAAACAAACGACTTCGTGGCCGCGCTGCACGAGCGCACGGGCCACGGCGCGGCCGATCGTACCTGTCGCGCCCAGAACAAACACACGACGTGGTTGGGACGGGCGGCGGAGCGGTGTCGGTTTCGTGGAATCTGTCATGAGCCGGCGGCCGATACACCCGCCGCAAGTCCGCGACTCACGCGGCGTTGCTCTGCCGTCGCGCCTTGGTCTTCATCATGGCGCGAATACGAAGCCTCCGGAAAAGCGACAGACGGTCGATGAAGAGTTTGCCGTTGAGATGGTCGATCTCGTGTTGCAGGCACACAGCATCCATCGCGGCCAGATCGCATTCGAACGGTTTGCCATCGCAATCCTGCGCCCGCACGCGCACCTCGGTGGCCCGGACGACATTGCCGACGATGCCGGGGATGGACAGGCAGCTCTCCTCGACGAGGCCCGGAACCGATTTCGACAGGACTTCCGGGTTCACATATACCTGAGGCGCCGACGTGTTTTCGGAAGGGTTAAGCACCAGCACCCGGCGACTGTCGTCGACCTGCGGCGCCGAAAGCCCAAGCGCGCTGTTGGCGTGCAGGGTCTCCAACATGTCGTCGATCAGGCAGCCGAGACTGTCATCGAAATCCGCAACCGGTTCCGCATGAAGGCGAAGGCGCGGGTCCGGGTGCTCGAGTATGTCCAGCTGTGCCATCCCGCAACTCCCGTTTTTCAGCGGCCGGTCGAACTGATCGCTCTTGTCCCCTGGCCGAAAGAGAGCCCACTCTCCGGCCCCGTCTTACCAGCGCCATCGCGCGACGTCCGGCGAATGAGCGGATAGAGGGCTGCGATCGTCACCAGCAGCAAGATGATTTCAATGACATACACCGTGATGTAGCCGCCCGCCGCCCGAGCCATGCCCCACACTTCTCCAGTGGTACCGAAACCAGCATTGACGAGATCGCGGATCGTTCCGCTGAAAGCCAGCGCCAATCCGGCCGCCGTTGCCTGAACCGCACCCCATGCCCCGAGCGCGAGTCCCGCCTGCTCCCGCGGCGCCAGGCTCATGGTGGCCGTCAGCGTCGCATGACCGAATATGGCGGCGCCGAAACCAATCAGGAAATTGCCGATCAGAAAGGCACCGTCGAGGCCAAACGGCGCGGCGATGATGACCAGCGCGAAAGCCGGCAACCCAATCAAGGCACCGTTGTGCGCTAGGCGGTAGGGGTTGCTGCGGGGTCCGAGCGCATGGGACGCGAGGGCGAAGCCCAGCAGCCCTCCAAGCGCAAGCAGCGCCGTCAGTTTGGTCGTCGCCGCGACGGTCCAGTTCAAAACCTGACCGCCATAAGGTTCGAGAAGCACGTCGGCCATGCCGAATGCCATGGTGCCGAGACCGACGATCACCAGCCGGCGCACGGCATGTTCGCCCTTGCAGAACCGCGCCCACGATTCGCGGAAGGTCGGGTCCGGCGCCGGGGCGGCCGCACCGCGCGGCGGACGCCGCGTTTCCTGTTTCCACATCGCCACCGCGTTCAGCACAATGGATGCGACGGCGGCGCTCTGAATGACCTGCACCAGCCGGCCCGCTGAGAAATCGGCCAGCGCCACACCGAATATCAGGGCGCTCGCGATCATGCCGACGAGCAGCATCACATACATCAGGCCGACCACCCTGGGATGGGAATCCGGCGGTGTGAGGTCGGTGGCGAGCGCAAGACCCGCGGTCTGCACGATGTGGGCGCCGGCGCCGACGAGCAGGAAGGCAAGAGCGGCCGAGCTGTGGCCGATCCAGATCGGGGCGTGCTCAGCCTGCCCCTTGCCGGCAAGCACGAGCAAGGCGAAGGGCATTATGGCGAATCCGCCGAACTGCAGCAGCGTGCCCTTCCAGATGAAGGGCACCCGCCGCCACCCGAGTTCGCAGCGATGCGTGTCTGACTTGTAACCGATGAGCGCCCGGAATGGCGCAAACAAAAGCGGCAGCGCGATCATGACGCCGACCACGGTCGCCGGAACGCCGAGTTCGACGATCATGACGCGGTTGAGGGTCCCGACCAGCAAGACAAGCGTCATGCCGACCGAGACCTGGAACAGAGAAAGCCGCAAAAGGCGCGTGAGCGGGAGATCGGGGGTGGCGACGTCTGCGAACGGCATGTATCGCGGACCAAGCGACGCCCATGCAGAAACCAACCTTCGCCCAATGCTTTTCATTTCCGCCCTCCAGGGCAGCCACGCGCCACCGGGCGGGGAGCATCCACGCCTGCTTCAGGCCCCCTTCACTCTCCCTTGCCTGGCGCCGTTACTCTACCGGCCTCGAATCAACGTCTTCATGCCGAGGAAACTGGACAGCGGTGCCGGATTCTTCGACAGGACAGGAATGCCATGGTGCCGGTCCTGCGGCGGTTTGGGTTTCGTCAGCGTTTTCATCCCGAACAGAGAAGAAAGGGGTGCCGGATTCTTGCTCAAGAGCGGCATTCCAAAGCTGGACTTCCACTCCTTCTTCGGCGTCGACAGCGTCTTCATTCCGAATGAGCGATCCGACCCCCGCTGGTTTTTGCTCAAGAGCGGCATGCCGAATTTCTCGGACAGGTTCCAGTCCTGGCGCAGCAACCCCGTGGAGGACACGAAGTCCGAAAGCACCGGCAACCCCAGCCCATTTGACAGTGGAGCCGCGCTGCTCGGGACGTAACGTCTCAGCAAGTCGCTATAGACGGTGCCCTTGGCTTCCATGATCTTGATGGCTTCCTGGGCTTTGCCGAACGGCGCATTTACCGCGACGAGCGAACGGCCTTCCTTCAGGCTGCGGGTGCAGATCAGCACCTTTCGTTCCGGGATGATTCCATCGCTCACGGCTGAGCGGACGGTTTCGGCCTCCTTGCCTTCGCTATCACCGGCAAGGAACACCTTGATGTCATCGAAACCCGCCTTTTCGAGCCGGGTGACGGCGTCCTTCGCTCCTTTTTCGGTCTCGTAGATCCGTACGTTTGGTGTCATGACGGTTCTCCTGCGGACAAGCGCCAGCGGTACGCGGCCGGATGCACCACGTCACAAGTTTTGCGGTGGGTGATCTGACCGCTACGCCGCCAGCCTAATTGGCCGCAAACTCTATCAGTCGCTAGAAGCTAACTCTAGCCGCCACCCTGGAAAAACGCGGCCATCCACGTTGTGTTTGACAGAATCGAATAGTGGACGATGAGTGAAATCACAGCCACGCCACCTAGGAAAAGCGGCAAGCCAACCGTCGGCTTAACGACGCACCAGATTCTTCCTTGATTCATGACTTAACTCCCTCAGAAGGTCCAAGGCGTGAAGATGTACGCCAGAATGTGGGCGACCAACGCAATCAGGAAGAAGACGCGCGAGCCATCGATGATGTGCTTGTGCAGCTCTTCCGACTCCCTGATGGTGAGTCCGGTTGGCCAGATCCGATCCGGATCGTCCAGATCGGCAGTCTGAATTTCGTGGGCCATAGGCTCTCTCCCCTAATTCTGCATCTGCTCGCGAAAATCTCTACCGAGCGCCAACAGGGTACAACCTGCCGTGCGTGAGTGTCAAGTTTAACTGTCATTGTAAACTGTCATATTTTTTTTACAGACGACGCTTTCAAATGGATGCATGCCCCTTGGAGTGGCGCGTCGTTTGCACGAATGGCGACTGCCGAAATAGCCCAGTTTTTCTTGTGAGTTTCAGCGAGAAATAAGGTTCTTGCAGAACACAAAGGCGAAACTGAAAGGCACCAATTGATGGATCGGCACCTGTTGAAGGTGCTCGATGAGGAGTTCATACGCGAACTCAATCGCTTGAGCATGTCACAACCAGCACAGGCGGATAGGGCAAAAAAGCAAATTGGCGCGTATTGGAAGGCAGATCGACAGACTGGTCACCGCGGTTACCGATGGAGCTGACGCCTGGCGCTGAACGCAAAGATCAAGGAACTTGAAGAGCACAAGAGAAATGCCGAAGCCGAGCTTGCCTCAACACCGGAGGATCCTAAAGCGAAGGATGGGGCTTTCGAGACAATCCGATCGATGATCGACGAAGTGCTCCTGACACCAGACAAGGACCAACTGCGCATTGATCTCAAGGGAGAGCTCGCGGGCCTTCTGGACTTTTGCCAGAAAAGCAAGAAGCCCGGCCAAGAGAGACGAGCTGATGCAAAGCAAATCAAGGTCGTTGCGCGGGCGGGATTTGAACCTGCGACCTTCAGTTAACAATTCGAACCTAGTCAATCGAGAATGAGAAATCGAATGGATTGCGGTATCTGAAACTTGACTTCTGGTGGTTGCCATCCGGTTGCCAAACGCAATTGCAAAAGCTAGGGCAACTGAAAATGACTATTAAATTATTGTTTTCACTACAAAAGTTGGTAGCGGAGGAGGGACTCGAACCCCCGACACGCGGATTATGATTCCGCTGCTCTAACCAGCTGAGCTACTCCGCCATGCCATGAATGGCGTGCCGACACGCGTGTCGGTTATGAGCGATATAAGGAGCGGGCTTCGCCGCTGTCAAGAAAGCTTGGGCACACGGCCGCGCTCAGGCGCGCGCCGGTTTCAATTGGGCCTGGCCTGAGACCTTTTCCGTTGCGAGCTTGCGGTCGGCGGCCACGTCAGGCTGCTTGACGAAACGCAGCATCGTGAACAGTCCGAACGGGCGCAATGATGATGTGTCGGTGAGGCGCAGCCCGCTGCTGCCGAGCACCCGCTCCATGGGGAACACCGGCCGCCAGCCAAGCGTCGCGGCGAGCGGAGCAAAGGTGCGTTCGATGAAGCCGCGGACGCCCTCGTCCTGGCTGAAATGGTTGACCAGGATAACCTCGCCGCCCGGCGCGCACACGCGTTCGAGTTCACGCATGACACGTTCAGGATCCGGCACGACGGTGATCACATACATGGCGACCACGGTATCGAATTCCTCGTCGGGAAACTCCAGGTTTCCGGCATCCATTTCATGCAAGCCGGCCACATTTCCCAGATGCCCGCTGGTGACGCGGTCGCGCGCCTTGCTCAGCATTTCCGGCGAAACGTCGATGCCGGTGACCTGAAGGTGACGCCCGTAACGCGGCAGCGACAGCCCGGTGCCAACGCCGACTTCCAAGACGTTGCCCTTGCGGCGGTTGATGATCTCCACCGCGTGACGGCGGCCGGCCTCGACCAATTTGCCAAACGTGAAATCGTAGACGGGCGCCCAACGCCGGTAAGCGCGCTGCACATCAAACAGGTCGATCACCGAACTGCCCGTCTTTGTACCGGTCTCCTGCATAAGTTCCCCTTACTCCGAGGCGTACGGCTTTCCGGTTAACGTCAACGCGCACCGGTGTGGTCGGGATGGCCCTCTCGTCCCGCCTGTCCGTATACCTAATTCTGAATTGGACCTCGTTGTGGAATTCCCTGTGCGTTCGCCAAAGCCCCTTAACCCGCAGGTGCACTTTCGACCAGTGCGTCCGTCTCGTCCGCTTCGTTCAACGCAAGCGCGCTGTCCGGTTCGCCGCGGACGATCCATCCTCCGCCAAGCACGCGCGATCCGTCGTAAAATACACACGCCTGCCCGGGTGATACTCCATCCTCTCCTTCGTGCAAATGCACAAACGCCGCACCATCGTTGTTTATCAATGTGGCCGTCTGAGGGATGCCGGTTGACCGGATTCTCGCCTCGACCTCGATGCCGGTGTCAGGAATACGGTCGAACGGCACATCGCCAAGCCAGTTGACCTGCCTGAGCCACACCTTGCTGGTGCGCAAAAAGGCGCGCGGTCCCACCACCACCTGGCTGCGTTCGGCGTCCAGCCGCACCACATATAGCGGCTCCGCGGCGGAAATTCCGAGGCCGCGGCGCTGACCGATCGTGTAGTTGATGATGCCGTCGTGGCGGCCGACCACCTCGCCTTCAAGCGTTACGATATCGCCGGGGTCCGACGCGTTCGGACGCAAACGTTCGATCACCTGCGTGTAGCGCCCCGTCGGCACAAAGCAGATGTCCTGGCTGTCCGACTTCTCCGACACGCTCAGCCCGTATCGGCGTGCGAGCTCGCGTGTCTCGGCCTTTTTCAGGTTGCCGAGCGGGAACCTCAGCATCTCAAGCTGAGCCGGCGTCGTGGCGAACAGGAAGTAACTCTGGTCACGCTCGGCATCTACGGCGCGATGCAGTTCCCAGCCGCCCGGACCCCGCCGCGAAGAAATGTAGTGACCCGTGGCAAGTGCCGCCGCGTCGAGCTCCTTCGCGGTCTGCAGCAGATCCTTGAACTTGATCTTCTGGTTGCAGGACACGCAGGGGATGGGCGTTTCGCCAGAGAGATAGCTGTCGGCGAATTCCTGCATCACCGCGCTTGCGAAACGCTGCTCGTAGTCGAGAACATAATGCGGGATGCCGAGTGTTTCCGCGACGCGCCGGGCATCGTGAATGTCCTGCCCGGCACAACACGTGCCCTTGGCCTGAACCGCCTCGCCGTGGTCGTAGAGCTGAAGCGTGATGCCGATGACGTCGTAGCCCTGCTCCTTCAAAAGCGCGGCGACCACCGACGAATCGACGCCGCCGGACATTGCAACGACGACACGGGTCTCTTGCGGACGCCCCGGAAGGGAGAGGGAATTCAGATTCGACATGGAACTTCAGGGCCCGCCGTTTTTCGGATTTCGGTCGCAGAATGCAGAAAATGCTACCTGCGGGTGCGCAATTTCATCCCCGCGGCAAACACACCGGAAAACTCGCTACGTCATAATTGTGACTGTTGGCCGGTAATTTATTGTGCCGAAGGCCGCATATCAACCCGGTGCGGCAAGACTCACGCACGCGGCAAAAACGGCAGAATTGTCCCCATGGCGGCAAATTCTGCCGCCTTGTTCGCCTGACGAATTCGGGATTGCACTTCTGAATTTGACTTAATCATTTGTTTTCATTTAATTTTCCGCAGATCCAGCCGATTGGCCCGGGGCTTGCTCCTGAAATGCGCGAAGTTTGAGTAACAGGCGTATTTCATGGTTTCACTCGCATCATATCTTGCCAGTCTGGCAGGGGGCGCTCCGGAGGGAGGCCAGAAACTCACTCCAGCAGGCGGGAGCGGTGCGAGCGGCCTTTTTGCCGCCATCCTGGAGACCACCCCGCTCCAGCCGGGCGACATAGCGAGGTTTCCTCATCCGACCGACCCCACAGGTCTGCTGCCGACGGCGCCGAACACGAACACGGACGCCGCACCCGGCGCGCCTCAAGTGGCCGGAGGAGACAGCATCCTCGGTGACGCCTTGACCGAAGGCATAGACAACCCTGACGAGAACGGCGACGTCGAAGCCGAGATCATCGACGGTCCGCTCGACGCGAGTGCCACAGACGAAATCCTTGGTGGACCCGGTTTGCCGTCGAACGCGGCCAACTCCGCGACCGGGACCCCGGCTTCGGCGCCACAGACGGCAGCCGGTACGGCAGCCGGTTCGGTGGCACCCGCACCGGCGCCCGACACACAGGACGCTGAGCACGCACCCCAGCCCGCTACGCCACGCCCTGACGCGCACGGCAGAACGCCCGACACGCTTTTGCAGCAACAGGCCTCCAGAAATCAGACCCGAAATGAAACGTCTCCGCCCTTCTCCGGCCTGGCGAACACTGCACAGCATGCATCTGCGAACGGACGCGGAAACGGCCCGACGATGCCGCATGCCGGCGCCGGCCAGGGAACCGGCACCAACGCGACCACAAATCCGCAATATGCACCCGTGAGCGGCCAATATACACCCGTGAGCGGCAATGACGCCGAGGCGGCGCCTGATCCCTCCACGCAGGGGCCCTCCATACAAGGTGATGGCAAAAGACCCACAATCGCGCCCGGCCAGGGACGGCCCGAATTCGCACCCGGTCCGCCGCAGATCGTCCAGCGGTTCGTCAAGACCGATGCGGGACAGAACCTGATCCAGGTCCAGGAGCGCACAGGCGGTGAACCCACCAGTATTTCCAGTCCCCCAACACTTACGGTGAGCGTGCAGGCGCCCGCGGCTTCCCCCGGCCCGGCATCCCCCCCAGCGCCGCACGTTCCCGTAGGTGGATTGGCCGTCCACATCGCCCATCAGGCGAAGAATGGCGCCAAACGGTTCGACATCCGCCTTGATCCTCCGGAACTCGGGCGTATCGAAGTGCGCCTCGACGTTTCACGCGAGGGTCAGGTGATGACGCATCTGGTTGTGGAACGCGCCGAAACCCTGGATCTGTTGCTGCGCGATGCGAAGCAACTCGAACGGGCCCTGCAGGATGCCGGTCTCGACACGTCCGACAAGGGTATGAAGTTCTCGCTCAAGGACCAGGGACTGAGCGGCGAGGACCAGGGTTTCTTTGATGACGACGAGTTGGCCCATGACACGCGCGGCGATGAGATCGACGACGGCAACGCCGCCGACACGGACATGCCGCCGCCACAGCGCTACATCGCGTCGACCGGGCTCGACATCAGGATATAAGGACATTGACGCACCATGGTTGAAATCAACCCCTTCTCCGCCCTGTCGAGCATAGGCCAGTCCTCAGCCGATCGCGCTTCGATCGCGGATGATCTCGATACGTTCCTGTCACTGCTGACGACGCAGCTGAAGAACCAAAACCCCCTCGAGCCGCTGGACATGAACCAGTTCACGCAGCAGTTGGTGCAGTTCACCGAGGTGGAGCAGACCGTCAAGCAGAACGAGAACCTGGAACAGCTTATTCAGCTTTCCGCCGCCAACGCTGTCACCAATGTGGTCGGCTTTCTCGGAGCCGAGGTCACAATAAGCGGCAAGTCGGCGGAATTCCGCGACGGCAGCGCAACCTGGACCTACGACATTCAGGGCAATGCGACCGATGTCACGTTCACCGTCTCCAATGCAAGAGGCACGCCGGTGTATACGGTCAGCGGTGCAACGGCATCCGGACCAGGCGTCTTTGCTTGGGACGGCCAAACAGATACCGGCACCAATGCGCCCGACGGGATCTACACATTGGAGATTTCTGCCGTCGACGCCTCCGGAACAGCCGTGAAAGTGGCCACCGAGTCCGTCGGCATTGTCGATGGCGTGGACTATAGCGGGAACGAACCTTTGTTGACCGTCGGCGGCAAACAGGTTCGCCTTGATGAGATTGATGCCGTGAGACGGCCCGGCACCTCCTCTTAGGCACACTAGCCGCACGTCAGGATTCCAGGCGCCTGCCCCGCGGCTTTTCTCGTGAGTGCGACCGGCAACACACGCCAAAGTTGCCTAACGCACCATTAACCCTCGACCTTAGGCAAATTTTAAAACAGAGAGCCTATGCTCATGCACGATTTGGGTCACGTGTAAGAGTATCATGACAGAGCACTACAGGCCGCGCGTACGTTATGTGATTGGGCCGGATGGCAGTCCGTTGACGATTGCCGATCTTCCCCCCACAAACACAAAACGCTGGGTTATCCGCCGCAAGGCCGAGGTTGTGGCTGCCGTGCGTGGAGGCTTGCTGAGCCTTGATGAGGCCTGCGAGCGCTATACTCTCACTGTTGACGAATTCCTGAGCTGGCAACGCTCGATTGACAAGCACGGCCTCGCCGGCCTGCGCGCCACGCGCATTCAGGACTATCGTCAGCAGTCCTCCTGATCTCTCTCCCCGTTGATTGCACCGCCTGCACGCACCCGTGCCGGTGCAATCTCGATTGTCAGCCGCCGCGCGCACGCCCTGCGCGGCATTCAGCATCGAATCCTGCCAAAACTCTCCCGCGGTTAAGTATCTGTTTAGGAGTCGCTGGGTAATTTTTGCCTACTCGCACGAAACATGGTGAACGGCGGGTTAACGGGCGTCCGGTTCCTGGACGCATTCCGCCGTTCGCAATCAGTGGAAGGATTGCGCAGGGGTGAACAGCGTCAAAGAATTCGTAGAGGCCCTGGGCCCAGCCAGATTGGCGGCAATGGGCGCCGTCGCCGTCGCGCTGATCGGCTTTTTCGCGTTTCTGATGTTGCGCCTGTCGCAACCGCAACTGACCGTTCTCTATACGGATCTCACGTTCGACGACTCGCTTCAGGTGGTGAAGAAGCTCGAGAGCATGAACGTGCCCCATGAAATCCGGCAGGAAGGCGCCATCATTCTCGCGCCCGAAGAACAGGTTCTGAGGCTCAGGATGGAAATGGCCGAGGCCGGTCTGCCTGCGGGCGGGACGGTGGGCTACGAGATTTTCGACAAGGCCGACACCCTGGGCGCGACCAGTTTCGTCCAGAACATCAACAGGGTGCGCGCCATCGAAGGGGAACTGGCGCGCACCATTCGCTCGCTGCGGAACGTCGCAGTGGCGCGCGTCCATCTCGTGCTGCCGAAGCGCGAGCTGTTCTCACGCGACAAGACCGAGCCTTCCGCGTCGATTGTCGTTGGGGTCCGCGGGCAACTCGACCGCGGTCAGATCAAGGCGATCCAGCATTTGACGGCATCTGCGGTCAACGGCCTCGACCCCGGGCGCGTCTCGATCGTCGACGAATCGGGCCGCCTGCTCGCCAGCGGGCGTGAAGACGGCACGGATCCGGGCGGTTCGGAGTTCGAGGAACGCCATCAGGCGATGGAACAGCGCGTGCGCCAGGACATCGAGGACATCGTGGCCAGCATCGTCGGCAATGGGCGGGTACGGGTACGCGTGTCCGCGGAGATGGACTATTCCAGGATCACCGAAACGACGGACATCTACGATCCGGATGGCCGCGTCGTCCGCTCGACGCAAACGCGCGAAGAGAATGCGAACCTCACGACCCCGAATGGCAATGACGGCGTTACGGTCGGTAACGAACTTCCTGCCGCAAATGCCGAACCGGGAACCGACGGGAGTCAGCAGGAAAGCTCCAACAAGATCGAAGAAGTGGTCAACTACGAGATTTCACGCACGACGAAGACGGCTGTCGCCGAGGGCGGCCGGCTCAAACGGCTGTCGATCGCGGTCCTGGTCGACGGTATCTATCAGACGGATGCCAACGGCACCGTCACCTATGCCCCCCGCCCGGCGGAGCAGATCGAGCAGATTTCCGCGCTCGTTCGCTCCGCCATCGGCTTCAACGAGGAACGCGGCGATCAGGTGCAGGTCGTCAATCTGCGGTTTGCGGAAGCGCAGCCCGCGGCCCTGGCCGATGGCGCCCCGCAGGACTGGTTGAGCTCGATTATGTCACTGTCGAAGAACGACTATTTCGCCATTGCCGAAATGGTCGTCATCGGCATCGTGTCCCTCCTCGTCCTGCTGTTGATCGTCCGACCGCTGGTTCGACGCATCGTCACGCCGGACGAATCGCGGCAGGTGATTGAGGACTTTTCCGCGGGCCCCGCGCCACAGCTGGCCGGACCGCACGGACAATCCGCCGACGAGGCCGACTTGGCACTCCCCCCTCCGCCGAGCCGGACCTCCGAGGCGTTGAAGAACGCGCGGGTGATCGGAGAAGTCCAGCAAAAGGCCGTCGAGGAAGTGGGCGAGACGATCAAGAACAACCCGGACGAGGCCGTCACGATCGTGCGTGACTGGCTCCAGCAACCGACTTGACGCGACGACGAGATGGCAACACCGGCAGCAAAAATCGAAAAGATGCTCGCGGACGCCAAGGCGAAGCAGGACGGTGGCGAGGCTGGTAACGCGGCCGAAAGCCTGGATGTGTTGACCGGCCCGCAGAAGGCGGCGGTCCTGCTGCTCGCGCTCGGATCGGAATGGGGCCAACCGGTCTGGAATGAGCTGAGCGACGACGAAGTTGTCTCCGTGTCGGTTGCCATGTCCGAACTCGGCAATGTGACGAACACCATGACTCAGGCATTGCTCACTGATTTCGTTTCGAAAATGTCGCTTGCGGGCGCCCTGCTCGGCACCACTTCATCGACAGAGAAACTCCTTTCTGAGTATCTGCCGCCCGACCGCCTTCAGGTCATCATGGAGGAAATCCGCGGACCTGCGGGCCGGAACATGTGGGAAAAGCTCTCCAACGTTCAGCCCGCGGTTCTCGCCAATTATCTCAAGAACGAATACCCGCAGACCGTGGCGGTGGTGCTGTCGAAGATCGCGAGCGAGCACGCGGCGGGTGTCCTGTCGTTGTTGCCGGACGAGTTCTCCATGGAAGTGGTGCAGCGCATGCTCAAGATGGGATCCGTGCAACGCGACGTGCTCGAAAAGATCGAGCACACCCTGCGCAGCGAGTTCATTTCGAACCTGTCGCAAACGCGGCAACGCGACGCCCATGAACTCATGGCCGAGATCTTCAACAATTTCGACCGTCAGACGGAAGGACGCTTCCTGTCTTCCCTTGAAGAGAGCGACTGGGAAGCGGCGGAACGCATCAAGACCCTCATGTTCACCTTCGAGGATCTCACCAAGCTCGACAAAGCGGCCATCCAGCTGTTGCTGCGCAACGTCGAGCAGGACGTACTCCTGCTGGCCATGAAGGGGGCCAACGAACAGGTGCGTGACCTCTTCCTGTCCAACATGTCGGAACGGGCCGGCAAGATGCTGCGCGACGATCTCGAGGTCATGGGGCCGGTTCGGCTGAAGGACGTCGACGACGCACAAACGAAAATGATCACGACTGCCAAGGATCTTGCCGCGAAAGGCGACATCATCATCACCAAGTCCGGCGGCGACGACGAACTGGTCTATTAGGGACAAAGATGGCTGAGGCTGCGAGATACCTGTTCGACCGAACCTTCGAAACCCCGACACGGCGCAAGCAATCGGAAGGCTCCGTGGCGGCGCGGCAACTGCAGGAGGAATGGGAACGCAAGATGGCGGAAGCCTGCTGCACGGCATACGAGGAAGGTCGGGCCGAGGGCGAGCAAGCCGCGCGCAGGAGTCTGGAGGCGCAGACCCATGCGCTCGTCGGCGAGCTGCTGCAAAACGTGGAAAAGACGCTGAAACACGCAAAAGGTGAACTCGACAACATCCGCAGCGACGCCATCAAGATCGGAAGCCTCACCGCCAATGTGCTGGCTGATCAGCTCATAGCGCGCACGCCGGTTCTCAATCTCGAATCGGTCTTCACCGAAGCGCTGGAGCATATGGGCGACGCACCACATATCGCCGTAACCGTCAACGATGCGCTTGTCGACGACATGCAGAAGCTTGTCAGCACGATCGCGGCGGAGCGCGGGTTCACGGGAAATATCGTCGTGCTTGGCGACCCGGAAACCGCCAGGGGCGATTGCAATCTGCAATGGGCGGACGGCGGCATAACCGTCGATATGGAAAAGAAGCGTACTGCCGTGGCGCAGATCGTGCGCCGCCATCTCGAAGGCCTCGATAGGTCGCCGCAAGCCACGCCGCCCGACGTGAAACCAGCCGCGGCGCAGCTGCCCGACCCCCTCCCCGAGGCCGCACCGCTTGGGTCAAACGAACCCCAGTCCGAAAACAACCCGGTTATTGAGCCTGATTCAGGAGAGATGAAATGAGTGACGAGCCAGGCGGCGAGATGGCCGAAGAGGCCGGCGGTGACGATGTCGAACTCACCGATTTCGCCCAGCAGGAGAAATCGCAACCGGCTGAGGATCCGCCGGCGAGCGATGCGGAGACACTCGCGAGCGAAGATGAGCCGCGCACCGCGTCCGATCTGGAGGCCGTGTTCGACGTGCCGGTGAACATCTCGGCGGTTCTCGGGCGCACCAACATCGAGGTGGCGAACCTGCTGAAACTGGACGAGGGCGATGTCGTGGAACTGGACCGCAAGGTCGGCGAGGCCATCGACATCTATGTAAATAACAGACTGGTGGCACGCGGGGAGGTCGTGTTGGTCGAAGACCGGCTGGGCGTCACCATGACGGAGATTATCAAGAGCGAGACCAACTAACAGGAGCGAGACGGCAGTGTGGCGCGCTGCCTTGCGGGATTAGGAGACGGCAATGAGACTGACGATTATCGGCAGCCTGAACGGCGAGCTGACGACGGCGACAAAAATCGCGATGGATCGCGGGGCGCAGGTAACCCATGCGCCGAACATTGAAACTGCAATGAAGGATCTGCGTGCGGGGCGCGGTGCGGACCTGCTGATGGTTGAAGTACACAACGACATTGCCGAACTGATCGAGCGGCTCGACGCCGAGCATATTCACGTGCCCGTCGTCGCCTGTGGCGTGGAACATGACGCCAAGGCGGCCGTTTCCGCCATACAGGCCGGCGCGAAAGAGTACATTCCCCTGCCGCCGGACCCGGAGCTGATCGCCGCCATCCTCGAAGCGGTGGTTGCGGAAACCCACGCGCTCGTCTATCGCGACGAGAAAATGGCACAGGTGATCGCGCTTGCGGAGCAGATCGCCGCATCGGATGCGAGCGTTATGGTTACGGGCGAGTCCGGGACCGGCAAGGAGGTGATGGCGCGCCATGTCCACCGCAAGTCGTCCCGTGCGGCGAAACCGTTCATTTCGGTGAACTGCGCCGCGATCCCGGAAAACCTGCTCGAATCCGAACTGTTCGGCCACGAGAAGGGTGCGTTTACCGGCGCCATAGCCCGGCGTATCGGCAAGTTCGAGGAAGCCGACGGCGGCACGCTGCTGCTGGACGAAATCAGCGAGATGGACGCCCGCCTCCAGGCCAAGCTGTTGCGGGCGATACAGGAGCGGGTGATCGACCGCGTTGGCGGCACCAAGCCGATCCCGGTCAACATCCGCATCATCGCCACCTCGAACCGCGATCTCGCGGCCGCCGTTCGCGAGGGCACGTTCCGCGAGGATCTGCTGTACCGCCTGAACGTGGTGAACCTGCGGGTGCCGCCGTTGCGCGAGCGCCCGACGGACATTCTCGAACTCGCCGAGCATTTCGCCAGGAAATACGCCGAGGCCAACGGCGCACCGCGGCGCGCGATCTCCGCCGAGGCGCGGCGCCAGCTTCTCGCCAACCCGTGGCCCGGAAACGTGCGCGAGCTCGAGAACACCATCCACCGCGCGGTGCTGCTGTCCAGCGGCGCGGAGATCGAGGCGGATGCCATTCGCGCACCGGACGGCGCGCCGGCAATGGGTCCGGGCGCATTCGCCGACCCGGCGGCACAGGCGGCGCAAACCGCCGAGGCCGTCACCCGGACTCTGGTCGGAAAGACCGTGGCCGAAGTCGAACGCGACCTCATCCTTGAGACGCTTGGACATTGTCTGGGCAACCGCACACATGCGGCCAATATCCTCGGAATCTCGATCCGCACCCTGCGGAACAAGCTCAAGCAGTATTCCGATGACGGCGTCGAGGTGCCGATGCCGGGCGACGCGCGCGCCATGGTGGGATAGATGGCGGCGGACATCCGCCGCCCCCCTCACAAAGCTGTTTTCAGCTGACGCAGGGCGATACCGGGCCGGTCTCATGATCGTGGTCGCGATCTGAGGCCGCGATCCCGCGCGCCATACGGTCCCGTCCAACATGAACTCCGGATGAACGACGTGTTCCGGCTGCATTCAGAGCGTCGGCGCCATAGTCGCCGCCTGTTTGGAGCAGTTCTTGCCTTCGCTGGAGATAGATCATGAAAACGGCCATTGCGACGCGCCCCCGCCCCTCAAGCCTCAGCCACGTCGGAAAACCGCGATATCTCTTCGTCGCGCTGCTGTCGGCCATTCTGACGGTGTTCATCTCAACCGCCGTAACAAGCCCGGCCATCGCCAAGACCGGCGATGGATCGGCGCAAGCCGCCGGCAAACCTAATGCAGGCAAGAAGGCCGCGAAAAAGAAAAAGGCGGTCAAAAAAGAGGCCGCGAAGACAAAAAGGGCGGCGGCTAAAAAGGCCGCGCAGAATGCGCCGGCCAAAAAGGCGGGAAAGCCAAAGGCCGCTGATCGGAAGGCAAAGAAAAAGGCGTCCGGGAACAAGGCAAACAAGAAGGTGAAAAACAGGAAAAAGGCCGCGAAGAAGGTCAACAAACCCAAACCCGCGGTGAAGAAGACGGTCGTCAAGAAGAAAGCAGTCGTGAAAAAGGCCAAGCCTGCCAAGACGGTGACCGTGCAGAAGAAGGTCACCAAGAAGGCCGTCACGGTCAAGAACCCGAAGAAGGACAAGAAGAAGGCAGTCACAAAGAAACGCAACAAGAAGGGACCCGCCAAGGCCAAGAAGGCCGCCGCGCACAAACAGGCTGTCGCCCGCAAGAAGGAAATCGCGCGCAAGAAGCGCGCCGCCCGCAAAGCGCGTACCAAACAGATCCAGCGTAAGCAGGCGCGCCGCCACGGTCCCGGGCATGCCTATCCGGAGCCCCGTGGTCACGATGCGCTCGCGGTGATCATCGACGGTGCCGTGCGTGCCATCGAACGGTATAATGACCGCGCAGTCGCCGGGCATCCCGTCCCTGCGCCCCGGCCCGCCACCCGGCGCCATGTGAAGCAGCTGCCGAACGGCCGCAAACGCATCGTCGTGATCCGTCCCAACGGCGTCCGTATCGTGACCATCCGGGCGCGCGACGGTGGCATCGTCCGGCGCACACGGCGCACGCCCGACGGCCGCGTGACCGTGCTCATCGACAATCGCCCCGCTTACGCCGTTCCGCACTGGCGCCCGCTGCCCGCACCCCTGCCCCCTGTCACACGCTATCCTGGCCGTCAGCCGGCCCTCGATGCCGGACAAGCAAACGCGCAGGAGCTGGAGCAGGCCCTGACGGCACCGCCGTCCGTGCCGGTCGAGCGAACCTACAGCCTGGAAGAGTTGCGCCAGGACGGGGACTGGCTCGGCCACCTCAACCGCGTCGATGTTAAGAGCATCACGTTTGCGACAGGTTCCGCCCACATCGACCACTACGAAATCCCGAAGCTCGCCGAGCTCGCCAGCGCGATGCACACGATCATCGTCGACAATCCGCACGAGATCTTCATGGTGTCGGGGCACACGGATCTGGTCGGCGATGAGCTCTCCAATCTTCAGCTCTCGAACGAGCG
Organism: Hyphomicrobiales bacterium; assembly: GCA_028280515.1. Taxonomy (GTDB): domain Bacteria; phylum Pseudomonadota; class Alphaproteobacteria; order Rhizobiales; family Methyloligellaceae; genus UBA2767. The sequence continues at coordinate 53,597 of JANQLP010000118.1, forward strand.
CGCCGAAGCCATCGCCGATGCCCTGGTCCGGTTCTACGCGATACCGGAGCAAAACCTGGTGACGCAAGGGTATGGCGAGCGCTACCCGGTTATCCTCACGCCATATGCGGAGCGGCAGAACCGCCGGGTCTCCGTTCAGCGCATCACACCACTGCTGCGTTCGCCCGAACCCGGCACGAGTCAGCTGCCCCCGCACTTGCGCTGAACATCTCTGTGGGAGACGGACATATGCGCGAGCAATCCGTCTCCCATTAACTCTCCGCTAACCATATAGGCGGCAAATATTGCCTAGCAGCTTTATCCGGCCGGTTGTCTCCGGCTGCGGGGAGTTTGTACGGCATGAGCGACACGACGGCGGCGGGACCGGTGCCGAGCACCGAAACGGCAAAACTGGCCCCCGGCCAACCGAGCGGAATGTTATCCGGCCTCAGCGATCTGGCCAACGCGGCGCGGCGCGGCGAAATCGGGCTGGCGCTTGGTGTCGTCGCCATCCTGGTTGTGCTCATTCTGCCAATGCCGGCAATGATGCTGGATCTGCTCCTTGCGATCTCCATCACGTTCGCGGTTCTGATTCTCATGACGGCGCTGTTCATTCACGCACCGCTGGAGTTCTCCGCCTTTCCGACGGTCCTGCTGATCGCAACCATGATGCGGCTCGCGCTCAATCTCGCCTCAACGCGGCTGATCCTCACCGACGGACATGAGGGAACAGACGCGGCCGGCCAGGTCATTCAGGCCTTCGGCAATTTCGTGATGCAGGGCAATTTCGTCATCGGCATCATTGTGTTCGCCATTCTCGTGATCGTGAACTTCGTGGTCATCACCAAGGGTTCGGGCCGCATCGCGGAAGTCGCCGCACGCTTCACGCTGGACGCCATGCCGGGCAAGCAGATGGCGATCGACGCCGACCTGTCGGCCGGGCTCATCAACGAGGACGAGGCCCGCGTCCGCCGCAAGAAACTCGAGGATGAATCGTCCTTCTTCGGCGCCATGGACGGTGCCTCGAAATTCGTACGTGGCGACGCCATCGCCGGCATCCTGATCACCTTCATCAACATCATCGGCGGCATGATCATCGGCGTCGGGCAAAACGGCATGTCGATGATGGACGCCGGCCAGACCTATACGTTGCTGACCATCGGTGACGGGCTGGTGTCGCAGATACCGGCCCTCATCGTCTCGACCGCCGCCGGTCTCCTCGTCTCGAAGGCCGGGGTCGACGGCGCGGCCGACAAGGCACTGGTCAGCCAGCTTTCCGGCTATCCCAAGGCGCTCGGCATGGCCTCGTTCGTGATGGGCGGCATGGCGCTGCTACCGGGTATTCCGGTGCTTCCCTTCTTTGCCATGTCGGCGGTCGCCGGAGGACTTGCGTGGCATGCGACCAAGACCAAGAAGGTCAAGGCCGAAGAGGAGATGGCCGTCCAGCAGGCCGAGACCGAGGCGGCGGAGGAGCCGGTGGAAGAGCCGATCTCCGAAACGCTGCAGATGGACGAGCTGAGAATCGAACTGGGCTACGGCCTTGTGCCGCTCATCAACGATCCCAAGGGCGACTCCGACAAACTCACCGAGCAGATCAAGGCGCTGCGCCGCCAGCTTGCCGCGGAGATGGGCTTCGTCATGCCGGCCGTGCGCATTCTCGACAATATGCAACTGCCGGCCAACGACTACATCATCAAGGTCAAGGAGGTCGATTCCGGCCACGGTACGCTCTATCCCGAGCAACTTATGGCCATGGATCCCAGGGGCGCACAGATCGAACTTCCCGGCAATCACACCAGCGAGCCGACGTTCGGTCTGCCAGCCACGTGGATCGACAACGATTTGCGCGAGGAGGCGACATTCAAGGGCTATACCGTCGTCGATCCGGTGACGGTGATCTCGACCCATCTCACCGAGACCCTCAAGGCGCACATGCCGGAACTGCTGTCCTACGCGAACATGCAGGACCTGCTCGAAAAACTGCCCGAGAAATCACGCAAGCTGCTCGACGACGTGGTGCCGGGACAGATCAGCGCGCCCGCGGTCCTGCGCGTGCTGCAGACCCTGCTGCGCGAGCGCATCTCAATCCGCGATCTTCCGACCATTCTCGAAGCCATCGCCGAGGCCTCCGGCTTCACCCAGTCGGTCCAGGCGATTACCGAGCATGTGCGCACCCGGCTGGCCCGTCAGATCTGCGCGGCGCATACCGGACCGAGCGGATACCTGCCGCTGGTCACCCTGTCGCCGCAGTGGGAGCAGGAGTTTGCCGAGAGCCTGATCGGCGATGACGAGGACCGCCAGCTGGCTCTGGTGCCAAGCCGCCTGCAGGAGTTCATCAAGGATCTGCGCAGGGCCTTTGAGCAGGCGGGAGAACTGGGTGAAGCACCTGTCCTGCTGACCGGACCACACATCCGGCCCTATGTGCGCCAGATCATCGAGCGGTTCCGGGCCCAGACGCCGGTCCTGTCGCAGCACGAAGTGCATCCGCAGGCGAAGCTCAAGACCGTGGGTCAGGTCTAGAGCCGGAAGCCGGAGAAGTCGAAATCTCAGAAAACGTGGCGGTGCTTCACGCCAGGCTGGTCGAACCTGCCGGCGTCAGTTTCGGTGGCCCAACGCTTTCCGTTTCCGAAGGTTCCTTCGGTTTGACCCGCGCCTCCTCGGTCATGCTTCGCATGCTCGCCTTCTCTTCCTTGGCCTTTTCCGTCTTGGGCCCTTTTTTGGCCTCCGGCTCCTCTTTCTGAATGGAGCGGCCGGCAAAATGCCCGCCCTGATCGACGATCAGGGTGTCGTACTGAATATCGCCGATGATACGGGCCCCCGATTTCAGGTGCAGCTTCGAGCAATACACCGGTCCGTCCACGGTCCCGGCGACAATGACACTGTCAGCCGAAACCTTGCCGTTCACCTGCCCCGAATTGGAGATGAACACGGATGCGCACTCGACATCGCCATTGACGGTGCCGTTGACCTCCAGCAAACCCTTTGCCGACACGCCTCCGCCGATTTCCGACCCCTTCGCGATGAGCGTGAGCGGGCGCCGCCGTCCAAACATTTCTGCACTCTCCCTCTTTATTGTTTTGCCGCAATCAATCCCGGCATCAATCCGTGCGTTCAGACTTCAACCGGCGACATCAATTCTGGTTCGAAAACGGGTCCCACGAACCACTCGATCGCCGGTGACGCCGGACCTTCCGCATTCCAGGATGGGCCTGCCGAACACCGGGGTAGCCTTGCCGATAGCCCGGATAGCCCTGCCGATAACCGGGATAACGTTGCCCGTAGCCCGGGTATCTTCCGCCATATGGCCGTCCGATCAACATCGCATTGCCGTAATACGCTCCCGAGCCGTACCCTGATGCATACATGTAGTCCTGGCTGAGCAGCATAGACATCAATGTGGCGGACTGATAGCCGTTCGAGCGCCTGCTCGAAGATTTCGCCTCGAATGCCGCTATTTGTGTCGGCGCCCTGCGCGACTTGCGGTCGATGCGAAGCGCTTCGGAGACAAAGGCTTTCCAGATCTGGGCCGGGAGATTTCCGCCCGTCACCCGCCGCATCGGCGTGTTGTCGTCATTTCCGACCCAGACGCCAACCACCAGGTTACCGGCAAAACCGACGAACCATGCGTCGCGATAGTTCTGGCTGGTGCCGGTTTTTCCATATGACGGTATCGACAGGCGCGCGGCCCGCCCCGTACCGGCCTGAACAGTCGCCTCCAGGAACTGCCGCATGGTCGCGCCTTCCATCAGCTTCCAGCGGCCCGCGCCGCTCGGCGGCAGTCCCGCGCGCGACGTCTGATCGCCCTTTGCAACAACACCCCAAGGCTTGATCGGATACGCGTTCGCCGCGAAAGCCGCGTAGGCCGACGTCAGATCCAGCAGGGTTACCTCGGATGTGCCCAGCGCGATGCTGGGGTGCTCGTCGGAGATTGTCGTTGTGATGCCGAGATCGCGCGCCGCAAGTGCCACCTGCCGTGGCCCCACCGCCTGCGTCAGCCGGACCGATACCGTGTTGATGGACGAGGAGAACGCGCGCCTGAGCGGCATGATACCGCGATATCTGCCATCATAGTTCCGCGGGCTCCAGTCGCCGATGGTGATCGGCTCGTCCGCGACCAGCATGTCCGGGCGTCCGCCGGCTCGGGCCGCGGCCAGATAGACGAATGCCTTGAACGAGGATCCCGGCTGGCGCAGCGCCTGGCTCGCCCGGTTGAACTGGCTGTCCTCGTATTTCCTGCCGCCGACCATAGCGAGCACGCGGCCATCGGGCCGCATGGCGACCAACGCCGCCTGCCCGGCGCGAAGCCGGCGTGAGAACTTGTTGAGCCTCTGACCGACGACGGCATCGGCCACCCGTTGCAGCCTCGGATCGAATCCGGTCCGGATGGGCAGCGGCGGGAGACCGCCTCCTTGTTCCACCTTCGTGGTATCCGCGATCCAGTCCGCATAAAACGCGCCGAACGTTCGGCGTTTCGTGTTCTTCGTCTTTGCCGGCTTCATCTCGGCGCGCTTGTCCGCGTCGAGGCGGCCATAGTCCACCATTGCGTCCAGCACACGCGCCTCGCGCGTCCGAAGCGCTTCCTTGTCATGGGCGAGCTGGCTCGGCGACTTCAGAAGCGCCACCAGCATTGCGGACTGGGGAATCGTCAGTTCGGAGACACCGCGTTTGAAGTAGTGACGCGCGGCAGCGCGCAGTCCGAAGCAGCCTTCCCCGAAATAGGCGCGGCTGAGGTAGCGCTCGAGGATTTCACGCTTTGAGAGCGCCGCCTCGAGGCGCAACACGGCAACCGCCTCCTTCATCTTGCGCTCAAAAGATTTCTCGGAGGACAGGTACGAGATTTTGGCAAGTTGCTGCGTGATCGTGCTGCCGCCCTGGACGATCTTGCCGGCCGCATAGTTGGACTTGGCCGCACGGACGATGCCGATGGGGTCGATCCCGAAATGCACAAAGAAGCGCCGGTCCTCCGTCGCGAGAAGCGCGTCGACGAAGTGCTCGGGCAATTCATCGAGGCTGACCGACGCATCGACGCATCCGCCGCGCCGGGCAAACGGTTTTCCCTTGGCATCCAGCAGGATCAGTTCCCGGTCGGAGGGCACCTCCAACGTCTTCGCGAGCGGATAGGTGCGCGCGGGATCCGGTTCATAGGCGCGCGCCGCGACAAAAAGCGCGAGTGCGGCGATGATTGTGAGATTGGTGACTGGAGAAAGGACGTGGAACTTGTAGCGGCGGAACGGTTTGGGCTTTTCGGACCGGACAAGGAGGCCGGGCGGCGCATCTGGATGGACGCTGGTGGCCGATTTTCGGCGCAGAGCCATACGGCGCACAATCTGGCGCGCCCGGTGCCAAGCCGCCCGGGCCAAACCGGGCAGATCAGGTGAAGCAGGTGTGATGCCGGCGGACTGCTCTTCCGATGCCGCGTCTTCACCACGCGATTTGCCGCGAAACAACGAGAGAATGGCGCGTCTAGCGGACAGCATACGCGTCTGAAGGCCTTCGAACATAGCTTCCTCCACACCCCGCGTTACCGCCGCCGACGCCTCGGCTGGAGACGAGACGCCTTTCAGAACCGCACCCTGTTCAACTGTCAATTGGTGATGAGAGATGTCTCCTTCAACCACAGCGCCGTTTTTTAGCAGGATATCGCAGCTCTCGATCGAACCGCAAATACGGCCGAAGACCACCACGCACTCGGCGGTCACATCGCCCACGATCTCGCCTCCCCTGGTCAGCAGAAGCGAACCGCATTCCAAATCGCCCTGGACTTTGCCTTCGACCTTGACGTCGCCTGTGAACCTGGCGTCGCCACAGACCGTGGTGTCCGAACCAACGACGGATGCAAGCCGTGTTCTTATCGCCGCCCCCCAATGACCAACTCGTACGCCAGGGCAATACGTGCTGCCGCGCCCTTGTCCGGAGTTGGCGGAGATGACCGGCCAACAGACGGCTTTGATCGCCCGTTGAGCTTAAGCCTTGCGCAAATTGCGAACAAGCAAAACCACGCTGAAAACATGAGATTTGTGCCAAAAAACTGCCAGAATGCCAGTCGTGCCGGCAATTCGCGCGCAATTACTGGACAATGCGCGGTCCGGACACTGAGCCCCGGGGACCGCCGGAGGCTTGCACGGGGCCGTCGCAATTGGGCCCGCCTTGCGCCCAGTATCCGACGTCGGAGACGAGCTTCTGGCCCAGCGCATAGGGCAAGCGCTGGTTCTCGGCGTTGATCTTCGTGCCGCCGCGCACGGGCTCGAAATCGATCGAAAACGCCTTCAGGCCGCGTTTGCGATCCGGTGTCTCGTCGTAGATGACGATCTTGGTCACCTTGGCGCCGGTGGTCGCGGCACCCGCCTCGCCACGAAACACGTGCTTTGTCAGAACCGGCGACGACGGATTGAACCAGCAGGCGCGCACCTGGCGGGCAACATGGCTATAGAGCTGCACCGGCGTGTTGCCCTTGACAATTGTCGTCGGGCCCCGCGAGACCGTTCCGCCGCCGCCTGCGCCGCTTGTGGCACCGCAGGCCGACAACGCAATGGCTGCGGCGATCAATGCCGCCGGTCTGAGTGTCTTCATCATCCAAAAAAAGCCCCTCGAGAGCGAACAGTCTACCGCACGTGCGGACGGCTCCGGAATTCACATTCAATCCCGCATGTTCACAAACTGGAGCGGGACGTCGCTTTTCAGGCCTTTCACGTGTGTGATTGCCGCTTGGAGATCGTCACGCTTCTTGCCCGTCACCCTCAGCTCATCGCCCTGTATCGCAACCTGGACTTTGAGCTTGGCGCCCTTGAGTTCCTTGACCAGCTTTTTGGCCAAATCTCGGTCGATCCCTTGCCGCACAATGACCTTTTGCCGGACGGCCTGGCCGGCGGCCGGCTCCTCCGCCTGATAGTCGAGCACGCCTGCGTCGACCTTGCGGCGCGCCAGGTGGCCCTGAAGCATCTCGCGCATCTGCCTGAGTTTCAGCTCATCATCCGCGTGAAAGGTGATCTCGGCGTCACTGCGCTCGATCCGGCAATTGGAGCCCTTGAAGTCGTAGCGCTGCTCCATTTCGCGTTCCATGTTGGCAATAGCATTCGCAACTTCGTTCAAATCCGTTTTCGAAACAATATCAAAGGATGGCATGATCAAACCCAATCAACCCGCGCCGCTCGGGCCGGCAAGAAACCTGACTCCGCGCTTACCCACGTCCCGGACGTTTTGCAAGATGAAAGGACCTCGCGACAATGGCAATGGGCAGCCATGACTACCAAGACGATCCACGCAACGCCGACATTCTGATCTCGGTCAACGGCGAACTGAAGCCGCGCAGCGAGGCCATGGTCTCGGTCTTCGATTCCGGTTTCATTCTCGGTGACGGCGTTTGGGAGGGGTTGCGCGTCCACGAAGGCGGCATTGCCTTTCTGACGCAGCATCTGAGGCGGTTGTACGAAGGCGCCAAGACGCTCGATTTCGATATCGGTCTGGATGCGGATGCCCTCAAATCGCGGATCTTCGCGTGCCTCCACGCGAACGGCATGGACGACGGGGTCCACATCCGGCTGATGGTGACACGGGGCCTGAAAGCCACGCCCTATCAGGACCCGAGGGTCACGGTGGGCCAGGCGACCGTGGTGATCATTCCGGAGTACAAGACACCCTCGCCCGAGACGGCCGATGCAGGGCTTCGGCTCTTTACGGTTCATGTCCGGCGCCCGGGACCGGACATTCAGGACCCCAAGCTCAACAGCCATTCCAAGCTGAACTGCATCATGGCCTGCATCCAGGCAACCAAGGCCGGCGCGGACGAAGCGCTAATGCTTGACCCGGACGGTTTCGTCGCGACCTGCAACTCGACGCATTTTTTTATTGTGCGGGACGGCGAGGTGTGGACCTCGACGGGCGATTACTGTCTCGGCGGCATAACGCGCGGCAATATCCTCAAGGTGTGCCGCGAGAACGCTATCGCCGCCCATGAGCGCCGTTTCAGCCTCACAGACGTTTACGGCGCCGATGAAGCGTTCGTCACGGGCACGTTCGCCGGGCTGGTTCCTGTCCGCGAAGTCGACGGGCGTGTTATCGCCGGTGAGGCGGATGCCCTCCCCGGCCCCCTCACGGCGCGGCTGCGCACACTCTACAGGGACCTGGCGGAGCGCGAGAGCGAACGGCCATGAGCAAAAGCAACAGCCCGGTCGTCCGCATTGCAATGTGGTCCGGCCCGCGGAACATCTCCACGGCGATGATGCGCAGTTTCGAGAACCGGCCGGACACGCACGTCATCGACGAGCCGTTCTATGGTGCATTCCTCGCCGCCGGCAAAGTGCGCCACCCGATGCACGAGGAGATTCTGGCCCAGACAGAAACCGATCCCGACGCGGTCCGCGACAGCCTTCTGACGGACGGATCGCGCGAAGGCGTCTTCTACCAGAAACACATGACCCATCACATGTTGGACCATTTCCCGCGGGACTGGGTCTTGCATGTCACCAACGCGTTCCTGATCCGTGACCCGCAGCGTGTCGTTGCGTCCTACGCGGCGAAGCGCGCGGACGTCGCCTTCGAGGATCTGGGGTTCGGACAGCAGAACGAGATCTTCGACGCAGTCGCCGACCATCTGGGCGAAGCACCGCCGGTGCTCGATGCCGATGACGTGCTCCGCGCACCGCGCGCGGCGCTGATGCAACTGTGCACCGCCTGCGCCATCCCGTTTCATGAAGAGATGCTGAACTGGCCTGCCGGTCCCCGTGACAGCGATGGTGTGTGGGCGGCGCACTGGTACGGCGCCGTCGAACGCTCAACCGGCTTCGGTCCCCCACCTGAAACAATGCCCCAACTGGACGGGGAACTGGCCCGCCTCGCGGAGGAGGCGCGCCCGTTTTACGATCGGCTCCACGCGCTCAGACTCCGGGTCTGACCGCGCAGTGATTTGATTGGGGATTTGATCGCGTTAGACGGAGTCGCCAGCCATGCCCATCTTCGGCATCAGGGCAATCTCATCAAGTTCGGCCTGGTCGCGGGCCGCGTTCTGGGCCCGGACACGCTCCGCGTCGCGTTCCTCGATAAGCTCGACTTTCTTGAGTTCCTCGAAGGCCTCAGCCAGCTCGCCGCGGGCTTCCTCGAGCTTCTTTTCCAGTTCCTTGATGGAGTTCTGCAGATTGTCACGCCGTTGAATCGCGGCCTTGGCGAACGTGGGATATGCAAAATGGTTAACGTCGTTAACCCCTGCCTTTTCCTGCTCGACCTCAATCTGCCGTTCCAAATCGATAACCATCTGCCTGAGATCCTCAAGCATGTTCTCGATATCGGCGACCGTTTGCCGCCGTTCGTCAACTTCGAAACGCCTCAGTTGTATCAGCGACTTACGTGACTTCATGACTCAGTACCCTCACTATGTTCCGACTGCAACTCGGCCCCTGGAGCCTCGTCCTGCACCGATTCAACATTCAATATCCGTGCCAGATCCGCGTAACCGTCCTCAAGCGTCGCTTTTTCCGCCTTGGTCTGGTTCAGAAACATCTCCAGCATCGGATTGTAGGCAATGGCCTCGTCGACATCCGGGTTGCTTCCGGCGCGATAGGCACCGAGACGAATGAGCTCTTCCATCTCGGCATAGGTCGACATCAGCTGCCGCGCCCGCCTGACCAGCGCCTCCTGCTCGTTGTCCAGGCAGTCGGGCATGGTGCGCGAGACCGACTTCAGTACGTTGATGGCCGGATACCGCCCGCGCTCTGCGATGGCGCGTTCCATGACGATATGGCCGTCGAGAATGGACCGCACTGCGTCGGCGATGGGTTCATTGTGATCGTCGCCCTCCACAAGGACCGTGAACAGGCCGGTGATTGAGCCTTGCCCGGTTCCCGGACCTGCGCGTTCAAGAAGCCGCGGCAGCTCGGAGAACACTGTCGGCGTATAGCCTTTGGTCGTCGGCGGTTCGCCGCCGGCAAGACCGATCTCGCGTTGCGACATGGCAAAGCGGGTCACGCTGTCGATCATGCAGAGAACTTCGTTACCCTGGTCGCGGAAGTACTCGGCAAGCGTCATGGTCAGATACGCCGCCTGACGGCGCATCAGGGCCGCTTCGTCGGACGTTGCGACAACGAGCACGGAACGCGCCATGCCCTCATCGCCCAGATTGTCCTCGATGAACTCCTGAACCTCCCGCCCCCTCTCGCCAATCAGGCCGATGACGGATACGTCGCAACGGGTGAAGCGCGCCAGCATGGAGAGCAGAACCGACTTGCCGACACCGGAGCCTGCGAAAATGCCCATCCGCTGCCCCTTGCAGCAGGTAATAAAGGAATTGAGCGCACGCACGCCGAGATCGACCGGCCCACCCACACGGTCGCGTTGATGGGCGGGCGGCGGACAGGCACGCAACGGGTATTTTTGCGGACCGAGCATCAAGGGACCCTTGCCATCGATCGGCTCGCCGAGCGCGTTCACGATCCGGCCAAGCCAGGCACCCGACGGCTTCACCGCAGGAACGGCAGGCTCGACCACCGCCTTGGCTCCCATGCGTACGCCCTCGAGCGGGCCGAACGGGAGGGCCAGTGCGCGGCCGTTCCGGAAGCCGACGACTTCGCAAATGATTTCGCCACGCAGTCCGCTTGCCAGGCGCACGCGCGACCCCACGCTCATGGCGTTGATGGGGCCGGCGATTTCGACCAGCAGGCCCTGGACGGATCTCACCCGTCCATAAACTTCACAGGTCGGCACTGCCGCGATTTCGCTCAGCAACGCTTGCACGCGATCCCTCCGAATGTCCTGGAACCCCGGAGCGTCCCCAGCTCCGCAGGCATCCCCCACGCGAATGATTTTGCCCCGCGGATCATTAAGACCCGGTAAACCAAATCAACTGCTCACGGTTAGTCTGTGACGGCAACTTTTGCTATCAATGTTCCATCAGGTGATTCGTTCCGAATTCGCCAAGCGTGTTTCCGTGTAAATGACATTTGGCTGATCCGGTCGGTTGTGCCGGAGCCGGGAGAGCTGCGCCTTCATGCCGACAACGTCGCGTGTAAACGTCCAGGTTCAACAACCGGAGAGATTCGCCAGTCAAGCAGTGCAGCGCAGGAATGCGCGGTTTTATCGGGCCTCGCCTCAGCCAAGATTAGGATTTGTTAACCAATAGAACCTAATTTGTTGATTCGAATTAACCATTTTGAATTGAGGCGGCAAACGCCATCCGTGTGGGGGCCAACGCCCGTTTCGGGCCCGGGGAAAGAGGATTGAAATGAGGGTTCTTCTTATTGAGGACGACAGCGCAACGGCACAGAGCATTGAGCTGATGCTGCAGTCCGATGGTTTCAACGTCTACACCACGGATCTCGGTGAGGAAGGCGTCGACCTCGGCAAACTATACGATTACGACATCATCCTTCTCGATTTGAACCTGCCCGATATGAGTGGCTACGAAGTACTGAAGACGCTGCGGGTCTCCAAGGTGCAAACGCCGATCCTCATCCTGTCCGGCCTCGCCGGCATCGAGGACAAGGTGCGCGGTCTCGGGTTTGGCGCCGACGACTATATGACCAAGCCGTTCCACAAGGACGAGCTGGTGGCCCGCATTCACGCCATCGTCCGCCGGTCGAAAGGCCATGCCCAGTCGGTCATTCAGACCGGCGATCTCAAGGTCAACCTCGACACCAAGACCGTGGAGGTCGGCGGCCAGCGCGTGCATCTGACGGGCAAGGAATACCAGATGCTGGAACTGCTTTCCCTGCGCAAGGGCACCACGCTGACCAAGGAGATGTTCCTCAACCATCTCTACGGCGGCATGGACGAGCCGGAACTCAAGATCATCGACGTGTTCATCTGCAAGCTGCGCAAGAAGCTCGCGGCTGCAACCGAGGGCAAACACTATATCGAGACCGTGTGGGGCCGCGGCTACGTGCTGCGCGACCCGGAGGACGAGTCGGAAGCCGCTTGAGCCTCCCTCCTTCCGCGCCGCTCAAGGCGGAGCGGCGACACGCACCGAAAGGGCCCCAACGGGCCCTTTTTGTTTGCCCGGATTCCCCGCCGGCAGACGGGGCATCGATGATGCCCGTCTCGTTTTGGTTTTAGCTGCGATTCGTCAGGCCGGTTTGGCAATGCCTGCGGCCGCCACCGTCGGCGCCGACGTTGCCGTGGGCGTTGAGGGTGCCGCCGGCGTCGACGGTACCGGCGCGGTCTGGGGCGCTGCCGGGGAGCCAGCCGTGCTTCGCGTGGCGGTCGTGAGTTCGTAGAGCCCGCGCGCGTCGGCAACCGGGCTGAAGTCGCCGGAGATGCCGATGACGGTCTCTGCCGCACCCAGCACCAGATACCCGTCAGGTTGCAGGCGTTTGGCCATGCGCGCCAGCATGTCCTGCTTGGTCGGCGTGTCGAAGTAGATGAGAACGTTGCGACAGAAGATGATGTCGAACGTCCCCAGCGCCGTATAGTCGTCGAGCAGGTTGAAATGGCGGTAGTCGACCATCGACCGGACGCCGGAGTCGATCTGCCACATGCTGCCGGTCTGCTGGAAGTACTTCACGAGAAGCTGGATCGGCAGCCCGCGCTGCACCTCGAACTGGCTGTAGAGACCCGCCCTGGCCTTCTCAAGCACTTCCTCGCTTAGGTCTGTGCCAACGATTTCGATGGACCAGCCGCGGAGCCTCTCCTCAAGTTCCCTGATCTCGATCGCCAGCGAATACGGCTCCTGCCCGGTCGAGGCGGCCGCGCACCAGATCCTGAGCTTGCGTGTGCTGGCACGCGGGGACTCCACCATGGCCGGCACCATGATATCGCGAAAGTTCTCGAACGGGGTCTTGTCCCGGTAAAAGAACGACTCGTTGATGGTCATCGCCTGCGTGACTTTCGTCCGCAGCGACTCCGCCCCGCCCACCATCAGCGCCTTGGTCAGGTCGCCGAGCGATTCCAGGCCCTCTTCGCGCGCGACCGGCATCAGGCGCGATTCAAGCAGATAGCGTTTCTCCTCGCCGAGCACGAGGCCCGACCGGGTCTTCAGCATGTCCCTCAGGAATTCAAATTCCGCCGGCGTCATCAGGCACCTCCCCGCAGCAGCGAGTTCGTCTTAGGCCCGATTTCATCCAATGGTAGAATTGCGGCGCAGGCGCCGATTTCGGCCGTTGCGCCGGGCATGCCCCAGACCACGCTCGTGGCCTGGTCCTGGGCAATAATCGATCCGCCGGCGTCGGCAATCACCTTCGCGCCGGCAGCCCCGTCATGTCCCATTCCCGTGAGGACAAGTCCGAGCGTTGCCGGCCCGTAAACCTTCGAAACGCTTTCGAACAGCGGATCAACTGCCGGTTTGCAGTAATTGATCATCGGCCCGTCAAAGAGCTTCAGCTCCGGCCCGCCGCCCGTTTGAACGACCTTCATATGCACGCCGCCCGGCGCGACATAGATCGATCCCGGCACGAGTTTCTCGCCGTCCTCACCTTCCTTCGACGGCAGACCCGACGCACGGCCGAGATGCTCGGCAAGGATCGACGTGAATGTCGGCGGCATATGCTGGGTGATCACACACGGCACCCCACGCAACGCCGGACCAACGATCTCGATCAGGCCGGCAAGCGCCTGCGGTCCGCCGGTCGAGCTGCCGATGGCGAGGATTTTCGGCGTGACGCGTGAGAACGGGCGAAGCTGATAGGTGGCGGGATCGGTTGCTGCTTCGGCCCTCGCTTCCGCCGCCTGCGGTTGCGCCGCACCCTGTACACCGGGTCGACGGGCCCGCTTTCGCGGCACCATCGCCTTGACCTTGCGCAGGAGTTCGTCGCGGAACTCCTGTGATGTGGTCACACCCCGGTTCGTTTCCGGTTTCGGGATATAGTCCGTGGCACCCAGCGAGAGCGCCTTCAGGCTGACCTCGGCGTTCTTGCGCGTGAGCGTGGACGCCATGATGATTTTCACGCCCGGTTTTCGTTCCAGCAGCTCCGGCAAGGCCGTCATGCCGTCCATGACGGGCATCTCGATGTCGAGAACGACAACGTCCGGATCACATTTCAGGATACCGTCGACCGCGAGCTTTCCGTTGGAGAAGCGCCCACACGCCTCCATGTCGGGATCTTCCCCGATCCAGCGCGAAACCAGACCCCGGACGACCGCGGAGTCGTCCACGATCATCACCTGGATCTTGTCGGACGCTGTACCTTCCGGGTTTGCTTGCGCGACCGCAAGAGATGTCATCTGGATCCCCCCCCGCCCGCGCTACAGAAGTCCAACTTCTTGGAACTTGGCCTCGATGATTTCGCGGTCAAAGGGCTTCATGATGTACTCGTTGGCGCCGGCGGAGATCGCACGCGTGATGTGCTCGGCGTCGTTCTCGGTGGTGCAAAAGATCACCTTGGGCACCTCGCCATCGCTTTCGCGGCGGAGCGCCATAAGGAAGTCGATACCGTCCATGACCGGCATGTTCCAGTCGAGCAAGACGGCGTCCGGCATCTCGGTCCGGCAGCGGTCGAGTGCCTCCTGGCCGTTCTCCGCTTCAGTGGTGCGGAAGCTCAACTCCTCGAGAATGCAGCGGGCCACTTTCCGGATGACGCTGCTGTCATCAACAACCAGGCAGTGTTTCATCGGTTACTCCTTTGACCGCGCGTCAGGGGGTCGCGGTATGACGTCCGCCTGCGATCAAGCGGCGATGCTTGTCTCTTCCTGGGCAAGGACCTTCTCCACATCGACCACGACCATCAGGCTGCCGTCGAGGCGATGCACGCCGGCGGAAATGGCCGCCCATCTCGGATCGAGATTTGCCGGATTGGCTTCGAACGTGTCGTGCGACAAGCGATGAACCTCGCCGACCGTGTCGATGATCAATCCGTAGGACTCACCGTTGCACTCGATACCGACAGCCATGCGGGCCTTGTCATCCTCCAGCGGCGGGAGCCCGAGCCGCTTGCGCATGTCGATTGCCGTCACGATCCGCCCGCGAAGATTGAGCACGCCAGCCACATCCTGACTGGCCAGCGGCACTTCCGTGATGGCTTCCGGCATGAAGACGTCCTGGACCTCGAGGATCGGCAGACCGAACAGCTGATCCGCGATCATGACGGTGATGTATTCCTGGGCTGACTGGTCAGACCCCTGCTCCGGGCTGGTAACTGCGGTCATGCGGCGACTCCCATTTGCGTACTGCAATCCTTGATGCTCTCCATGAGCCCTTGCCGGTCGAACTTGCCGACGAAATCCGCGAACCCGGCCTGACGGCTGCGTTCGATGATGTGAGGCGCGGTATGGGAGGACAGCGCGATGATCGGCGTCTGCTTCCACGCGGGATCGTCACGCAGGACCTCGGCAAAGGCGATGCCGTCCATCTCCGGCATTTCGATATCACTGACAATGATGTCGAACTGCAGTCCGCGGTCCTTGAGCTCAAGCGCCTGTTTCGCAGACTCCGTTATGGTTACGCTGTATCCGGCAGCCGAGAGCAGCGGGGCCAGCATGTTGCGGAAGAACGCACTGTCGTCCACAAGCAGCAGGCGCGTGCCGCGGATTTCCTCTCCGGCCTCGCGCCGCTCCATCCAGTCGTCGTAGGCCTGCTCGATGAAGTAGCCAATGTCGATCACCTCGCTGGCCTTGTCCTTGATGACAGCCGAACCGATCATGCCGGGGTTGTCCGACCTGAGCTCGATCTTCAGCTTGTCCTCGACAATGTCGACGATTTCGTCGACAACGAGACCCATGGACCGGTCCTGATCGGAGAAGACCAGCACCGGCAGTTCGCCCTCGGTCTTTCGTTGCGCGTCCTCGTCGAAGTAGACGAGCGGCATGAGAACGCCGCGGTACTGGACGAGATCGCGACCGTTGGCGCGCTCGATCTCGGAGACCTGAAGTTCCTCCAGCCTCGTGACGAGCGAGAGCGGCACGGCCTTGGGCTCTTCAGTGACGGCACGGAACAACAGAACCGTGGTCGTATCTTCACTGGAATGCTGATGTGCCGCAGCGTCTTCCTCGGCCTCGTCGGTCGGACTGGTCGCTTCGCTCGCAACCGCCTGCGCGATACCGTTGGGGTCAATGATCATAATCACGCTGCCGTCGCCCAGTATCGTATTGCCTGAGAACAGAGTGATGTCCCGCAGCATGCTCGACATGGGTTTCACAACGATTTCCTCGGTGTCGAACACGCTGTCGACGACAATCCCGAACAACTGCGCGCCAACCTGAATCACGACGACGAACAGGTTGTCCTCATCGTTTTGGCCGGTCGAGGCGTCGCCCTCCGCGGCGTCTGCTTCCGCCGCAGCCGTTTCGGGCTCAGCCTGTTCCGCAGTCTCCGGCTCTTCCTCCTGCGCCGCGACAGGCACTTCGGGCAATTCCGAGATCACATCCCTGGCCATCTGCAGATCGAGCAGCTTCGAAAGCGTAATGAGCGGCAGAAGCTTGTTTCGCAGGCGCAGAACCGGCGTGTCGTTGATCATCTCGATGCGGTGATCCGCATTGTTGTGGGTGCGCACCAGTTCCACGACCGAGAGCTGCGGAATCGCGAAGCGCTGACCGGAAGACTCCACGATAAGCGCGGACACGATGGCCAGCGTCAGCGGGATCTTGATGATGAAGGTACTGCCGGCACCACTTTCCGATTTGACATCGACCATGCCGCCGATGAGTTCGATGTTCGTGCGCACCACGTCCATGCCGACGCCGCGCCCCGAGACGCTCGTGACTTTCGCGGCGGTCGAGAACCCGGCCTTGAAGATGAAGCGGTGAATCTGGTTCTCGCTCATCTGCTCAAGCTCGGCCTGTGTTGCGAGCCCGTTTTCGATAATCTTGGCGCTGACCTTCTCGGTGTTCAGCCCGGCGCCGTCATCGGCAATTTCGATGATGATGTGGCCGCCCTCGTGATAGGCACTGAGTTTCACCACGCCGATTTCGGACTTGCCGACCCTGATCCGCTCCTCGGTCGGTTCAAGGCCATGATCCGCCGAATTCCGGACCATGTGCGTCAGCGGGTCCTTGATGAGTTCCAGCACCTGGCGGTCGAGTTCGGTGTCCGCGCCGTGCATCTGCAGGTCGATCTTCTTGTCGAGTTCCTGCGCAAGATCGCGAACGATACGCGGCAACTTCTGCCACGCATTCCCGATCGGCTGCATCCGGGTTTTCATCACCCCGTCCTGCAGCTCGGCGGTCACCGTGGAGAGCCGCTGCAACGGCACCTTGAACTCGGAGTCGTCCAGACGGCGCACCATTTCCAGAAGCTGATTGCGCGTCAGAACGAGCTCGCTCACCATGGTCATCAGATGCTCGAGCGTTTCCACGTTGACGCGGATCGACTGGTTCTTGACCGGGCCGTCCTTGGGGGCCGCTGGCGCCGCCGCCTTTTCCTGCTGCGCCGCCGGCGCATCGGGGGCGGCAGCCGGCTCGGCGGACTTGTCCGCCTCCGGCACGGCATCTGCCGCGGGTGCCGGCACTTCGGGTCCTGCCGCCTCGGCCGCAACGGCGGCGGCGGACTGCGGCGAAATATCCATGTCATCGGGGCCGGGCGCGTCCAGGAACGCGCGTTCGAGCTCGTCGAGCGAGACCTCGCCTTCCTTCGGTTCCGGCGGCGCGACATCGTCGCTCAGACCGGGCGTCTCCGGCGCACTCTCGGCAGCAGCCGGCGCCTCCGGCTCAGGCTCGGGAGCAGGCGCTTCGGCCTCGGCCGCCGGCGCACCCCCGCCCGCCGAAATGGCGTCAAGTTGACTGATCAGATCCTCATCCGACCCTTGCGGCTCGGTTCCGGCCTCCTCCAGTTCGCCGAGTATCTCCTTGAGCCGGTCAATGGTCTGCAGGATGAGCGAGACGCCCTCCTGCGTGACCGGCGCGCCGTCCCGATAGTTGCCCATCAGCGTTTCCGCCGCATGCGCCAGCGCCTCGAGACGCGGAAGGCCGAGGAATCCACACGTCCCCTTTATGGTGTGAACCAGCCTGAAGATGTTGTCCAAGATGCCGGCATTGTTCGGCTCTTGCTCGAACTTGACCAACTCGACATCGATAACGTCCAGACTTTCGGACGTCTCAGTAAGAAATTCGGATAGGAGATCATCCATCAGTCAACCGCCCTTTACCGCACAAACTCTCGCACCGGACGCCGACAAGCGGCTCCGGACCAACAGCCAGAGTGTGAAGAGAAAGAGTTTACGTTTCGTTGAAGCGGCCGCGACAACTACACGCGATGGTTGAAAAGGATGACTTCAGCCTATTGTGGTTGCAGCGAGAACCACATCTTCGCCATCGGCCTCGGCCTTTAATGCCATGCTGGCCTCTTTTGCGATCAGCGTTGCGAAATAGGGCTGAATCGAATGCGCATCGAGCGCCGCGCCGTTGGCGCCGGACAGCATTTTCTCGACAACCTCCGGCACGCGCGCGGATTCTCCCCGGCAGCGCACCTCGAAAGACGGCGCCGGTCCGTCGTCGCTGACGGAAACACCGATGGTGCCGCCGCGTGGCAATGCATTGAGCGCCATCGTGACCATGTTCAAAAGGAGTTTCACCTTGTCCTTGGGAAGGCGCGCCGCGGGCCCGCTCCATTCGACCTTATGCTTGTCGGACTCGGCGACCGCACGCGCGACCTTTTCCGCCTCCATCAGGTCGATCTCGGCGCCCGACGAGCCGGCGGCACCGAAGGCCAGCCGCGCGAACTGTAACTTTGCGGACGCCTGCTGCGCGCTCTTGCGGATGAGATCCATGGCATGCTCGCGCATGGACTGATCGGTCTCCTCCGCCATAACCTCCAGACCGTTGGCAATCGCGCCAACGGGCGAAATGATGTCGTGGCAGATACGGCTCGATACAAGCGCGGTGAGTTCGAGGTCGCTCAGTTCGGTATCGGCGGACATAGGCCGTTGCTCCCGTCTCTGAAGTGCGCAGCGAGAGACGCAAGACGAACATGCTGCGGTACAAGGCGCCTACTCTGTTACACGAGGCGGCAGAGCGTGCCAAGAAGCCGGGGTACCGGGCATGTAACGTCTTGCCGTTGCAGTGCTTTTCTGCGATAGGGTCTGCGCCGCGACGGGATCGGGCGCATCCACCCTTGTGCACCAAGATGCGAATCACCCGCTTCCCTCTTCGTGCAGAAAGAACGCCAGCCTGCAAAACCAAAGAAGCCACATGGACCAGATTGATCACAAGCGACTGGGTGCCGAACTGATCGCCGCCGCCCATGAGGCGGGCGCCCGCATCCTCGCCCACTACGGGCACGCCGAGGTTGAGCTGAAGGGCGACAACAGTCCGGTGACCGCCGCCGACCGCGAGGCGGACGCGGTGCTGGTCGAAGCCCTGAAGCGGCTGGCGCCGGACACACCGGTCATCTCCGAAGAATCATCCCCCGCACAGCAGGTCTCCGCGGCGTCGCGTTTCTTTCTCGTCGACCCGCTCGACGGGACCAAGGAGTTCATTCACGGGCGTGACGAATTCACGGTGAACGTCGCGCTGGTCGACGCCGGCATCCCCTGTTTCGGGCTTGTCTATGCGCCGGCGCTCGGCCAGGCCTATGTGACGCATGCAGCCGACCGCGCCGCCAAAATCGAACTCGACGCCCGTGCGCCGTTACCCGATATCGACGCCCTTCCCGCCACGCCGATCAGGACGCGGGCGCCCAACCCGCAACACCTTGTCGCCGCGGTGAGCCGCTCGCACCTTGACGAGACCACGACCGCCTTTCTCGCCAAGCGCGGCATAACGGACACGCACGCTTCGGGATCGTCGCTCAAATTCTGCTGCCTTGCCGAAGGGCTTGCCGACGTTTATCCGCGCTTCGGCCGCACCATGGAGTGGGACACGGCCGCGGGCCATGCCGTTCTCACCGCCGCGGGGGGAACGGTCGTCGACGAAACCGGCACGCCACTGACCTATGGCAAAACCGACCAGGAGTACGCCAATCCAGGGTTCATTGCCTGGGGCCGTGCACCCTAGACACGCCGTGCGCGGTTGCTAGCGCCGGGACGTGCCCGGCAGGTTTTCGCCCAGCCGCTTCCAGTTGGTTGCCGCCAGATCGGTGATGTTGCCGGGGTTGGCCGTCCACGCGCGATAATTGGCCTCGCTCTGAAACAGGAACACCCGGCCCCGATAGAGCGTCCAGATCAGCGGCTGGCCCTGCACCGTCAGTCCCTTTGAGAGCGCGAACGCGTCATATCCGGCAAACTGCGGCGCGTAGATCTCGGGATGTTTGGCGAAGGCGTCGCGGTTGCCGGGACTGATGAACCGCCACGCCGCATCCGCCCACGTATGCTGGAACCCGTCACGGCCCTGCACCGGCCGTTTCTGTGTGTGATAGGCGACCGGATCGTAGCCGCCGATGGCGAAACCGGTGGCGTGATCGCGCCACACCGCCGGGGCCGCGTGCACACGCTCGTTACCGGCCCAAAACTGCCCCAATCCGAAAAGGGTAAGGGCGAGCATGCCGCAGGTGATCCAATCTCGTCTTTCCGCCATCGCAAACACTGTTCGGCCGTTGATATCGGCGCCTGGCGCGCGATCTTGCGGGACAGTCGTTAAGAAAACGGCAAGCAAGACGTGGGAGTAAAATGGGGTACGTCCCCGATTAATGCTAAATTCACCGCGTGATTCGTTCCGCGGACGGGAGAACCAGGCAAGTGGCTCAAAGCGGACAAGGTCATCCCATGCAAAACACCATTCTCAACCGGACTTTCGCGTGGCGCATCGCCGCCATGATCATGCTGGCGGCCTTCGCAGCGCCGGCGTTCGCGCAATCGGCCAGCAACGGCCCCACCCCGCTTGGCCCGCGCACGGCGAACAGCAATGCCTATGGTCCGACGAACGCACCGCAGCCTTCCGCCTATACGCCGCCGCCTCCGGCATATGAAGGCCAGCCCTACGCCCGGCCGCAAAACGAGGAAGACACCTATTCGTCCGACGAGATTCTTGCCGCTGGGCACAGCTTCTTCGGTCGTGTGTCGACCGGGCTGGCGCGGGTCGTCGAGTATGCGTTTTCGAAGTCGGGACGGCCGAACGGCTATATCCTCGGCGAAGAAGCGGGTGGTGCATTTGTTGCCGGTTTGCGTTACGGCGAGGGCACGTTGCACACCAAGGATGCCGGCGCCCACAAGGTGTTCTGGCAAGGCCCCTCGCTCGGTTACGACTTCGGCGCGGAAGGCTCCAAGACGATGGTGCTCGTCTACAATCTGCGCAATCTCGACGAGCTTTACGGCAGATTTGCCGGAGTCGACGGATCGGCCTATTTCATCGGCGGTGTCGGCCTGACCTTCCAGAAACGCGATCACATCACGCTCGCGCCGATTCGCTCCGGCGTCGGGCTGCGTCTCGGCGCGAATGTCGGTTACCTGAAATATACGCGCAGGCCGACCTGGAACCCGTTCTAGCCGCGCGAACCGGTTCTCCGACAGACTTAGACCACATTTGCGCGGCTAAGGTCCCGCAGGTCTGGCCATCCGTGGCCGCAAGTGGCACATTCGCCCGATACAGGACCGCGTCCGCACAGGGTTCCGTTTGGCATGATCGAGAACATTATGCTTGTCGCCCTCGGCTTTACGGCCGCAGGGATTCTGGCGTTGCTGATCGCGCCCGCCGCCTGGCGGCGCGCCGTGCGGCTGACGACGCGCAAGCTGCAGGCGACGATGCCGATCTCGGTGGCCGACATCAACGCCGACAAGGACTTGCTGCGCGCCGAATATGCGGTGGAGATCCGGCGTCTCGAGATGGCCCTGGAGCGCGCCCAGAGCCGCGCCGCGCGGCATCTCATGGAGCGCAATCAGCACAATGTCGAGATCGGCGATCTCAGATCGAAAATCGACGAGCTGACCCGCGCGGTCGACGAGCGCAAGCACGCGAGCAGCATTCTGGAGCAGACGGTCCGGAAGCGCGTTCCCGAGCTGGAGGCGGAACTGGCGCGCACGCTGGACGTGGTTGCGGCGCGCGAGCAGGAGATCATCGAGCGTGCGCGCGCCTACGACGTGCAGACCGAATCGCTGGAGTTTGCCCAGGGCGTCATCCGGCGTCAGGAACAGGAAATCGAAAAGCTGCGCGGCGCGCTTGAAGGCGGGATCATGGGCCGCATCGCGCTGTGGCGCAAAGGCGGCGCCGGGGAAGAAGACGAAGCGACCATGGCCCTCAAAAAAGAGAACGGCAGGCTTCAGGCTGAGCTTTCGCGGCTGCGCGAGGAATTCGCCCGGCTGAAGGAAACCGACATGGCGGACGCCGAGGGATTGCGGGCCGAAATGCAGCGCCTGGCCGATCTGATGCTGGCGGGCAAGCCCGTGGTCAAACCATCTTCCGAGCAAGCCGACGCGAAAACGGCACAGGGCGCCGCCGAGGACGCAGGCGACAAAAAAACAAAATCCCGCACTGGGCGGTCGGCGGGAAAGAAGTCCTCTGCGCAGAAGGCACGGCCCGACCGCAAAGGCGCGGCCAAATCGCGCAAAAGCCTCTCCGAAAGGCTCGCCTCGCTTCGGCCCAGGCGCGAAAGGCAAGAAGAGAAGGAAAAGGAAGACGCGTAGAGCATCATGCGTTCAGATTGACGCGTTTCGTCGCGAAATCTGAACGCATAAAGATGCTCTAACACTTAAAGATATAGAGCAAATTTATCCGATTAGGTTGAAACAGGGTGAGTCAACCTAATCGGATTTTGCTCTAGACG
>JANQLP010000174.1 GCA_028280515.1 Hyphomicrobiales bacterium
CTGACCAGCACCGTTGCCATCAAGAACATGATTCTTGAAGGGCATGGCCTTGCTTGGCTCTCGACGGAAAGCATCGAGGCGGAACGGCAATCGGATACGCTGGTGCTGGCGCATCCCGACAAGTGGCAGATTCCGCTAGATATCCGGCTTTATCGGCTGGACCGCCGAATAGGCCCTCAGGCCGAGGCTTTGTGGGAAGAAACAGAGACCCTTTGAGCGGTCGTCTGGCTGCTCGGACCGGCGGCCACAGATCCCATAGCGCAGACGACAAGCCGATGGCGCTGGACCGTTTTGCCGAAGGGTTAGCGGCAATCCGCTGGTCTTTGCTGTCTCCGTCGCTGGACCAACAACCTTGACATGCCAATGGTATTTTGATGGTATGCCATTGCTATGCCAAAGAACAAGAGCTCGGAAAAAGAAAAGGCCTACGGTCGCCTGCTGGATCTGATCCTGCGGGGAGAGATCTCTTCAGATGAGCCGCTGGCGGAGCGTAGATTGGCGGAATCCCTTGGGATTGGGCGGACGCCGGTGCGCGAGGCGATCAAGGATCTGGTCCGAGAAGGCGTGCTGGAAGCGCACCCGACGCGGGGAACCTTCGTTCGCCCGCTGACGCTTAGAGACGTCCAGGAAATCTATCAGGTTCGCTACGCGATTGAGGGACTAGCCGCGTTCCTGGCCGCCGAGCGCGGGCCGACACCAACGTTGTCGGACTATGCCTCGAGGTTCCGCAACGTAATCGCTGACCCGTCGCAAGCGAGTGTCGCTGAAGTCTATGACCATGGCGCCGAGTTTCATCTTGAGATTTTTCGCTGCGCGGGAAACCGCAACCTCTTGGAGATTTATCGGCCGATCCGGTTGCGCTTTCGTATTGCCCTCGGCATTCCGCGCCACCATCGGCCTGACCGCGTGTTCGAGTCCGTTCGCGAACACCTGGAGATTCTCGAAGCGATCGAGGCGGGTGACGGCGAGCAGGCTCAAAAGCTGATGTGCGATCACCTCCACAGGGGACTGGAGGTGCGCACGCGCTTGTTCCAAAGCCGCGGCGACTATGCCCCGACTGCCGTTCCGATGCCGAACGGCTGACCGCTCGCGGCCAGCGACTTCGGCCGCCTTGCAACCAGGCAAACAATGCTAAAGGAAAAGCAACGTCATGAAAAAAACAGCAGTAGCCATTGCAGCGGTCGCCCTGATTGTGGCGAGCGGAACCGACAGCGCCGTGGCCGGACCGACGGTCGACGCAATTAAGGAACGAGGTGCCGTGATTTGCGGCGTCAACGGCAATCGCGCGGGATTCTCCGCCCTCGACAGCAAGGGCGAATGGGCCGGCATGGATGTCGATACGTGCAGGGCGATCGCCGCGGCCGTTCTTGGCGACGCAAGCAGGGTGCAGTTTGTGAAGACGACGTCGCAGACACGTTTCACCGCGCTCCAAACCAGCGAAATCGACGTCCTGACCCGCAACGTTACCTGGACTCTCAGCCGAGATGCCAAGCTCGGCATCGATTTCGTCGCCCCGACCTTCTACGACGGACAGGGCTTTATGGTACACAAGGATACCGGCGTCCAGTCCGTCAAGGACCTTGGTGGCGCAACAGTTTGCGTTCTGCCGGGGTCGACCTCTGAGAAGGTCACCGCCGACGTCTTCAAGGCAAACGGCCTCGATTACACACCGGTGGTCATCGAGAGCAAGAAGGAACTCAACACCGCGTTCTTCGGCGGCCGCTGCGACGTGCATGTACAGTCGACATCGGGCCTGAGTTCAGCCCGCGCCACCGTGGCCTCCAACCCGGCCGATTACATCATTCTGGATGGGGTTTTCGGCAAGGATCCGATGGGCCCGGCGGTTCGCCAGGGCGATGCGCAATGGCGCGACGTCGTGGCATGGTCCATATACGCCATGATGACGGCAGAAGAACTGGGCGTAACCTCCGCCAATGTCGACACCATGAAAAGCTCCGATGATGCGGAAACAACACGCCTGCTCGGTGCTGCCGGCGACTTGGGCGAGACTCTCGGCCTCGACAACGACTGGGCCTATCGCATCATCAAGCAGGTCGGCAATTATGGTGAGGTGTTCGACCGCAATGTGGGCGGCGGTTCGCCGCTAAAGCTTTCCCGCGGCATCAATGCGCTTTGGATGGATGGCGGCCTGCTCTATTCTCCACCCTTCAAGTAAGATGTGACAGGCCGCTCGTGCTTCCGGCGCGGGCGGCCGTCTTTTTTTTGAGTATGGACAATCGCCGGAAAAGCGCTCGAGCGCACCATCATGGCTGAAACTCTAAATACGATGCCCAACGATTCGACAACGCCCAAGCGCCCGGCTGTCGGGCCCGCTGAGATTTGGCACAATGTCGGCTTTCGCAATCTGGTCTACCAAGTCGCCGTTGTCGGCTCGATCCTTGGCCTCGCCGTGTTTATGATATCAAACGCGCAGGACGCGATGCAAAAGCGCGGCATCGCGACGGGCTTCGGATTTCTGTTTCAGGAGGCCGGGTTCGATATCGGCGAAGGCCTGATCGCGTTCAAGTCCACAGACAGTTTTCTGCATGCCTATGGGACGGCGGTTCTCAACACGCTCAAAGTGTCCGTCTTCAGCATCGTCTTTGCTACTGTTCTGGGTATCGTGCTCGGCATCGCGCGGCTGTCACCGAACATCCTGATTTCCAAGCTCTCAGCCACTTACGTCGAGGTGTTCCGGAACACGCCGCAGTTGGTTCAGATCATCTTCTGGTACACGATCATTGCCCAATTGCCACCGCCCAAACAGGCGCTGAGCGTGCTGGATATGGCGTTTTTGACCAATCGCGGCTTCATCGTTCCTTGGCCGGCGGACAATCCAGCATATCTGTGGATGCTGCTTGCTTTCCTCACAGCCTGTGCCGCAGCCGTTTTACTGTCACGATGGGCGGATGCGCGGCGGCGTGCGACCGGACGCCGCGTCCGTGTTTTCTGGTTGAACATCGTCCTCGTTGTTACCGCGCCCCTGTCCGCCTGGACAGCGTTCGGCGCCCCGGTCGACGTGTCCATTCCCGCATTGAAAGGGTTCAACTTCATTGGCGGCGTGACGATGTCGCCGGAGTTTCTGGCGCTCCTTTTGGGACTGTCTCTCTACATCGCGGCCTTCATTGCCGAAATTGTCCGCTCGGGGATTCAGTCCGTCGGCAAGGGCCAGATCGAAGCTGCACGCGTCCTCAACCTAACGCCAGGTGATACGTATCGAAAGATCATTTTGCCCCAGGCGCTCCGGGTCATGGTGCCGCCAGCCGGATCACAATACATCAGTCTGGTCAAGAACAGCTCGCTTGGAGTCGTTATCGGTTATCCGGAACTCTTCAACGTCAACAATACGATCATCACGCTGAGCGGACACACGGTCGAGGCGATTGGCATAATGATGGCGATCTACTTATCCATCGCCCTTGCCATCGCTGCGATCATCAATCTTTACAATCGTGCCATTCAGATCAAGGAGCGGTAGCGGGGATGGACACTGCTATATCCTTCGCGACACCGAAATCGACGCCGAGGCGCGTGCCGCCGACGCTTGAGTCGGGTGTCCTCCTGTGGTTGCGAGAGAACCTGTTCAGCAGCATCTACAATACCGTGCTCACAGGCCTGGCAATGTGGGCGCTGTTCTTGACCATTCCCGATTTCATCGCCTGGGCCTTCGTCGACGCGGTCTGGCGCACCGACGATCCGCAGACGTGTCGGGACGCGGCGGGCGCCTGTTGGGCCGTGATCGGCGAAAAGCACCGGGTCATGCTCTTCGGCACGTTCCCCTATGATGAGCATTGGCGCGGCGTCCTGGCTATCGTCCTGATCGTGGGAATGGCTATCCTTTCGGCCTTCAGAAGATTCTGGTCCTATTTGCTTTTCGTCGTTTGGCTCGGCGTTACCGCCGCGGTGCTCGTTCTGCTTCTGGGCGGCGTATTCGGATTGACACCGACTGGAACGCATAAATGGGGCGGGCTGCCGCTGACTCTTCTCATGTTCGTCGGCACGGTGGTCGGCGGCATGCCGTTGGCAGTCTTCCTGGCGCTGGGGCGCCGCTCGCGGCTTCCGGCAATCAAAGCCATTTGCGTCGGCTTCATCGAAATCGTGCGCGGCGTTCCGCTGATCACGGTTCTGTTCATGGCATCGCTGATGTTTCCGCTGTTCATGCCGGAGGGCGTGACTATCGACAAGTTCCTTCGGGCGCAGATCGGCATGATTCTGTTCTTTGCCGCCTATGCGGCCGAGATCGTGCGCGGCGGCCTTCAGGCAATCCCCCGCGGCCAATACGAAGCGGCTGATACGATCGGGTTCAGTTACTGGCAAAAGACCAACCGCATTATCCTGCCCCAGGCGCTGCGGATCGTGTTGCCAGCTCTGATGAACGACATCATCCGCGCTTTCAAGAACACGACTTTCGTGTCGATCATCGGCTTGTTCGACGTCCTGGGCGCAACAGCCACCGCGCTTGAGGACCCGCTTTGGGTTCTGTTCGCGCTGGAAGCCTATACATTCATCTTCGTGTTCTATTTCGTGTTTTGCTTCTCCATGTCGAAATACTCGGAACACATTGAACGTGATCTTAAGAAGGGACGAAACCTATGACGGAAATCGAACACGTTTCCGCCGACACGGCGATGCATAGTGCCGGCGAGGTTATTGTCACGCTGCTCGATGTGAACAAGTGGTATGGCGAATTTCATGCGCTCCGAGACGTCAACCTTGTGGTCGGCCGTGGCGAGAAGGTCGTGGTCTGCGGCCCGTCCGGCTCCGGCAAGTCGACCATGATCCGCTGCATCAACCGGCTTGAAGAACATCAGGAGGGCGACATTATTGTCGACGGCGTCGAACTGGTTCCCGATCTTCGCAAGATCGAAGCGATCCGCCGCCAGGTCGGCATGGTGTTCCAGAATTTCAATCTGTTTCCCCATCTGACCGTGATGGACAATCTGACACTCGGACCCGTCCTGGTGCAGGACACCGGCAAGGAAGAGGCCGAAGCCGCCGCGATGGACCTGCTCAAGCGTGTCAAGATTCCCGAACAGGCCTGGAAGTATCCGGGCCAGCTTTCGGGCGGTCAGCAACAACGGGTCGCCATCGCCCGGGCGCTTATGCTCAAACCCAAGATCATGCTATTCGACGAACCGACCTCGGCGCTCGATCCGGAGATGATCCATGAAGTGCTGGATGTCATGATCGAGTTGGCAAAAGAAGGGATGACCATGATTTGTGTCACCCACGAGATGGGGTTTGCACGGGAGGTCGCCGACCTGGTCGTTTTCATGGACAGTGGAGAAGTTGTCGAAGCGGCGAAGCCCAAGCGTTTCTTCTCTGAACCTGAGAACGAACGAACCAAACTGTTTCTCAGCCAGGTTTTGCACTGAGCGATACCTCAAAGCGTCGCGCTGACGTTCAACCAACCGTCAAGGGATAGTGAAACGCAATGACAAGTGACGTCGCACCGGTCCGGCTCGAATCCGGACCTTTCGAGCGCTTTCGCCAAGGTTTCCCAGCGCTCAAACGAAAGACCTATCTGTCGGTGTGCGACAAGATGATCCTGCATGACGATGTCAGGGCTGCCGTCGATCGGTTTATGGACCACTTGGCGGTGGCCTCGGCCAACCGAGCGGATCATGAGTTGATGGTGGTCAGCTCCCGTCAGAAATTTGCGCAACTGATGAATATCGACGCCTCGACCGTCGCCGCAGTCCGCAACGTGTCCGATGGCGTGAACACGATCGCCTGGGCTATGCCTATGGCCAGGGCCGACAACGTCGTTGTTTGTGTCGACGCTGAGCACCCCAACAACATCTATCCCTGGCTGCGGCTGAAGCGGCGGGGAAACGAGGTTCGGCTCGTTGGACACATGCCCGACGGTTCGCTCGACATCGATGCGATGATTGATGCGATCGATGATCGTACGCGTATTGTCACCTGTGCATCGGTCACATTCGCCCCTGGTCACCGCACGGATCTCGTCAAGCTTGGCGAAGGCTGCCGGAAGAAGGGTGCGTTTCTGCTCGTCGACGGAGTCCAGTCCGCCGGCGTTCTGGCGCACGATCTGTCCGACCTGCCCGTCGACGGATTCGCGACCTCCACATCGAAGGGGCTGCTCGGGCTTTATGGCTACGGGTTCCTGTATGTTTCGCCGAACTGGATCGACCGGTTGGAGCCGGCCTATCTGTCGCGCCCGGCAGTGGCGATGACCACTGACGACCACTCCGTGATGGGCGGGCTCGACTACGCCTATCAGCCCGACAGCCGGCGCTTCGAGGTAGGCAGCTACAATCTTGCCGGGGCCTGTGCCGCCGACGCTTCCCTCGATCTACTGCTCGGACTCGGGATTGAAGAGATTGAAAGCCGTGTGCTTGAACTCTCTACCGCGCTGAATGAAGGCATCGCGGCGCTCGGTCTCACACCGGCAGTCCCCGCAAGCGGCCCGCAGCAGTCTCACATTGTGACGGTTGGCGCGCTCGACGCGGGCGGTCACGGGTTTTCGACCGACCCAAAGATCGCGCCCTTGTCGAAGCAACTTGCCGAAGCACAGGTGATCCACACGATCCGACGCGGCCAGTTGCGTTTCGCGGTGCATGCCTACAACACCATGAACGATGTTGAAACCGTGCTCGACTTCATCCGGCAGTCGTAAAAGGGCTGCCCCTGAAGTCCGAACTTCTAGCGATAACCGACACCGTCATTCAAGGCCAAAGAGGCGTACTGCAGACAAGCGCAGTGCGCGCGCAAACCGACCAAGTTGGATCATCATGCCGCGTATTGGAAAAGGCCCTGCTGACGTCGTCGGTTGCGTGCCCTCGATTTGAATCTACGTTCAGGTCTCACAGCGCTGCATCCAAACAAAAGGGCTGTCGGTGAGCTTGCACTCTTAGTCGGACCCAACTGATCGCTTAGGTAACAGTTGTATGCCCTCACTCCGGTGGTTGGACTGGGTTGAGGGTGAAGTTCCCATCCCTCAAAAAATTGCACAGTCGGGTATACCGCTGGAACAACTGGGCGCTGCCGGTTTAGAGCCTTGCCGAGTACTACAAAGACTGCCACAAGCCGCTCATCGAGCAAATTGATAACGCATTGTTTTTAGAAGATTTTTGGGCATCAATGGCAATTCCCCTAGGGGACGCCAGATTGTCCGATTACCGATCTGGCTCAAATACTTACCGTTACGGAACTGGACGTTCTTCCTTGCTGGTACAGAAAACTGGTAAAGCAAGGAGGCTGGATTGCCGGGTTCTCGCACACCGCATCTGTGGCGGCGCGGGGGAGTGTTCTACTTCCGGCGTGTCGTTCCTCTCCCTCTGCAAAGCCGCATAGGCCGATCCGAGATCAAGCCTTCGCTGCAGACTCGCGAGCCCGCGCGGGCTCGTCTACGCTGTAGAGCCCTGTCGAACCGATTCGACGCAGTGATAGAGATTCTGGGAGGTAAGGCTGAAGTGAGCCAAGATCGGATTGAGACGCTTCTGAAAGAGTTTCTCTCAGACCTGCTGGGGCAAGCAGAAGAGGTTGTCTGGATGATCCGGGAGGATGATACGCTCGATGCGTCTGCTGAAGCTGATGCAGCTGACGAGCAGTGCGCCGCATTCCAAGCCCAGATCGCTTCTGGCGAGCTCGATGGTTTGACCAAAGAGGCTGCCAAAACCATCGTTTCCAAGGCCAATCATAATGAGCTCCAAATGGGTGTGGAGGAGTTCGAGGAAGTCTGCTCCGGCGTACTGCGAGCGAAAGCGGAACAGCGCAGGATCTTGGCTGCAATGCTCGGGGGCGTTTACAATCAAGCTACGCCCACCGACCCTTTGTTCATTGGGGTAAAGTCTTCCGGTAGGCCCCCTCCACCAAGAGCAACCGTCTCGACCAAAAAGAGCGGTTTGGGCCAGATCGTCGAAGCCTATATCGCCTTCAAGTAAGTCCACGACTGGACAACCAAGACGACCAACGAGAGCCGGCGAGTTCTCTATTGGTTTCAAGACTTCGTCGGCACTGCGACATCCGCGCAGGCAGAGCGAACCGAAGATGTAAGGAACTTCAGGGATCTACTCCTGAAGCTTCCAAAGGAGGTCATGAAGAATGCGGCAGCAATGAGAATTCAGGAACTCGCTAAGGATCAATCCAGCGTTCCCAGATTGGCCCCCGGCACACTGCAGAAGTACTTCAGCGTGGTTCGCTCTTTTCTCTCATGGTGCGAGGATGAAGGCTATCTTGAAAACTCCTCTGCCAAGAAAATAAAGACGGCAAGTGCTACCAATCAGAGCAATGCCCGCGACCCGTTTTCGGCCGATCAACTCGAGAAGCTTTTCATCTCGCCTCTGTACTCCGGCTGCAAATCCGCCTCTCGAAGATCAACCCACGGTGATCTCGTGCTGCGGGATGCGAAGTATTGGATTCCTCTCGTGGGTTTGTTTTCCGGTATGCGCCTTGGCGAGATTGTGCTCTTGGAGACTAGTGATATCCGAACCGAGGGTGAGGTAAGTCACTTCGATGTGAGCAAGGAAGAGAGTGAGAAGTCTTTGAAGACTAAATCGAGCCGCCGCAAGATCCCTGTTCACAGTGAACTGGCAAGTCAAGGGTTTCTGGATTTCGTCGAGCAGCGACGAACTGAGGTGGGCTCAGCAATGCTCTTTGAAGTCACCCTTGATTCCACCGGCAATCAGCCGAGCAAGTGGTTTGGGCGGTACCTGAATCAGATCGCCATCAAGACACCGCGAACCACTTTTCACAGCTTCAGGCACTCGTTTACGCAGGTGTTGCGGATTGGGCCGTCGGGGAGGAGGCCGGCTGCTTCCATCCGGCGCAGTGTATCCTGCCGGCTGGGCGCAGTTGCCTCAAAGGCCGTCGCACTCAACAGCCATGAACCGCAAGTTATGCTTCTCTGCTCTGCTCTGTACCCAGGGGTGAAAGCAGATATGGCTCTTGTGCGAGCACAGAGGAGCCGAACTGTGCAAACTTTATTAGACGATCACCATTGAACGCAGATCGTTCAATGCAGAAGTTTCTTCGGAGCACCTCAAAAATCGAGGGTGCACGCATCCGCTGAAACGTAGATGCGCTGGAAATACACCGGTACCCGATTGGGGCCAAAGGCCTTGGCGTGGATCTCGAAAAAATTTGCTCCAGCTTCCAAACCGAAACTCTCGGCGGTCTCGCTGTCAAGCGAAACGGTCCTTACGAGGTGGGTTGCACCAACCGTAACTATGCCAAACGTCTCCTCCAGGTACGGCCGACCGTTTGCCATGCCTAACTCGCTTGGATCGATATCTTCCAAGCCGGGCGCCGCGGTGGTCTTGATGAACATCTCCGCGCCCGCGCGGGTTCCATCCTGCATGATCAATCTACGACGAATGCGAAAGTAGGTGGGACAT
>JANQLP010000223.1 GCA_028280515.1 Hyphomicrobiales bacterium
GTGACATTCGTCACGGATCAAAATAATATGAACGCGTTCGTATTATCGATTCGTGCGAGGGGATGTTGCTTTGTGGATTTTATCAGCGCGACCAGCGCGATTCGTTCGTGGCGGTCGGACGATCTTCGTTGCGCGGCCAGCTAGCGCAACCTCAGTAGAGCAAGCATGAATCAGCGGTCCGTGCCGCTGCGCACGAAGCTGTTTTTTGGCCTTGGAGCAACCGCGGAGTCCGTATTCCTATATACGTTTGGCTTCCTGACCATGCTCTACTACAACCAGGTGTTGGGCTTACCGGCAACGCTGGCGGGGTTGGGCCCAACTCTGGCGCTGATATTCGACGCAATTACCGATCCGCTGATTGGCAGCTGGTCAGATCGCTTTCGGTCGAAAAAATGGGGACGTCGACACCCCTTCATGCTCGCCGCACCCGTCCCCGTGACAATCGCATTTTTTGCCTTGTTTAACCCGCCAACCGCCGCTTCGGAAACGCAGCTCTTCCTCTGGTTGATCCTCTTCTCGATTCTGCTTCGCTCATGCATGACGCTCTTTTTCGTTCCCCACCTCGCGCTCGGCGGCGAGTTGTCCAAGGACTATCACGAACGAACCACGATCATGTCTTACAACAACTTTGGGGGATACATAGGTGCAGCCGGTGCCGTGTGGTTGAGCCTCACGTATATCTTCACGCCAACGGCTGAGTATGAGAACGGACTTCTGAATCCCGCGGCGTACCCGGTCTTCTCTACGTGGGCCTGCGTTGCGGTATTCCTCTCGTTGTACGCAAGCGCCTGGTTTACGCGCGACCGCATTCCCACGTTGACCCAGCCGGAAAAAAATCTGCCCGCGTTCAGCCTTGCGAACATGTATCGCGACCTGCTCAAAGTTTTTCGAAACAGGAACTACCTGTTTCTACTTCTGGGCCTCTTTTTCTTGAGCATTACCATCGGGATGCGCGCCGCGTTCAATCAGTACATGAATATCTACTACTGGGAGTTGCTGCCGGATCAGATCCGGTGGTTTGTTCTCGGCAGCGCCGCGGGATATGTGATTGGCTTCGCGTTCTCCTACGTGTTGCATCGACGCTTTGACAAACGGGCAACCATATTCGTCGCCACCGTCGTGGTCGCATTCGCGGAAGCGATGCCGGTGATCTTGCGCATATCGGGCTTCTTTCCAGAAAACGGAACTCCAGAGCTCTTTCCTTCGATCCTGGCGTTTCACGCCATCGGTTCCGGCGCGCTCAGCGTCTTGAACATCAGCGTGATGTCGGCGCTCGCAGACGTAGCCGATGAAAACGAGCTTCGATTCGGACAGCGCCAGGAGGGCGTGCTCTACTCCGCTCGGTCATTCTTTTCGAAAGCCGATCGCGCGCTCGGCACGTTCCTTGCCGGTGTGACTTTGGACGTGATCGCCTTTCCATCCGGGGTCAAGCCCGGCGAGGTTGATCCGGAAGTGGTGCACCTGCTCGGCATCATGGATTCGCCGGTAACGATCGTCCCTGCGCTCATCGGCGCCGCGTTCTACGCCGGGTACCGGCTCAATCGCCGCAAACATGCCGAAATCAAGGCCAGCCTCGAAGCGATCTGAACCGCGACGATCATAAGCCTTGACAGTATTATGAACATGTTCATAATACGTTCGACTGACGCCGCTGAGGAAACGACATGACCCTGTTAGATGATCCGCGACCCATTTCCGCCGATTCCCACGCCTTGGAAGGCCCCGAGGTGTTCGAAGGGCTGCCTGAACAGTTCGGCGATGATGCGCCACGCATCGTCAGCAAAGAAGGCGAAGGTGATTTCATCACCATCCCCAACAATCCCAAACGAACGCGAAACGTCGCCGTGATGGCCCTGGCAGGCACACGACTCGACTACAAAACCCCACTTCCGAGAGAGCACGCCACCAAGCCGAGTGCGGGTTCGATTACCGATCCGGAGATTCAGGCGTACTTCACAGGCGGCTATGCAGCAATGCGTCCCGGCTTGACCGATGGTGCCCGGCGGCCGGACGATCAGGACATCGACGGGGTTTCCGCAGAAGTGCTCTACCCCGGCTGGTTCCCCATGTTCAGCCTTCCTAATCTGGACCTGCTGGTGGCGCTG
>JANQLP010000039.1 GCA_028280515.1 Hyphomicrobiales bacterium
CTGGAACCTTGAATTCCAACCGCTTTCTATCGCAGCGAGCACGCCCCGCGTCGGTCGTGTCGTTCAATCGAATGTGAACGGCTCAATGCTCGCCCATGCTCGCTTTCGTGCCTGTTTAGACCAGGCCGGAGCGCCCCCACCCGGCCTCGTCACCTTCGCTGTTCAGGAAACAGGAATGCGGGGGCTGTGGTGGCGCGGCCATGATGTCGATGCAGATACGGTCTTGGCGTTTCCCGTCGGCGGCGAGCTTCGCAGCCTCTCGGGTGCCGACTTTGATATCCACACGCTCTCGGTCAGCGAGGAGTCGCTCGGTAACGCCGCCGTGGCGCTCGAGTTGGAGCTGCCGAAAATCGGTGCGCGGCCCGAAGTCTTCCCTGTACCGGCGGCGATACTCGATCCGATCCGTTGGCGCCTCAGGTCGTTTCGCGACGGCCTTGCGGTCGCGCGCCCGGACGACATTGCCGAAATCCTGATCGCTTTACTGCCAAACTGGCTTGGGCGTGAAAGCCATGCACTTCGTCCTCAACCTGCTCCACGCGCCAGACGGCGCGCGATCCGCATGAGCCTGGAGTTGATGGAGTCCCGGGACCTCACTGCGTTGGGGCCGGCTGCATTGCGGGCACACAGCAAGGTGAGTGAGCGAACCCTTGAATACGCATTTCGAGAGCGGTTCGGTATGACGCCCGCGGCATTCATCAAAGCGCGGCGCCTCGCCGCGGTGCGCTCGGAGCTGTCGAGAGCGAGCCCGGACAAAGCCCAGGTGAGCGACATCCTGGCGGAATTCGGATTCTGGCATTTCGGACAGTTTGCCAGAGACTACCGGCAGGCATTCGGCGAGCGCCCATCCGACACTTTGAAGCGACACAGGGTTGCGCACATGGCGAGCGAATGAAGCGCTCAACGGCCGATTTTCTTTTGGGTTCGAATTAGGTCGTCATCGACTTGGTCCGCCGTCCGCAGGCGCAACCAAGAAGCAATCGCGCTCTTCGTTCGACAAACGACCGCAGTCGTTGGATCGTGCTCGCACCATCGATTGGACCAAGCGGGCGAGCGCGGCCCTCATTCAGTCGGTGCGTTCGGCTGTGTTTCGATTTCCCCGAAATAGGAACCAGGCAAAGCCGGCCTCATGCGTACGAGACGAGAATCGGCGATCGCAGCCTGTCGATGGCGAACCGCCCGGCGATAATCGGCGTCACGTAGCATGGCAACAAAAGCGTCCACGCTCGGATATTCGGCGATGAACGCAAGGTCCCACTGCTCGTGCGAAGGCCCGATCAAAGTCAGTTCAGGCATTCCGACCCATACTTGTCGGCCACCGAGGCGAGCGAAAATCGGTCCGCTTTCCCTTGCGTAGTTTTGATATGCTTGCGCTCCTGTTGCGACGGTGCCGTCATCATACGCGGCCCTTTCCCGAAACCGTAACAGATTGAGCATGTGTAGCGGACCCTCACGCTGCATCTCGCGAAACCGCGCGAAGTCCTCTTTTGTCGGGTCAACATAACCGGTCATTCGTTTGTGCTTCCGTCATTCAACTGGCATTGCATCGTCAGGCTTCGTGTCATATCCAACCATATCCAACCATATCCAAACCGATTTGGCGATGGCGACAAATCCCCTTGAGTCCAGGGCCCATCGGCACCATAGAGGGCGGGAGGGACGAAAAGACTGGGGCCGTGTCGATGTTGGAGGCCGTCCGTGGCTGAGCTGCTTTTCACTGTCATCGCCCTCGCAGGCTTTTTCGCGCTTGCGATGAATCATGCATCGCTCCGCACCTGGGCGATTTCGGTCTTTGTCTTCACGCTGTGCTTGCAAATCACGTTCGGGTTTCCCTTCTGGACTTTCGCGGGCTGGCTCGCCGCGGCGCTCCTCTTTGCCGCCGGCATGCCGGAGCTGAAACGCCAATACCTGACGCGGCCGGCCTATCGCGCCTTGAAAGGCGTGATGCCGGCCATCTCCGAGACCGAGCGGGAGGCCCTGCAAGCCGGCACCGCGGGCTGGGACGCAGAGCTGTTCTCCGGCACCCCCGACTTCAACAAGCTGCGCCGCGTGGCGCCGGTCACCCTCACCGAGGAGGAGCGGGCCTTTCTCGATGGCCCGACGGAGGATTTGTGCGAGCGGCTCGACGACTGGCGCATCCGCCACACCCTGCACGACATCCCTGAGGACATCTGGCAGTTCGTTCGCGACAAGGGTTTTCTTGGCATGCTCATCTCCAAGGAGCATGGCGGTCTCGGATTCTCCGCCCAAGCCCAGTCGCTGATCCTCGGCAAGATCTCCTCACGCAGCGCCGACGGCGTCACCATCGTCATGGTGCCGAACTCGCTCGGGCCCGGCGAGCTCATCGAGTGCTACGGCACCGAGGGGCAAAAGGCGCATTACCTGCCGCGCCTGGCGAAGGGAGAAGAGATTCCTTGCTTTGCGCTGACGGGTCCGTTCTCCGGCTCCGACGCCGCCGCCATGCGTGACGTGGGCATCGTGACCAAGGGCTGGCACGAGGGGCAGGAGACGCTTGGCGTCCGCCTG
>JANQLP010000090.1 GCA_028280515.1 Hyphomicrobiales bacterium
GCGTCCCTATTGATCGGCCTCGGCACCAAAACTTCGACCATGGGGCCATATTTTAAGCCATTGTCCTGTAAGATGAAACAGGCTTTTCGGTCAGGCACCAATTAGCCATAAGATCCTCTTTGTGAAGTTCAACCCAAGCCTGAAGCAGCTTCATTTTCGTGTTTGGAATATTCCCCTCGAGAACCGTGCCATCTGGAATCTGCACAATGACTTCATCATCCTGATACTTGACATGGATGTGAGGTAGTTTGTGCTGCTTATTGTCCATGAAATACATGTAAACGATCAAGCCATAGAACATTGAGATTGACGGCATATATTTCCTCGCGTTAGTAACGCGCCCAAAACAAGTTATACACATCCCGGATTAAGGCCGCGACCATCAACAAGAT
Source organism: Hyphomicrobiales bacterium (assembly GCA_028280515.1). Taxonomy (GTDB): domain Bacteria; phylum Pseudomonadota; class Alphaproteobacteria; order Rhizobiales; family Methyloligellaceae; genus UBA2767. The sequence continues at coordinate 393 of JANQLP010000090.1, forward strand.
AGTTCCATTCTCCCAGGACTGCATCATGGCGGATGAACCGATCCTTGATGTCGCGAAATGTATCGGAGCATTTGCGACCGATATCGTACACCCGATCGAGAATCCGTGCACCGACCGACAGGCCCGTTTGCGTGCAGACACGTTGGACTGCGCTCAGTGCAGTTTGCGGGCTGTCGAGCATGACGCCGCGTAGGGCGCGTTCGACCTGACTGAAGAGTCGATGCGCGATCGGATGCCACTTGGAGGTGTAGGGCGGGTAGTGCGCGATGCGCAGCGGCAGACCCAAACGGCGGCTCAGTGCGATGAGATCCTCTTTGCAGCGCAGCGAGCGCGCCGCATTGGCGCCGCCGGCATCGAAGGTCAGGACGATCTCGGTGGCCTGCGGGTAGGCCTGGCGGAAGGTCTCGGTCCAGGCCAAGGCGATGGCGTCACAGACAAAGGCGCTGGTCTCGCGCGAGGTGCCGAGGGTCATGAAGCCGCGATTGCTGAAGTCGTCGTAGACGCCGTGCGGAACCAGCTGACCGGCGGCAAGATGGCGGAAGTCGTGGTCGTAGACGTGCTGCACATCGGTGCTGTAGCACTGGCCCGAACGATGCCGGCAGCCGAGCAACTCCTTCTTTTTCGTGTCGACGCACAATACGGGATTGCCGGCGGCGCGTGCTTGCTTGCGCAGCGCCTCGATGTGCCGGAACTGGCAGTCGCGTGCCTGCGGATCAACGTGGCCGGTGATCAGCTCCTTGCGCCGTGCACGGCGACGATCGCCAGCCGCGTCCAGCAACCTGGCGGCAGTATTGCGACCGACCTCAAAACCGCGCCGCACCAGCTCGGCGGCGAGCTGCATCGGTTTGAGGTGCGTCCACACCACGTCCGGATCTGTCGGGCTGCCGGCGCTCTTGGCCTCCAGGATCCGCTCGCAGGCCGACTGCAAGCCCGGCTGGCGCTCGCTCGCTTTAGGCCGCCCGCCGCCGGCGCGGCGGATGCGCCCCGGGCCACCACTCGGTCGCGGCGGCGGCGAGCCGTCGCCCGTGTCCATCGCCTCCAACTCGCGGATGCCGGTGTAGATCGTGCGGCGACTTATCCCCAACACCTTCGCGATATACACGATCCCGCCGCGGCCGATCTTCAGCGCTTCGACTGCAGCATCGCGTCGACGATGATCCTCCGGCAACGACAAGTAATACATCCGCAGCGTGTCTTCATGCTCGGAATCGTAACCTGGAAACGCACCCATCGCTTCACTCGCTCCGCCGTCGGAAGCCATGATCTTCGCACCCGAACGTCAAGAAATAAATGAGGTACCGCAGATACTCATAGGTGTTCGGGATTTTTAAGTCGGAATTTCCTGAAGCAATCTATGCATACGACCTAACGACGTTTCTCTTTTCTTGTAATTTGGATCGATAATTTC
>JANQLP010000143.1 GCA_028280515.1 Hyphomicrobiales bacterium
TGCATCCTTCGGCTTCATGTTGGAGTACATTTGCACGAGCCGCTGATACTCCGCCTTACGCCCGTCATCGCGCTTCTTGAGCTCACCTTCAATCCGGGATTCGATCGCCTTGAGTTCGGCAATCTTGGCTTCGACACGTTTTTGCGCCGCCTTGAGCAGGTTTTCGCGCAGCTCAAGCTCGCGCGCACGCTTGTCCAGTTCTTTGCGCCGGTTCGCGAGGCCCTCGAGTATCGCCCGTTCCGCCTTCGTCTTGCGGGTGGCGGGATCGAGCACCGGTCCGGCGACGTCTGTCTTCGCGGCATCCTTGCGGCCAGCCGCCGGGTTCTCCGCACTTGCATTGGGCGCCGGCTCACTCGCAGGCGTCGTTTGCTCCGGTGCGTTCTCTTCAGCAGTTGTGTTCTCCGCACGCTCCTCCGAGGCAGGCCGTGCGTCGTCCGCGTTTTGCGCGCTCGCGGGCGCAGAACCGGACAGGACATAGCCGCCGGAGAAGACCAGCCCCATGGACTTCAGCATAAGCAGGCAAAAGCCGGCGATGACCAGCAGCGGCAGTATCCGCACATTGTCCATCAGGCGGCCTTCCCGCTGCCGTGTTGCGGATGTCGCGGCGGTGCAGCGTCACCGCGCCGCTGCGCGTTGAGAAGGCCGATGCCGACCTGACTGTGGCGAATGGGTTGCGCCGTCTGCGGACCCTGCACGGCGCCTGTGCCATCGGGAGGCTGCGAGCCCTGGCCGCGCGTCACGGCCGACAGCTTGAGCAGTAACGCTTCGCCCTTCTCGATATTGGTTACGATCTGTTCGTCAAGCTCGCGCACACGTTCGATCTGCTGGGTGAGCGAGCGATCGGCATTTTGCGCACCCTGACGCAGCCCAGCGATCGCGTGTTCGGCCTGGTTGGTCGCAACGTGAAGCTCGCGCACGATCGTCTTCAATTCAGATTGGTCGGAGCGCAACTGCACCAGCTTTCTGTTCACCAGGACGCAGTAGGCGATTGTGACTGCCAGTAACACCGCGACGAGCAGCTCGATCATGACGCCAAGCAATGATCCGCCCATTTCAGACTGCCTCCGCCAGCGGCTCACCCGCCGGCGTTTCGAGTTGCCGAGCCTCTTTCGGTTTTGAGATTCCCCCGGCAACGCGCACCGCGATGTTCCCGCCCGTGCGTCCCATACTACCGCTGAGGAGTGGAATGCCGCCGCAGCGCAGTTGCACCGGATCATCCGGTCCGCAGTTGAGGAGCACGGTCTCTCCCACCTCCAGGTCCATGACCCGCCGCAGCGGCAAAGTCATTTCGTCGAGAACCGCCTCAAGGCGGACATTCGTCTGGTAGATCTCGGTCGCCAGATGACTCTCCCAGATATTGTCGTGCCCGAACTTCTCACCCATGAAGCCCTGCAGCAGCAGTTCCCGGATGGGCTCAAGCGTTGCGTAGGGCAGCAGCACCTCAATCCGCCCGCCGCGGTCTTCCATGTCGATGCGCAGCTTGATCAGGACAGCGGCATTGGCCTGCCGCGCAATGGCTGCAAAGCGCGGATTGGTCTCAAGCCGCTCGAGCTCGAACTTGACCGGTGACAGCGGCTCGAACGCAACCTCCGCATCCTCAAGCAGGATGCTGATCAGGCGCTTCATCAGGTTGGTCTCGATGGATGTGTAAGGGCGACCCTCGACCCGGACCGCGGGCGCGCCGCGACCGCCGAGCAACACGTCGACAATCGAGTAAATCAGGTTGGAGTCGACCGTCATCAGGGCGTTGTTTTCCCACTCCACGGCCTTGAAGACGGCGATCATCGCCGGCAAAGGAATGGAGTTGAGGTAGTCTCCGAACCGCATGGTCGAGATATTGTCGAGGGAAACCTCGACATTGTCCGACGTGAAGTTCCTCAGGCTGGTCGTCAGCAGCCGGACCATGCGGTCGAACACAATCTCCAGCATCGGCAGGCGTTCGTAAGACACCATCGCCGAGTTGATAATCGCGCGAATGCCGCTGGTATCGGTGAGCGACTGCTCATCGAGGTCGAAACCCAGCAGGCTGTCGATCTCGTCCTGATTGAGGACGCGCTCGCCGCCGGACTTCTCCCCTTCCTGAATGTCGTTATCGTCGATCATCGCGGCCCATTGAGCCGCAACATCCTCGTCGAACCCTTCTACGCCTTCGCCATTGACATCCTCATCGCCCAACGCCGCGCCCCACTCGGCGGCCAGCGCATCTTGGTCCAGATCATCAGCCATGTCTGATCCCCATCCTATTGGACGATGATTTCATTGAACAAAACGCGCGAGACCTGATGCGGGTGTATTTCCAAATTGACCCGCCGCAGGAGCTCCTCCTTGAGCCTGTAAATGCCGGCAGAGCCCTCCAGATCGCTGCTGCGCAGCTCGCGCAGGTAGAGCTGAAACATGTCCATCACGCGCGGCATAATCGGCTTGAGGGCGTTTAGGACCTTTTGGTCCGGAGCCTCCAGCGAGATCTTCAGTTTGAGATATTGCGCGCGCTTTTCCCGGGAGCTCAGGTTCACGACCATTTCCGGGAGGTTGTAGTAGACCTTGGGCTTTTTTGCCGCCTCGGCGACGAGGTCCTCTGACAGTTTGAAGTGGAGGAAGGCGAAGTACCCTCCGCCGCCCAGCAGCGCCACAAGCGGCACAGCCAGAATGGCAATCTTCTTCCGGCTCACGCGCAGCTTCGACGTCTTGGCTTTCTGTTTTTCTTCACCGCCGTCAGCATCGCCGCCCTCGCTCTCCGCGTCGGCCGCATCCTTTTCTTCCGTTTCCGGTTGTTCGGGCTCGTCTGCCATCCAATTGAGCTCCACCAAGCGCCTTCCGGGGCAAATGCGGCCTTCCGACCGCCAGCCCGGCTCAACATCCATTTATCGGTGTGTTGGTTAATGAAAGGTTGCCAGAAGCATGCAAGGCGGCAATTTTTGCCGGGTCGATGTTGCCGGGCCGGCAGACGCGGGCTGGGGCTCCAAAATCTTAAGCATTTGAAATTACACAGAAAAAAAGATGGCACAGTCTGTGCACAACAGCTTGGTGCCGCTCCGGACCCGTTTGTCCGATCCGTATTGCGTCGCGGCGGTGCGCTTACAAACGCAAACCGGATCGCAGAAGATGGAAAACGCCCTACTCATCGGACTGTCCCGACAAGTCGCCCTCAGGCGGCAGATGGATGTCGTGGCCAACAATCTGGCGAACATGAATACCGCCGGATACAAGACCGGCAGCATGATGTTCGAAGAACACCTCATGCCGGTCGCGGAAATGAACGAACTGACGGGGCGGGACCGGAAAGTCTCGTTCGTTCTGGACAGCTCGGTCTACCAGAGCTTTGCCCAAGGCCATTTCGAACAGTCGGGAAATGAGCTGGACGTCGCCATTTCCGGCGACGGATGGCTCGTCGTCCAGACGCCGGACGGCGACCGCTACACGCGCAACGGCCAACTGAAACTGAACCCCGACGGCCAACTCGTTACGCCTGCGGGCCATCCGGTCATGGGCGAAGGCGGACCGATCACGTTCGGTCCCAACGAGGCGGGCATCGAGATCGCCACCGACGGCACGATTTCCACCACCGAAGGACTGAGAGACCGGCTGCGCGTTGTGCAGTTCGAGAACAATGCCGCGCTGAGAAAAGAGGGCGAAACGCTGTTTGTGACGGAGGCGCAACCCGACGACGCCGAGGACGTCCGGGTGCTTCAGGGGGTCGTCGAGAAATCGAACGTCCAGCCCATCTCCGAGCTCACCCGCATGATCGAGACGGTTCGCGCCTACACGTCCGTGTCGCAAACAATGAGCCAGGCGCAGGACCTCAGGCGCGAGGCCATCGAGCGTCTCGGCACGCCACCGCGTGGATAGTGATCTGATGCGCGCATCGATGAAAGAGGCCGGAAAGGAAAGCCACCGATGAAATCCCTTCAGATAGCCGCAACCGGCATGATGGCCCAGGAGTTGAACGTCGAGGTCATCTCCAACAACATCGCCAACATGCGCACCACGGGATTCAAGCGCGTGCGGGCGGAGTTCCAGGACCTGCTCTATCAGGACCTGCGCCGAGTCGGTTCCGCCTCGTCGGATTCAGGCACCATTGTGCCGACCGGCATTCAACTCGGCTTCGGCGTCAAGACCGGCGCCACGTCGCGCGTCATGAGCCAGGGTAATCTGAACAATACCGAGAAAGAACTCGACGTGGCGATCCGCGGCGAAGGTTTCTTCACGATTTCGCTGCCCAACGGCCAGACCGCCTATACCCGCGACGGGTCGTTCGAGCTCGATGCCGAGGGCCGTCTCGTTACGCTCGACGGGTACGAAGTTCAGCCGGGCCTTACGATTCCCGACAATGCCCGCTCGATTACGATCAACCGCACCGGCAGCGTCGAGGTCGTGGTCGGTGACAGCACGACGCCGCAGCAGATCGGCCAACTGTCCCTCGCCCGGTTCGTGAACACCGCCGGCCTGAAGGCGATCGGCGACAATCTTTATCTCGAGACGCCATCGAGCGGCACGGCGACGGAAGGTAATCCCGGTGACGCCGGCTTTGGCGACGTCCTCCAGAAGTTTCTTGAATCCGCCAATGTGAATGCTGTGGCGGAACTGTCGGACCTGATTTCGGCGCAACGCGCGTACGAGATGAATGCGCGGGTGATCAGCGCGTCCGACGAGATGATGTCGGCGACCACGAACATTCTGAGATAGGGCAATGATGACGGCACTTAAGGACATGACGGCACAACGGGTTAGCAGCGCGGCAAACCTCTTGCTGGCTGGGGCGCTCGTCTTCTTCTTCACGGCCATTGCCACCGCTCAGGCCGAACCTCTGCTGCGGGAGCAGATCAAGGTCTACAGCGACGTGGTGACCCTTGGCGACATGTTTGAAAATGCGGGTGACGCTGCCCGGGCGCCTGTGTTCCGGTCCCCGGAGCTTGGGACCCGCGGCGTCGTCGGTGCGAACCGGGTGATGGCCGCCGCCCGCCATCACGGACTCCAGTGGCGCAACCCCGGCGGTATTGCCGAGGTGTCCGTGCACAGGCCGAGCCGCGTCATCACGCTCGATGAAGTCCGCGACGCGATCGCCGAGCACGTCGGCAGCGACGACGGCGTCTGGTCCATTTCGTTCGGCCGCGGCGCAAAGGATTTCCACGTGGACCCGAGGGTCAAGGGCGTACCAGGCATCAGACATCTTGATCTGCGGCGCGACACGGGGCGCTTCCGCGCGGTCGTCTCCTTCGACAACACGGAGTATGCGGCACCGGAACTAACCTTCACGGGGCGTGCCTTCCCTTCGGTCAACGCCATCGTTCCCGCCGCCGCAATCAAGCGTGGCGAGATCATCCGGAAAGAGGATCTGAAGATCACTCGCCTGCCGCGCGCACGCGTTTCGGGCTCGGCCTATACGGACATGGCGAACGTCGTCGGCATGGCCGCGAAAAAACAGCTCATACCCGGACGGGCCATCATGCGCAGCGACGTCGAGCCGCCCAAGCTCGTCAAGCGGAACAGCCTGGTGACGATTGTCTACAAGACGAACGGCATGATCCTGAAGACGACGGGCCGGGCCCTCGGCGACGCGGCGCTCGGCCAGACAGTCTCCGTCCAGAACATTCAGTCCAAACGCACCATCGAGGCGGAAGTGACGGGCAGCGGTACCGTGTCGGTCTCCAGAATCGGGAAGCCCCCGAGCGGTACGGCGGTTCGGACCTCGCGCAACAGCGCCGGTCCGAACACGAACGTCATCAGATAGGCTGAGGAAGAGTAGGTAAGATGCGGTTCAAGTGTTGGTTTACGGCAGTCGTCATCACCGCCCAGCTCGGCGGTTGCAGCGCCTTTGACAGGCTCGGCAACATCGGCGAGACGCCGAAGCTGTCCGCCATTGAAAACCCGGTGATGCAACCAGGCTACCGGCCGGTATCGATGCCGATGCCGGTTCCCGAGCGGGTCAGCTACAGCCCCAACTCGTTGTGGCGGACCGGTGCGCGCGCATTCTTCGAGGATCAGCGGGCACGCCGCGTAGGTGACATTCTCACCGTCATCGTCGAGATCACTGACAAGGCGGAACTCGAGAACTCGACGAACCGCGGGCGCGACAACTCCGAAAGCGCGTCTATTCCCAAGCTCGGCGGCTGGGAGGAGCTGCTCAAGAAGGTTCTCCCCAAGGATGTTGATCTCAATGACTTTGTGAATGCGACAAGCAACTCAAAGAGTGACGGCGACGGCGGGATCGATCGGGAAGAGACGATCACCACCAGGATCGCCGCGGTCGTGACCCAGGTTCTCCCCAACGGCAATATGGTGATCGAGGGCCGCCAGGAGATCCGCGTGAACTTCGAGATGCGCGAGCTGATCGTCGCAGGTGTCGTACGTCCTGAGGACATCACGTCGGACAACACGATTCCGATCTCGAAAATTGCCGAAGCGCGCGTTTCCTACGGCGGTCGTGGCCAGATTTCCGATGTCCAGCAGCCGCGCTACGGACAGCAGTTCCTAGACATCGTGCTGCCGTTCTGACACTGAGATTTGTGTTGCGTTCAAGACCTGCGTCCCGTGCATGAATTCCGGCACGGGGCGCAAGCCTTGTTCGGCTTGCACTACTCGTCGCGGTAAACGCGTTCGCGCCGTTCGTGCTGCTCCTGGGCTTCGAGGCTCAGGGTGGCGATCGGGCGCGCATCGAGACGCTTCAGACCGATCGGCTCGCCGGTCTCCTCGCAGTAGCCATACGTGCCGTTATCGATGCGCTCCAGTGCCGCGTCGATCTTGGCGATCAGCTTGCGCTGGCGGTCACGGGCGCGCAATTCCAAAGCCCTGTCGGCTTCGGACGTGGCGCGATCGGCAATGTCCGCGTGCTTTTCCGATTCGTCCTGCAGGCTCTGCAAGGTCATCCGATTGGAGCGCAGAATCTCCTCCTTCCACGTCTCCAGCTTGTCGCGGAAGTAGGTCTGCTGACGCTTGCTCATGAACGGTTCGTCGTCAGACGGGCGATAGTTTGCGGGCAATTTCCTGCGGGCCGCCGGCTTGGCCTTGGCGGACTTGGCGCCCTTTGCCTTCGATTTCGCCTTCGCCTTTGTCTTGGTCTTCGCAGTCATGACACCCAGCTTGTTCTCGGGGTTTCACTCCCTGATCCGCAGATCAGAGGCGGGCACCGAGCCACCATTTGAGTGATTCGTACGGTGCCTTGCCAACAGGTGCACCGTATTTAAGGAAGTCAGGTTCGAAGTCAAGAAATCAGACGGCTGCGTGGATTTTGTGACATGCCGCCGTTTTCGGGGATTTTTGGGCGTTTTCGCCGCAGTTCACGATTATGTCAGGCGGCATCACGTTTCAACTTGGCGAGCTCCACGCGCGCGCGCAAATCGATCTGTCTGAGGATGTCGTTCAGCTCTGGATCGTCTACTACATCTTGTTGTTTTTCAATGGTTTTTCGCAGAAGAGCCAGATCCGTACCATTGATGTGGCCGGATAGCACGCCGATCTTCAGCCGCTCGAGCAGATCGAGAATCCGGTCGCCCGTCTCGACGGCTTTCCGGCGGCGGTCGCCCGCATCATCAACGGCCTGAAGCGCGACGATCGCATCGATGCCGCTGATATGCGCCGGACCCGCAACTTCACGTCGCGGAGCCGTCTTCCGCGCGTTTGGAAGCTCGAAGCTGCCCCCGCGCGAGCCTGCGCCGCGCTGGGTTCTGCCCGCCTGAGGGGCATTCGTTCGGCGTGTCTGGGATACTCGCATCGTCCTTGTCCCGGGATTGAGCCGTTGTGCCGATCAAATTATTTCGCCTCCCATGCTTAAAGATGCGTTAAGGGCGGGAAAATTTTGCCCAGTCGCGGGCAGAACTTGCAGGCCCGATCCAGGCAAAACTCGAACGCTGAATATTTTTCCTTAAAAATTCAATGCCTTAACAGACGCCATCGCCACCCCGGGCGTTGGCACGAGTTTCGCTTAACCATGTCGGGACACAACAGCGCGCATGCGCATCATGCGGATGGGGAAACGCATTGATCAGACCGAAAACGCATAGGACGCGGCCAAACGGAACCGTCAGAGGCCTTCTGACGTTGCTTCTGCTGGCAATCGTCGCCTGGACGTCGCTCATGCCCGGCACGGCCGGCGCGACGTCGAGAATCAAGGATCTCGTCGATTTCGAAGGCATTCGCGAGAACCAGCTTGTCGGCTACGGTCTTGTCGTCGGCCTGAACGGCACCGGAGACTCCCTGCGTAACGCGCCGTTCACACGCCAAAGCCTCCAGGCCATGCTCGAGCGCCTCGGCATCAACACCAGAGACGCCGATCTGCGGACCGCCAATGTTGCCGCGGTCATGGTCACGTCCAATCTGCCGCCGTTTTCCACCCAGGGCACGCGCATCGACGTATCGGTCAGCGCACTTGGCGACGCAACCAGCCTCCAGGGCGGCATGTTGCTCGTCACACCGCTGCATGGCGCCGACGGCGAGGTTTATGCGGTCGGCCAGGGGTCGGTCGCCGTAGCCGGCTTTGCCGCCGAGGGCGACGCGGCCTCTATCACCCGGGGCGTTCCGACCGTCGGGCGCATTGCCAATGGCGCGATTGTCGAACGCGAACTGCATTTCCGCCTGGCGCACCAGCGCAGCATTCGTCTTGCGCTCCGTAATCCGGACCTGACGACGGCGAAGCGGATCGCCTCCGCCATCAACACTTTTACCTCTTACCGACTGGCCCACACCGAAGACCCGGCCACGGTCTCGCTCAGCCTGCCGAAGGAGTATCCGGGGACCATCGTGCAGATGCTGACGGATATCGAGCAACTGCGGATTGAGCCCGACCAGGTCGCGAAGGTCGTGATCGACGAAGCGAGCGGCGTCATCGTCATGGGCCGGGACGTGCGCGTCAGCACGGTCGCCGTGGCGCAAGGCAACCTCACCGTCACCATTACCGAAACGCCCCAGGTGAGCCAGCCGACACCCTTCTCCGAGACGGGCCAGACCGTCGTCGTTCCGCGCACCCAGGTGACGGCGGACGACGAGAACCAGCACCGGCTCGCAGTGATCCAGGAAGGCGTCACGCTGCGGGAGCTGGTCGACGGCTTGAATGCGCTGGGGATCGGACCGCGCGACATGATCGCCATCCTTCAGGCCATCAAGGCATCCGGCGCGCTGCAGGCCGAAATCGAGGCGATGTAATGGACGCCGCCCTCGCCACAGCCGCCGCGCAGCTCACCCGCACCGTCGACGCTTCGGCGCAGACTGGCGCCGGCGCACAGGTTGCCCGCAAGGCCGCGGAGGAATTTGAATCCGTCTTCCTCACCACCATGCTCGAAGGCATGTTCACCGGTCTCGACGCCGAAGCGCCGTTCGGAGGCGGTTCGACCGAAAAAACCTACCGCTCGCTGCTGGTGTCGGAATACGCCAAGCAGATTTCCGGCAACGGCGGAATTGGAATTGCCGATCAGATCACGCGCGACCTGATCGCGCTTCAGGAGGATGCGCAAAAATGACGCTGAACCAGAACACGCCCCCCACGCCGGACATCCCGCGCATCGAGACTACGGAAGCCGCGCAGGCGCTGTGCAAACGAATCCTCGAGACGACGACTGACCTCATCGACCTGCTCGACCGCGAAACGGCCATGCTCAAGAAGGGCAAACCGGGCGAGCTGGAATCCGTCCATGTGCGCAAGGCGGCGCTCAACGCCCTGATCACGCGGGACATGTCCGTGTTCCGCCGCGACGCGGAGTTCATCACCATGGCGGCGCCGGATGAAATCAGCGCCATCAAGGATCAGCACGCGCAGTTCCAGAAATCCCTGGACGCCAACAAGGATGCGCTCGTCGCCATGAAAGCCGTCTCGGAGTCCCTGCTCCACACCATCGCCACCCGCGCCAAGGCGAAGTCCGCGGGTCCCGAAGTCTACGGTCAGGATGCCGATCTCAGTGTGGGCGATGCGTCCGGACGCTCGGCGATCTCGGTCAACACCGTTCTTTAGATATCCGCGCCCCGAAACGCCGGGCGATAAATAGAATGCGCGCCGATATGGTAACCAGGGATTTACCCTGCCCGCCGCAACGGTCATGCATTAACCATCGGTTTCCACTTCTCCCGTAAAACCGTCACTTGCTGACGGGGGCATATTCGTCAGCAAGGTATTTGAGCGACCTGAGCCTGAAAAGGTGCGTCAATTCGGCAAATTAAGCCGAATTAATATTAACACCTCATTAGGCTTAATTCGTGATGATGCCTGTCATGTTCCAGGAGGGACATGTGTTTGGAGTAACCCAGAAAAGGAACAACAGCTATGGCTGACATTACTCTCTCCTCGGCGGTACGTAATAATCTGCTCTCACTGCAGAACACCGCCGAACTGCTTGGCCGGACGCAGGAGCGTCTTGCAACTGGACTTAAAGTCAACAGCGCCCTCGACGATCCAACGGCGTTCTTCACCGCTTCATCGCTCAATGCACGTGCTGGCGACCTCAATCGCCTGCTCGACTCGGTCGGCAACGCGCTGCAGACGATCGTCGCCGCTGACGAAGGCCTCTCGGCGATCACGAAGCTGGTCGAGACCGCACAGGCGAACGTGCGTCAGGCGCTTCAGAAACCCGCCGCGGTCGCTACCCCCGCTGCCGCAGCGCAAGCTACGGGTGGCGTGCTCTTTGCTGCCGACGACACCGCAGCTGTCGCAACAGGCACCGCGACTTTGGCGGCAGATACCGCAGCGACGACGGCGACGTCGAGTGGCGGCGCCATCCAAGGGGCCGATGTCCTCAACTCCGGCGACGTCGGCCTGGCGGCCGGGGACTCACTGACGATCACGTCCTCGGACGGCTCGTTTACGTCCACGACCATTAACTTCGTCGGTACCGGTGCCTCGACATCGGGCACCACGCTCGACGTCACCGTCGCCGACATTGACAACCTAGTCTCTTCGATCAACGCGGCGGCCGGTCAGACCATTGCATCGGTGAATGGCAGCAACGAGCTTCAGATCCAGTCGATCAACGCGACGGCCGACATCACGATCGGCGGCTCGATCGCTGGTGGCAACCTGACGGCACTTGCGAGCGTCGAGCCTGCGAACGCCTCTGCCGGTCTTGCTGCAGCGGTCGCCGGTAACGAGACGCTTCAGTTCACCATCAACGGCAACACGGACACGATCACGTTCGGTACCAATGATGGCGCAAACCAAGTCTCGAACCGGGCTGAGCTGGAAGCCCGCCTGACGGCGATCTCCGGCGGCGGCGGCAACACAGGTGCCACGTTTGCGGTTAGCAGCAACAACATCGTTGCCACGGCGGCGAATGTGTCCGATGGAGCCATTACCATCTCGGGTGGCAGCAACGCGCTGAGCTTCGCCGGCTTCACTGGCGGCCAGCAGGCGGGTACCACGAATTCCGCGCTCGCTGGTTTGACCCAGACCGACTTTACGGTCAACTTCGGTGGCGCTGGTGACGAGACGATCGACTTCAGCTCGATCAACTCGGTGAGTGACCTGGACACCGCCCTCGCCGGACTCACCAACGGCACGGGCGCCCGTACGGCCACCGGTGCCATTGCGTTCACCGGCGCCAACCTGACCGATGACATCGTCATCGGCGGTACGGTGACGGGTACCGGCTTCAGCGCGGGCACGACCAGCGCGACAGCTGCATCGACAACCAACAACGCCGACCGCGCCGCTCTGGAGAGCGAATTCAACAACCTCCGGACCCAGCTGGACGAGTTGGCGGCCGATGCGAGCTTCAACGGCAACAACCTGCTCGATGGTGACAACCTGACGGTTATCTTCAACGAGGAAGGCACCAGCACGCTGAGCATCACCGGCGTCACCTTCGACTCGGCTGGTCTCGGCATCAGTGCCGCAGCAGCGGACTCGTTCCAGTCCGACGCCAACCTCAACACCATTCTCGGTGAACTCGATACGGCGATCGGGTCCCTGCGGTCGCAGGCTTCGACGTTCGGTTCGAACCTGTCGATCGTCGAGATCCGTCAGGACTTCACCAAGAACCTGATCAACACGCTCGAGACCGGTGCGGGCAACCTGACCCTGGCCGACTCGAACGAGGAAGGCGCTAACACGCTGGCCCTCCAGACACGGCAGCAGCTCTCATCTGTCGCCCTGTCACTGGCGTCTCAGGCCGATCAGAACGTGCTCCGTCTCTTCTAAGAAACGCGCACAAACTGACACGAAATCAGGCGGCGGGGTTTTCCCCGCCGCCTTTTTTGTCTCTCCTCCGCCCCTCCCCGCGCCCGCGGCCAGTCATGCCGAAAAATCGGGCACGCCTTAACCGCCCGTTAGCATTAACAAAACATACTCAACCCCGCTGCGAAGGCCCGGAAACAGGGCCCAGACCTTGTTCGAACCGCAGCATGAGGCGCTCTGCAAATGGCACTCAAAGTCGAAATCAAACCACGTGAACGGATCATCGTTGGCAATGCCGTCATCACCAATGACGGCAACCGCGCACGGCTCATCGTTGAGGGCGATGCGCCGATTCTTCGCGAGAAAGATATATTGCGGCCCGACGATGCCGACACGCCGTGCAAGAAGATCTATCTGCTTGTTCAGATGATGTATCTCGCGGAAGACCCGCGAATACATCACGATCTATATTTCCAGTTGATCAAGGATATGCAGACCGCGGCGCCGAGTACCATGCTTCAAATCGATCGGATCAACGATCAGATATTAACCGGCTTCTATTACAAGGCCCTCAAGGAAGCCAAGGCACTTATCGCATACGAAAGGGAATTGTTGGACAATGCAAAATGCCTATGAGGCCTACAAAGAGACGGCGACGGCAACCACGGCCCCAAGGGAACTCGAAGCATCACTTCTGCTGAAGGCGGCAACCCGGCTGCAAGAGGTGCATGACAGCTGGTCCGACGACCGGTCCATGCTCTATTCCGTCCTGCACTACAACCGGCGGCTCTGGACGGTTTTTGTCGGCGCGGTCGCCGAAGAAGACAGCCCGCTTCCATTGGAAATCCGGAACAACGTGGCGTCGCTTGGCGTCTTCATCTTCAAACACACCATCGACGTGCAACAGAATCCGACGCCGGAGAAGCTCAAGACCCTTATCAACATCAACAAGGAGATCGCCGCGGGCCTCAACGCGGCGGCCTGAGAGATCTCGGACACGCCACATTCACGTTGGCATGTGAAACACGGAACGTCGCCCCTGGAGGTTTACGGGCGGCGTTTTTCTTTGGGGAAACCGTATTAAGGGGACAGTTTACTTAATTTGGCCTATGTCATGAACGAGTTCACCAGTGGACCCGAAATTAAGTAAACTGTCCCCTTAATACGCCTTAATACGGATGTGTTTCCGGCTAAAACGAAAAGACTCTACAGGAAGTTCAGGATGGAGAGACCACTCAGGCTGACCGACACCTGAAGGCTGGCCTCAAGACGTGTGTTCAATGCCAGTATCTGCGCGCTGACCTCGAAGATATCGGCATCCTCCGCCTCGCTGATCACATTGCGCATCAGACTGTCGCTCGCCTCGTGGCGCTCGTTCGTCTGTCCCATCACCGTCTTGGATACGGTCAATTCGGTGATGATGTCCTCCACGGCCTGCACCGTGCCCTGGAATGCCAGGTTGGTCCCGGCGCGCAGGCGCATCTCGTGATACCGGTCCCCGGCATTCGGGTCATTCGGGTCAAACACCTCCGACGTCACGGCGGCGAACGTTTTCATGACCTCGCGGAGCGCGTCTTCGTTGGCCCGCGCTCCGTAGGAAACGCTGATCGCATCGTCCACCTTCGCTGCCGCGCTCTGCCGCGCGCCGGTCGAGGACACTTCGCCCGTGTACCAGAAAACGGTATTGGCTGTCGTCGCGTTGATCAGCGCCGTGGCCGTGTCGAAGGGCGGTCCGTCAACCCGTTGCGGCGGGGTGGCCTCGTCGAAGTCGAAAAAATTGTCAGTGGCGGCGAACAGGGATGCGGCGCTGAGTGAGCGTTGTGCTTCCGTCTGTATTTCGCTGTCGAGGGCCGACTGGAAGTTGGCAGCCGTTTCGTTTTCATCTGCACCAACCAGAAACTCGCCCGCGTTGACGGGACCGCTGGTGCGCGCCGTGAGCATCATATCGTGCGTCGTGCCGTCGGGCAGGTCGAATGTGAGCTGAATCGTCTCGCCGTCCTGGGGCAGCGTCGCCGAAAACGACACGTCGATGGACGGCGGTGTTCCCGAGGGTCCGTTCACGGCGGTGCCGCTCAGGGTCGACGTCGCACCGTTGAGCTTGAAGCCGAACGGGCTGCCGTCCACGTCTTCCGAAATGGTCGCCGTACCGGTGGGATTGGCAACCGTACCGGTCGTCAGACCCGCAAGCGCCGCCGCGCCGGTGTCGACGTCCGTGATGGTAATCGAGTCGGTGATATTCGGCGCGGTCAGCTGGAGCTGGTTTCCGCCGACGATCGATGCAACGTCTGAGCCGAAAGCCCCATCAATTGCCGTCTCGAGCGCCGTCAGCGAATCGAACCCGCCATCGGAGACATTGAAGGTCTGGATGTTGCCGCCGATGTCGATGGTGAACTCGGCGGTCGCCAGACCGCCAATGTCGCCGGGCGACAGGACCACACCGCCGAGAATAGAGGCCTCCGGCCCGTCGAGTGCAAGCCGCCCTCGCCCATCGGCACCAAGGTCCGCCTGGCGGCGTTCGGCAGAGATCTGATTGAAGCCTGCGCGCCCCCCGCTGCCGTTCAGGATCTCCGCGGGATTTACCACCGGATTGCCCTCGACCTCGCGGCCGCCAAAGAAGTGGCGCCCGTCGATCTCCGTGTTGAGGAGCGCGACCGTCTCGTCGAACCTCGCGGCAACCTCGGTCTGGAAAGCGGTCTTGCCGGTCGAGAGAACGTCGAAGCCTGCTTCGAGCGCGCCGGATTTGCTCTCTGAGGCCAGTTCGCGAATGCGGTCGAGCGACTGCAGCATGACGTCGAGCCGGATATCGAGAACCGAGATCGTGTCGGTGAAACCCTTGATCTGGGTCAGTTCCGCGCGCGTCGAGAGCACCTGCGAACGCTGCAGCCCGAGATCGCCATAAGTCTGTACCTTCTTGTTCGTGGCAAGCTGAAGCAGCAGGTCATCCAGCGTCTTTCGAGTGTCAGCGATCGACTTGTTGAGACCGAGAGTAGGAGACAGAACATTGACCGGCGGCATCTAAAACCCCCTAACCGATGGCAAGCAGCACATCGAACAACTCATCGACGACCTGGACGATCCGGGCGTTTGCGGCGAAGGAATTCTGCAGTTCGATGAGCTGCGCCATTTCCTTGTTGATGTCGACCGCCGTGTCGTCGTGGAAGCGTTCCTGCAAAGCGGTCACAACAATCTCCTGGGCGACCATCTCGCTGTTTGCCTGATCCGCGCGTCCGGTCTGAAGACTGACGATGCGTTGCGCATAGCTGACAATCGATCCGCTGTAGGGACCGGATGTCCGGCCGATACCGGCGGCCGGTGAAAAGTCGAACGGTGTCGTGCTCAGACGGTCGAGCAGTTCAAGCGGACGCGCCGCGTCGCCGAGCGGCGTCTGCGGCGAGGATGCGTAGCGCACCAGCAGTTCATTGTCCTGGACCACCGCCGCATTCACGGCAATGCGCGACGCGAACCCGAGCTTCTGCCCGGCCCCGTCGAGGCTGCCCGTGTAGGGCGAGGATGCCGCACCGCCATCAACGAACAGCGGCAGCTCCACACCATTGTCCTGGACCGATGTGGAGGTGATGCTGGCCGTAATGCCGTTTACATCCGATGTGGCGGCAAGACCGTCGTCGACGATGCGCAGTGTGGAGCCGGCCGGGTTTGACGCCGTGAGCGCAATGCCGAGACCGCCCAATGCAGTGTTGATGTCCGTCGCCGCCGCGCCAACGCCGCCGGCAAAACTGATGCCGATGACCGTATCGTTCGGATCGGCGGTGGCATCGTTGGAGAGCGGCAAAACGGTCGGGTCTTCAACGCGGATGATCGTCAGCGTCTGCGGTGTACCGCCCTGGGTGTAGTTCACGGTAATCGGGTTTCCGGCGAGCAATCCCGCCGTATCGATTTCGAAACCGTCCGGCGGACCGGCGGGCGCGGCGGTTCCCTCGACGGTCCGCGTGGAGAGCGAGAGGGCCAGCGCATGGGCCAGTTCGTCGAGCTGCGCCTGCGCCTCGACGAGAGTCTGGTCGCGCATCTCGATCAGGCCGCCGATCCGCCCTGAATCGAGGATGCCGTTGCGGATCAGGTCGATCGAGAAACCGTTGGCCGCATTGAGCGTCACGGTACCGACGCCACGCTCGGCGGGATTGTCGCTGTACAGCGTCGTGGCGTTGATATCGCCGCGCTGATCGAAGCTCAGTTGAACCGGAAGGCCTTCAAGAAGGGCGTTCCCGCTGCGCGTGAAGATCGAGACCACGCCGTTGTCGGCTTCGTTGATCCGGATGTCGAGATGCCTGGTGATGACGTCAATGAACTTGTCGCGCTCATCCAGAAGGTCGGCGGGCGGGAACGGGCCCGAGGCCTGCGTGCCCAGCGTCTGGTTGATGGTCGCCAGTTGCCGAAGCGACTCGTTGACCTCCTCAACGGCAACGGCAATCGAGTCCTCGGCGAGCTGGCGCATGGTCTGCACGTCGGCGGAAAGCTGACGAAGCTGTTGCGCGAGCACCTCTGCGCTGCTGACGGCCCCCTGCCGCACGGAGAAGTTCTCCGGCGATGCGGTGAGCTGCTGAAGCGACTGCACGAACTCGTTCATCAGCGTGTCCAGCCCGTTCGGGCCACCCGGCGCGCCGAACAGCTGATCGAGACTGGTCAGAAAGTCGCGCCGCACCTCAACGTCGCCCAGAGCGGCCATCTCGGTTCGCAGTTGGGCTTGAACGAATTCATCTATGACCCGCCGCGTATCGAGGCTGCGAACGCCGAGACTGATCGTCCCGGAGATGAAGTTCTCCTGCGCGTGAGACTTCGTCGTGTAGCCGGGCGTGTCCGCGTTTGCGACGTTGCGCGCGACCACGTCCATCGCCGACTGGGTGGCCACCAGCCCGGACGACGCAATACTCAGTATACTTGCCAGTCCCATCTATTCGCTCTTCGGGATTGACCGGACGCCGGCATCGATTTGGGCCGGCGACCGATAACCGGGTCCCATGCGCTACCTGATCATGTTCAGTGCTTCCGAAACCATCTCGTCCGCAGTGGAGATGATCCGCGTGTTGGCGGCGTAAGCCTGCTGCGTCACGATCAGTTTCGTGAATTCATCGGCAATGTCTGTGTTGGATCCCTCAAGCGCCGACCCAACCACGCTTCCAAGCGCGCCGATAATCGGTGGGCCCGATTCCGCGGTTGCACGAAATGCGCCGCCATCGGACTTCGCCAGACCACCGTCACCGTTGAAGCTGGCGAGAGTTACCTCCGCCAGGTCCACCGTCCGTCCGTTGGTATAGCTCGCCACCACGCGACCCTCTTCAGAGACGCTGATCCCGACGAGCTCACCGGCAGCGAAGCCGTTCTGGTTAATGTCTGTCACCTTGGCCACGCCGTTGGTGTCAGCAAACTGTGTGATGCCGTTGCTGCCGTGGTTGATCGTGATGCTGCCCAGATTGACGCCGTTGACCGTCAGAGCCGGGATCGTAGTCGACGCAATCGGCGGGTTGAGCTGACTGTCGCCACCGAACGTATAGTCGACACCCGCATTCCGCCACATCGGGTTCGCGCCTGTCGCCGCCGAATCTTCCAGATAGAACAGATTCCACGTTTCCGTGGCGCTTGCTCCAGGGTCATAGGTGCTGGCGGTAAGCCCGAGACCGGCCAGCGCATCCGCATCGCCACCCACTGTAAACGAACTCGTGTAATCAAGGGATGTCAGGACAAGAGCGCCACCGACATTCGCCGCACTAACAACACCGTTCAATGTCGCCGTGCCGTTAATCGCGTTGACGAGATCGTCCAGCGTGTTCACCTCGCCACCGTCGGTACCAATTGCAAAGTTGTACGGTATGCCGCCAACCGTAAGCGTCAGTGTATCGTTCGTATTGGTGCCGTCGTTGTACGCTCCCGCCATTCCGCCCGCGAGATCAGCCGGGTTACCGACTGCGGCACCTGAGTGCACTGCCCTGGTGACGGCACCGTCCGTCTTTGCCCAACGGAACTGGACATTGACCGTGGCGCCGGCCTCGTCGAACGCGGTAATGGCACCGCCTGCAATAGACTGGTCAATGAAGATCGAGCTTTCGTTCGCCTGAATGTAGCCCGCACCGCCCACGGTCGGGTCGACACTGTAATCAAAGGCATCAATCAACTCGGTTCCCGGAATGTCCGGGTCGGCATTGGCCGTGAGCGGATACTCTGCGAGGTTGGCGCGATAGACCATTTGCGTTGTCGCACTTGCCGGCAGGAAGTCGTTGGAGATGCGAATGACCTCGGGTGATGAACCGGATGGATTTCCGGTCACCGGATCGATGGGAAGACCCTTGAGGAAGTAGCCGGCCGCATTCACGAGGAATCCGTTCTGGTCGAACTCGAAATCGCCACGGCGGGTGTAGAGATCCTCACTGCCAAACACGGGCAGGCCGTCACTCGTGTCGGTTTGAACGCCGACAATGAAATATCCATCGCCGTTGACCGCGATGTGCGTTGGCACCTCCGAATTGGCGATATCGCCCTGAATCGTGTTGGTCGGCCGGGAAAAAGCATTCACGACGCCAAGAGCCTGTTGCCGCGCCGGGCTGTCGGCAACGAAATCGGCAAACGAGGCATCGCTGCGCTTGTAACCTGTTGTCTGAGAGTTGGCGATGTTGTCGGAGATCCTCTCAAGAGCGTACGACTGGGCACGAAGCCCCGTAATCGCCGTGGTCATCGCGCCAAAAATACCCATGAAACTCCTCCATCACTTCTGGACGCGGCCGGTACGTCTCGGCCAAACGCAACTGAATCTGCCCTTCCCGTAGCAAAGACGGGGCCACAATTTTTATTGTTATAAATCAGCGATTTAAACCGAGGGACCGCGCGCGTCCTTCGGTCTGCATCGGCAAGAATTGCCGGTTGCGGCAAGGATTTCCCGGTTGGAACCGGATCTGTCAGCCCACGAGGCGCCCTGGCTCCACCGGTATGGTGAATGGAACATGAACGCGGCCTTCAAGGCCGGTTCAGGCCCGGCGTCCTACCCTTCCAAAACTGCCGATTGAAGGGAGCACAGACCAATGATTGCGACAGGGAGCAAGTCGACCGGACTGGATTTTTGCAAGGGATTGGCACTGATCGCCGCGATTTATGGCGCTCTTGCGGTTTTGTGCCTGATTCTGATGGCGGTTTGACCAAAAACACCGGAAAACCGCCATTTTTCCAGGCATCAGCTTGAATTGTAGAAAACCGCGCCTACATAAGTCGTACAGTTAACCAAGCGTTAACCTTTCGAACGGGACATTGAGGGAGGGTTACATGGCCCAGGATTATAACCGCGGAATCATGATGCTGGGACTGATGTTCAGCGCTGTCGTGAGCATCACGGTCATTTCCACGCTGATCAGCTAGGCAATTTCACAGGAAACCGTTGCACGCCCGTTTCTCGTTCACTGCAACACGTCTGTGGCCAAAGCACCCAGGCTTGCCACTCTTGTTCTTATCTGATGCGAGGTCTTGTTGAAGGCTTCGAAGGTGACGGATACCGCCGCCGACGTCCTGCGCAATGTCGGCACCTTTGCCCATGACCTTGTCCGTCCGACCGTTCGGCTTGGCGTTACGGGCCTGTCGCGGGCCGGCAAGACCGTCTTCATCACATCGCTCATTCACAATCTGCTGGCCGGCGGACGCCTGCCCTTCTTTGACCCCGTCGCCCAGGGCCGGCTGCGCCGCGCCTATCTGGAGCCGCAACCCGACGACGACGTCCCGCGTTTCGACTATGAGCGTCATCTGGCCGACCTGCTCGGGTCGCCGCCCAAATGGCCCGAGAGCACGCGACGCCTGAGCCAGCTCCGCCTCACCCTCGAGTTCGAACCGATGGGGTTTCTCGACCGCAATCTCGGCCGCGGCCGGCTGCATGTGGACATCGTCGACTATCCGGGCGAGTGGCTGCTCGATCTGCCGCTGCTCAACCAGTCCTACGCCTCCTGGTCTGCGCGCGAGATCGAGATGGCACAGGAGCCGAACCGCGTGGCGCTCTCAGGCGACCTTTTGAAGCTTCTTGACCGTCTGGACCCTCTCGGCGCGGCAGAGGAAGACGACGCCAAATGCGCAGCGGACGCTTTCACCGCCTATCTGCGCGCGTGCCGTGACAAGGGCGATGCGGCCGTCGTGCCGCCCGGCCGCTTCCTGATGCCCGGCGAGTTCGAAGGGTCACCGGCTCTTACGTTTGCCCCCTTGCATCCGCCGACCGACGCGGAGCCCTCACGCGGCTCGCTCTGGAGCATGATGGCGCGGCGTTATGAAGCGTACAAATCTCGTATCGTCAAACCGTTCTTTCGCGACCACTTCTCCCGCCTCGACCGCCAGATCGTGCTCGTCGACGCGCTGACGGCTCTCAATGGCGGGCGCGACACACTGCATGATCTGGAGCGTGCTCTGACGGACATCCTGAGATGCTTCCGTCCGGGTGCGAACAGCTGGCTGTCCACGGTTCTCTACCGCCGCATCGACAAGATCCTGTTTGCCGCAACCAAGGCCGATCATCTCCATCACACCAGTCACGACCGGCTCGAGGCCATCGTGCGCCGGTTGGCGCACGACGCCATTGATCGCGCCAACTTCGCAGGTGCGGAGATCGATGTGGTCGCGCTTGCGGCCGTGCGCGCGACGCGCGAGGGAACAGCACAAGTGCAAGGTGAGGAGTTGCCCTGTATCTTCGGTTATCCACTCAACGGCGAGAGGATCGGCAACCGGACCTTTGACGGCAATGAAGAATACGGGATCTTTCCCGGAGACCTGCCGCGAGACGGTGAGGAACTGGAGGCCTTTCTTGAGGATTCCGCCGATGACAATCAGGTCAATGTCGTGCGGTTCAGACCGCCCGGCCCACCACGCGGCCAACCGGACAAGCCCATGGCGCTGCCGCATATCCGCCTGGACCGCGCGCTGAACTTCCTGCTTGGAGACAAGATGGCGTGACAACACGAACGAAATCGAAACGCGCCCCGCGCGCCTTCAAGCAGGATGATCCGAACCTCGTCGTGAGTGAGACACCGGACATAGACACCGGCCAGGCTGACCTTGTACCCGCCGCCGACGCCAAGGCACCGGAGATGCCGGCGCCGTACACACCACGCGGCGTGAAATGGGGCGGGCTCCTTCTTGGTGCGTTGGGCGGCCTCGTCACCATCGGCGCAGGACTGTGGCTGAGTGACCTGATATCGGGTCTGCTTACCCGTCAGGACTGGATCGGCTGGGCCGCATTCGGCCTGCTTGCACTCGCCGCTTTTTCGGCGCTCGTCATCATCATGCGTGAACTCTGGGCGCTGTTCCGCCTGCGCCGGCTGGGAAAACTGCGCCAGGCGGCGGATGACGCGGCCCGCAAAGAGGATACGGACCTGGCGAAGCAGGTCACCGCGGACCTGCAGGCCCTTTACCGGTCGCGGCCGGACCTTGCATGGGCACGCGCACGCCTCAAGGAGAACGAGTCCCAGTTCATGAGCGCAAACGAGGCTTTGAGCCTGTCCGAACGCGAACTCATGACGCCACTCGATGCGGAGGCCCGGCAGGTCATCGCCACGGCGGCAAAGCGGGTCTCGCTGGTGACGGCCATCAGTCCGGTCGCCATTCTCGACATGATTGTCGTGGCGGCGCAGAACATGCGGATGCTGCGCAGCATTGCGACCGTCTACGGAGTTCGTCCGGGAACGTTCGGACTGATCAAGCTGGCGCGCATGGTCGTGACGCATATCGCGCTGACCGGCGGCATTGCGCTCGGCGACGATCTCATTCAGCAGATGATCGGTCACCGGCTGATGGCAAAGCTCTCCGCACGCCTGGGAGAGGGACTGTTCAACGGCGCGCTGACCGCACGCGTCGGGCTTGCGACCATCGAAGTCTGCCGGCCCCTGCCCTTCATAAAAGCCGACCCGCCGCGGCTGCGCACGCTGCTGGCCGACGTCGCCCGCCAGGTCGCCGGGAAACCCCAATCCTGACGTCGGGAGCCTAGAGCATCATGCGTTCAGATTGACGCGTTTCGTCGCGAAACCTGAACGCATAAAGATGCTCTAACACTTAAAGATATAGAGCAAAAATTAGCCGATTAGGTTGAAACAGGGTGAGTCAACCTAATCGGATTTTGCTCTAGTTCAGGACCCGGCAGCCATCGACCTTGGTGCGCTGTTTTCGACCGTCGGCCATGGTCAGCGTGATGGTGATTTCCTTGGCGCAGGCGAGGCTGCCGAAGCGCACGCGAAAACCGCCATCCGCGCGGTCCGTCTCGCGCACCTTCGGCGTGGCGGACGGCGCGTCATATTCATAGGCGACGGATTTGACGTTCTTGAGTGCGCCACCCGGCGCCTCCAGCCAGACCTCGAAGCGGTAGAGAATATTGCCCTGAGCGTCGACGCCGCCAAGAAACTCCCAGGCTTGCGATTTCACCCAGTCATTGATTGCCGAGGCCGAAGGAAGCGCGCCTGTGCCGGAAGGTTCAGGCTCAGGTGCCGGTTCCGGAGAAAGCGCGGCGGTCTCGCCCGGTATGCGCCAGGGCAGTTGCCGTTCTGGCTCCTGCTGTGCCGCGGGCGGAGGCGAAGCGGCATTGTTTGCGTCCTGGGGTTTGCGAACCGGGTTTGGCGGCGCAGGGACGTCGGGCGTGACGATGACAGGTTCCGGGGACGGCACGGGTGCGCTAGGCGGTGCGGGCGCGGCGTCCTGGGTTTGAGGCTGGGGTTGGGGCTGGGGCTCGGGAACCGGGACGTTGACCGGAACAGGCGGCGCAACCGGGGCCGGAGGTTGCGGCGGCTCAGGCGGCGCGACCGGCACGACGGTCGGGCCGGCAACCCTGGAAAAACTGCGGGTGACGGGTGGCGCGTTGTTCGTGATCGGGTCGACCGTATCGCGCAGTTTCGGCACGTGTCTGGCAATGTGCGTGATGCCTCCCGATTCGCTTTCCGGAGGTGCGGGCAACACGATCAACAGGACGACGAACGCGAGAACGCACAGCGCCAAGGCCTTGACTACAAACGGAATCGTACGCCGACGCGCCTTTTCGGCATTTTTGTTGTTCGCCACTCAAGACCCCTGTCACAACTGCCGCGCGACCCGCCCTCCTGCGCGACGCCGCCAATAACACCGTACGCCCCCTAACGCCGTCAATAGGCTACCGAAACTCCGGGACGCGAAACACGGCACCAAGGGTGTGCTATCACCGCTCCTACCAGAACAGGCCCGGCTCGCTGAGAAACAGTCTTTCCACCGCCGTGGTCTTCCTGCCGAGCGCCGCATTGCGGTGTGGGAACCGGCCGAAGCGGTCGATGACCATTTTGTGCTTTTCCGCAAAATCGATCTGTTCGGCGTCGCCGAGAGACCGAAACAACTCAACCGAGCGCACCTGCATCTCCGGCTCTTCCGAATGCTGAAACGGCATGTAGAGGAATGCGCGCTGTTCGTCCGTGAGTTTCCGGTCCTTTCCCGAATCAACCGTATCCTGGGCCAGTTTCAACGCCTTTGCATCCGAACCGTAAGCCCGCGGATCGTCACGGAACATGTTGCGCGGGAACTGGTCGAGCACAATCACGGCAGCGAGCCTGCCCTGCGGCGTCGCAAGCCAGCTCTCGGGTACCTGATCCACCAACCGCAAATACAGTGACGCAAAGCGCACCGTGATTTCCTGGTCCACCTCCTCATCCCGCTTCCACCATTGTTCCGGGGTCAGGGCACCGTACCAAAAGCGCAGCACGTCGCCCGCTTCTTCCGGCAGATCGTCTTGCGTCATCGCACTCTTTCAAATATCACCGTTCCCGTCCCTCATTTTGGTCAAGACTTTCTGGCAAATCCGTGTTGTCGCGGTCGTCAGGCACGTTGAAACTGTGGACATATCTTGACCACGAGTTGGTAATGTGCCGACTTGAGCAAAGAGGCGCGAGGTCGCGGAGCGAGTGATGGCATTGAAGCCGTCAACACTGATTATCCTAACATGTATTGCGTTGGCGGGTTGCGGCGCCCGGTTCGGCGGCGATGCCACGCCGGCGAGCGAGACCGCGGCCCTTCCGCCGCCGGCGACGCCGTCCGAACGTGCCGTGCAGGTCGCCTGGACGGCGGCGAACGCGCGATATTGCGCCTTCGGCCTGAACCCGCAGAAACTCAAGAGCGACTATCTCAACTGGGAGCGTGGACAAGGCGCCTCCGCCGAGACGGTACAGAGCCTCGGTGCGACCTACGACAAGGCGTTCCTCACATTTTACGACAAGGTCAAGGAAACGCCGGGCTACTGCAGCAAGGCGAAGATCGAGGAGATCAGACCCGAGATCAACCGCCACCTGGCAGGTGATTATTCGCCGAGAAAGAAAGTACAAGAGTCGGAGGAGGAGCCGGCAAGCGCGCTGCTGCCGCGGACTCGTCCGGATGACTACAGTCTGGATGAAGCTCTTACGCCCACAGACAGCAGATGAGGCGGCAACGCTATCTGGATTTGCGTAATCCCCGAACCAGACCGTACAACACGTAGATGGTAACCAGACCAAAGGCTCCGGCGCTCAGCCAGAGCAATACGGTCCAGAGCGAAACCCAGCCATCGATGCTCATGCCGCACCCTTCTCCTGGCGGGCGACGCGCCCTTCGGTAAGCGAGCCGACGACAAATCCGACAAGCGAAAGCCCGATGGCGGCAAACCCGATCATCGGGCTCGAGATGGCCTCAAGGCCAAGCGCCGTTTTGATCGGGGAGAGTGCGGCAACCGCTGTGAACCCGAGAACAAGCGCCCAGAGCGCCCCGCGGCGGGTCGCACCCTTCCAGTACAGTCCGCCGGCAAGGAGGACGATACCGGAACAGAAATAGATCGATCCGGAGACAGCCAGATAGTCCCAGATGTCCTCGCGCCCCTCATAGATCAGACCCCAGTACAGTTCGTACAGGGCGATCACCACAATGAGCACGCGCGTGCCCCACTTCTGCGCCTTCTCATTGTCAACAGTGCCGAACACGGGACCGAGAACGTCGCGGGACAGGATGGACGCCCAGCAGAACAGATAACTGTCCTGGGTCGACATGAAGGAGGCGAACATGGCCACCGCGAGGAACGCGAGTAGCCACGAAGGCATGGCGTGGCCGAGCATGAGCGGGGTCGCGACGAGGTCGGCGTCGCTGCCGTGCCCTGACAACAGTTCAGAACCGCCAATCGCCGGAATGTTGAAATAGCAAAAGGCGAGAACCCCGAGAAATGCGGGAATGATCATACGGGACAGGAAGATGACGCTGGAGATGAGGTAGGCGCGCTGGACCGTTTCTTCCTTTTCGATGCACAGGGCGCGCGAAAGCGCCGTCGGCCATATTGCCGCGGAGACGACGCCCGCCACGAGGATCATCCAGAGCACGTAGCTCAGCCCGAAACTCTCGTTTGCGAACGGGTCGAAACCGCCGACGCCCTTGTGTTCCTGGACGAGCGAAACCGCCTGATCGATCGGGATGAGGCGGGTGAGAAAGATGACGGCGAATATCAGGCCGGCAGCCAAAAGGACGAACTGGAACACATCGGTGATGATCACCGAGCGCATCCCCCCGTAACATGTATAGATCACGGCGACGGCGATCAGCGTGATCATCAGGGCATTGACATTCACCTCCGCACCGCTCGCCGACAACATGGCGGCGAGAAACAGGGACGCCACCTTGAGGAAGAGGCCCATGTTCAGAATGCCGCCCATGGCCATGACGATTGCCCCGAACACGCGAATGTCGCGCCCGTAACGCTGCTCATAATACTCCGGCAGTGTGAGAACCCCGGTTCGGCGGATGGGTTTCACGACAAAACCAAGCGCGCCGACGAAAACACAACCCACGAGCGCGGCAAGACCGATATGAAACGCGGCAAACCCTTCGTTGAACCCCTTCTGAGCGTTGTAGGCGATGGTGATCAGGCCGATTTCCGTGGCGCCCAGGGTGGCAATGGCCATGCCGAGGCCGAGATCGCGCCCCGATACAAAGAACTCGGTCAGACCGCTCGCGTGGCGCGCCTTGCCGCGGTGGGCGAGCACGATTGCCACCACATAGGCAAGCGAAAACAATGCAAGATAGGTCAGCGTCGAGTTGGCCACGGCAATCCCCCCGTCATGCGTGGCCAATGTGCAGTCTCAATGAGACAAAGAAAAGCCGGAACCTCCCGGAACTTCGGCGAAACGGCGGACAGCCCCTACTCGTCACCCGACTGGGTCACGTGCCCGCGCAGATCGATTGAGGTGCCTTGTGAAACGGGAGGAGCCGGAACGCCGGTATCCCCGACAAGCGACTTTCCGCCCGACAATTGCTCGTTGATTCTGTGGGCAACGGCCCGCAGCTTGTCCTCGGGAAGCCCGCCGGCAAGCAACATCGCCAAGCCGCGATGCGTCCACGTCCCAAGCGAGAGTGCGCCTTGCTCACGAACCTGAATTGGCCGGGCGACATCCGTGGACGCCTTGACGTACAACGCCAGCGGCGACCCGGCGGCAGGCAGATATGCGACCTGGGCAAATGGCACGCCATCATGCTGCAGCATCTGCGCGCGCTGGAACACCAGATCGTCGGCACTCAAATCGGGAATGCTGAACTCCTTGCCGAACACCTTGGAGATTTTGAAGCCCACGAGGTCGGCATTTCCTTCTCCGAGCAGGCTGGTTGAGAAGGTATCGCGGCTGAGCAGCAAGTGCGCCCGCGCGATGTCGTCCGTCCAACTCGGCAGTGCAGGCGCCTGTGGCGTCGGTGCCGGCGCTGCCGCCACCGGAGCCTCGGACGGAATATAGATCACGGTCTCGAACGGCTCGGCCTTCAGCTGGTCGTACAGGAGGTAGCCGCCGGCAGCGCCCGCAATCACCCCCCCAAGGCCCACCCAAACGAACGCCAGGGAGCGGACGAGAACCGGCCCCACCAGCCCGAGCGGCGTCAAGGCCGCGGCCCGGCGCAGGAAATCGCGAACAGGGTGGCGTTTTTTCAACGTTGCCGGCTCGGCATGCGTGTTCGCAGGTGCTTCCGGGGGCGATTCGGGTTCGCCTGCCATCATCGTCTCAAAGGCGGTTTCCAGGTGCGCGCGCGCCGCTTTCAGAGCCTCCACACGCTGGGCCGCCACCTGATCTTCCTCCAGAACCCGCTTGATCGCCTTCGACTGGTCCTTGGCCAACTGCCCTTCCGCATAGGCCACCAGGAGTTCGTCTTTGAGTTCCGTCATCAGCCTGTCTGCCTGTTGATCTGTTGCAATTGCTGAATGTCCGCGCCGTGGCCGCCGATGCCGTCGAGCCAGTCGGCGCGTTCAACGAAGGAGGCCAAGGCCCGGCTGACGCGTGCGAGAACGGTTTGCCGGTCCGTGTCGAGGATGGTTGCGGCGTCGTCATATGACAGGCTCTCGCCCCAGATGAGCATCGCGGCGGAGCGCTGCTGCGGCGGCAGCTTGACGAGAATATCGGCAATCTCGGTGATGCGGACATCCGGACACAGACGCCGGTCCGTTTCGAAAATGGAGGGGTCCGCCTGTGCTTGCGAGATTGGCGAATTGTGCGACCTCAGATCCCTGAGCCACTCATCGTGCAATCGTCGAAAAGCCCAGATGTCGAACGCCGTACCCTGCTGGTACGTCTCGTCCTCATCCAGCATCTTGTTGCAGGTGTTGCGCAAGAGCATATCGGCACTCTCGCCGTCCCCCGCCAAAACCAGTGCAAATCGCCGCAAGCGCGGCAACAACGTGATCAGCTTGTTGCGTACAGCCGTACGCAGCGGCTTCGTATGCGCCATCAATCCCCACCGCATCTTCTGGTCGACGCTATACAGTCCGGCCTTCAGGGCATGCTCGCATCAATCAATGATTCGCCCTGCGAATCAGTAAGATACCATACTTTTGATCACTTCGGCTGACCGTAATTCACACGCCGCAACCACAAATTGCGCTCACCTCACCCCGCGTGACGTGCTTCAGGGAATAGGCTAAGAGCTAGCATTGCGTGTGAGAGATCGACTTTTTGCCGGGACCAGCGATGGCGGACACCGACAACAAACAGGGTGCGGTACAGACAGTGTCCGAGCCCGAGCCGCCGCACGCGCCTGAAGCACCGGCGCCCGCACCGCCAACTGCGCCGGCCGAACCCGAGCGAGCACCTTCGACGCCGGATGACGGGCTGCCTTCTGCGGCGCCGGACGCCGCGCAGGCCTCCGAAGCAACGCACACCAAGCAGGCCGATACCGAACAAGCCGATACCGAAAAGCCGGATGCCGAACGGCCGGATACCGAGCAACAAAACGAACAGCTTGCGGCGCGCATCAAACGGATGGAGCGGCAGATCCGGCGTACCGTTACCCGGGCCCGGCAGGTCACACACCACGGCAGCGCACGGGCCAAGGCCACGGCCGGCCCGGCGCTGACAAAGACCGCCACGGGCTTGCGAAAGGGAAGCGAGCGCGGCGGCCTTGCGCTCGGCGTATTCTACCGGACCCGCGTCAAACCGTTTCTCGCCGACGCCGCCGCGGCACTGGCCAGCCGCCTGAACAGAACAGCTCTTGCGCGGGATTATCGACGGCTTCTGCTCGTTGCCCACAGATACGGTCCCGACCGGTCCGTCGAACAGCTCTGTTTTGTTCCGACGGCCGAGCATATTCCGCTGTCGATCGTGCGGGTCCCGCATCAGTTGCGCCGCACCGGCCATGATTACCGCCCGACGCCACGTCTGGTTTTCCAGTGGGCCATGGACCTGTTGCCCGGAACCGTTGAGCGCCACCAATTCGTTGACTACGGCGCGGGGCGCGGCCGGATTCTGCTGATGGCGTCCCACTTTCCGTTCGACAAGGTGATAGGCGCGGAGATTGCCGAAGAACTCGCAAACGATTGCCGTTTGAACATCGCGCAGTACCCGCGTTCGCTGATGAAATGCCGCAACGTGGAATGCGAGCATATGAGCGCTCTGCGCCTTCCGGTTCCCGAAGGCGAGACCGTGTTCTATCTCAACAACCCCTTTGACCGTTCGATGCTCGAGCGCGTGATCGCGCAGGTCGTCCGCTCCTACAAGCAGGAACCGCGCGCGCTCCACGTCATCTGCGTGGATATCGACGCGGACGACCTCTTCGCGGACACCGGTGTTTTCGAGCGGATACCGGAACCGTTGCGGCAGCGCCTGAAAATCAGGGCATTCAGCCCCTATGCGATCGCCGTCTACCGCACGATCTATCAGGCACCGCCACAGGATGACGACGGCGTGGACGAAGACGAAGATGCCGGCGCGGCTGCGCGCTCAGATCAAGGCGCGTAAGCGCATCGGAAGCCGGTTGCAGTTCCTTGTCAGCCGCGGACAACCAGGACCGAACATTTGGCGTGGCGCACCACCTTGGCCGCCGTGGAGCCCAGCAGATAGTCGGTGATGTCCGGCCGGTGCGACGCGATGACGATGAGGTCGGCGCCGGTGCTTTCGGCGGCATCGAGAATCTCGTGATAGGTCTGCCCGTGGGCGGTCCTGATTTCGTACGAGCCATCGCTCAGTTTGTGCTTGCTGGAGAGTTCGTCCAGCATCTTGGCCGCACTTTTCTGCATCTCATCGGAATAGTCCGTGGGCAGCCGGTTGGCGACCAGGTTGGGAATGTCGGCGACAACGTTCAGCAGGATCAGACTGGCGCCCGTACAGCCGGCCATTTCCACCGCCTTTACCAGGCTTGCCTCGCCTGAATCCGACTGCGACAGGTCAATGGGTACGAGAATTTTCTTGAACATTCTGCCCTCCCCCGGCGGATAACCGTTCAGTATGCGCGACCATAAAGACCGAGAACACGCGGCGTGGCAAATGGTTGATTGTGGAGATCAGACAGTGTTCGGGCGTGCGAGACAGTCTTCAGTCACGCAAGCACCAGATCGAAGGCGAAGCCCGGCACGTCTCCGCCCGGACGGGCTTGCGCGGTGGCGGCATCGTGAACCAGTCGGCTCTTGAGCCTGCGGTACAGGAAATCCTGTTCGTTCTGCGGGTCGCCCGGAAAGTACATCTGCGTGACGAGTTGCCCGAGCTGATCATGCAAGACGCGGAAATGGATGTGCGGCGTGCGCATGCCGCCGCCCATATCGTACGGCGCGGGGCGGATTGTACGAAAACGATACGCGCCGTCAGCGCGCGTTCGCACCGCGCCATATCCCTGAAAACGACCGTCGCGCGCCGTCGTACCGCCGCGGTCCGCCGGGTGGAAATACCGCCCGTTCGTATCCGCCTGCCAGATCTCGACGATGGCGGCATCCAGAGCATGGCCTTTCACGGAAAGGGTCCGGCCCGAAACCTCGATGATCTCGCCGGCGGCAACATCATTCGTGTCGCCGATCCGGGTCAGATCGGCGTCCTGATCCGCCGGCTTCACCCTTGGATAGAACGGACCCGCCGATTGCGGCGGCGTCGCCGCAAGACCGGCATGCGCGGCCCGGGCGGCGATCAGCCCGGCAGCGCCCGCGATCAGGCCACGGCGCGTGAACAGGACATCTTGAGCCCAGTGCTTCATGCATGTGAGCTAGCGTCTCAGGCCGGCAATTGAAAGGCACGGCCACCCCGCGGCCCGGTCAAATTACGGTGAGAGGTGTTATTTCACGCCGAGCTTTTTCTGCAGGCTCGACGATGAGGTTGTGTACTGAAACACGTATTTGGCATCCGGATAGACGTAGCGGTGCGCCTGCTTCGCCATCAGCGCCGACTCGTGGAAGCCCGACAAAATGAGCTTGAGTTTGCCCGGATAGGTGTTGATGTCGCCGATTGCGAAAATGCCCTTGGTGCTTGTTTCGAACTTCTCCGTATCGACCGGAATGAGGTTCTCATGGAGGTTCAGACCCCAGTCCGCGACCGGCCCCAGCTTCATCGTCAACCCGAAGAAGGGCAACAGCACATCGCATTCCGTGCGCGTCACCTCCCCGTCCTTGGCGCGAATGCTGACCGCCTCGAGTTTTGCGTCATCGCCGTGCAGTTCCATCACCTGGCCGATCACGAAATCCATATCGCCGGCATCGACCAGCGCCCGCATCTTGTTCACCGAGTCCGGTGCGGCCCGGAACTCCTCGCGCCGGTGAACGAGGATGATCCGCTCGGCAACCGGGTGAAGCGCGTGCGTCCAGTCGAGCGCGGAATCGCCGCCGCCGGCGATAACGATGGTTTTGCCTTTGAAGTCATCGACTTGACGAACCGAATAAAAGACCGAGGTATCTTCAAACCGCTCGATGTCCTTCAATGGCGGACGTTTCGGCGTAAACGAGCCACCCCCTGCGGCGATGACAACGACAGTGGCATCGAATTCGGTTCCGAGATCGGTCTTGAGACGAAAGCCACCGCCTTCTTTGGGCTCAAGCGAGTCGACCCGCTGTTGCAAATGAAATGTCGGATCAAACGGCTTGATCTGTTCCATCAGCCGGTCGGTAAGCTCCTGACCCAGGACGACCGGCAGGCCGGGAATGTCGTAAATGGGTTTCTCCGGGTAGAGTTCGGCGCACTGCCCGCCGGGCTTGTCGAGAATGTCGATCAGGTGCGCCTTGATGTCGAGCAGCCCAAGCTCAAAGACGGCGAACAGTCCGACCGGACCTGCGCCAATAATCACTGCGTCGGTTTTGATCACGTCGCCAGACATGTTTTCCCGAGCTCGTTCTTCTTAGAATTGCTTTTCAGGCACCTGAACGACGAGGCCGTCGAGTTCGTCCGTGACCTTGATCTGACAGCTCAATCTGCTTGAGTCGCGCACGTCAAACGCGAAATCGAGCATGTCCTCTTCCATTTCATCAGGCTGACCCGTCGATTCGCGCCATGCGTCGTTGACATACACATGGCAGGTGGCGCACGAGCACGCCCCGCCGCATTCCGCCTCGATGCCAGGCACGGCATTCTTCACCGCGGCTTCCATGACGGTCATGCCGGATTCGGCCTCGACCTCATGTTTGGTGCCGTCATGCTCGATATAGGTGATCTTTGGCATAGCCTTCAGAGCGCCCGGTCGTCCTTGCTGCTGTGCGGGTGATGTGGGAGACGCGCACAGAACGCCTGAAGGCGCCTTGCAGGCCGTCTCCGCATTGCCAGCGAAACCAGCACCGTATAGGGCAATCGCTCAGAATTTGCCAGAGCAAAGGTCCTGTGCGCGACGCGAGGTAGCGATGGGCGCGAAACGCCTCACAGCGCATCGCGGCGGCGGCGCGTCAGGCGTCCGGCATCTAATTCCCCAGAATATCAGCGATGCAGCAGTTCGCCTGGCCAACCAGTGCTGCCAGTTCGCGCCGTGCGTCGCGGTGGTTCTCGCTGCTTGGGTCGCCGGCGAGCTGTTCTGCCGCCTCGGCCCGACGCGCGACCTCCACGGCGCCCACGCTGCGCGCTGAACCCTTCAGGGTGTGCGCGGCATCCGACCACGCCTTTTGGTCAGACGCGTCCCTCAGTTGCTGCAGGTAGAGCTCCGACTGGCTGCGAAACAACGCCAGGACTTCTTCCTGCAACGACCGGTTGCCGAGCGTATATCGCTGCAGATGCTCAAGATCGATCGCAACGCCCGGACTTGCGGCGGCTGCTTCAGGCGACGCACCCTCGGTACGCTTTTCGTAAAAACCCATGACTCCACATCCCCTTCGGCAGGATATATGCGCCGTCTGCGTGCGCCTGATCTGTGCCATCGAACGTGCGGCCTTTCAGCCACGCCGCCGGTCTTCGCGCAAACACCCTAGCGACGCCCTCATAAGATGCGGTTAAGTCTTACAAAACGGACCGCGTATCTGCCTTCGCGCACACAAGGCGCAACTGTAGCCAGTCATGGTAAACAGGCATATTTAATATAATTATTTCAAATGCTTATATTGCGTGAACTGATCCAAAATCTCGCGACGACGTTGCAAAAACCACCTTTCTTTGGCCTCAAATCCGTACTAGGTATGGTGAACAAATATCAAATGCGGGCGGGCTGGTTCCTTTCAGGGGTGCAAGGTCGGTGCGCGTTTGAATAATGCGTAAGAGTGAAATCTGCGCGCGATGCAGAAAGAATGGGTTCGCCGGTACGGGGGCGCGTAATCCCTTCAGGGGGATGGACACGCAAGTGCTATGGTGATTGCGGTGGGTGACCCGGGGATATTTGGGTATGGCGCAGGAACAGAAAAAGCCGGCGGTTGAAGCGAAAAGCACGGCCGCGAAACGCGACGAGAAGAAGCCCGTCGCGAGACAAACCGACTCCAAACAAGCTGCCTCCAAGAAAGAGCCGGACAAGACGTCCGGCAAAACCGGCAGTAAGGCGGGTGACAAGACCACCAGCCAGACCGACAAGCTTACCGAGAAGCTGGCGGACACGTTGGCGTCCGCCGCGCCAAAGGACAAGCCGCAAGGCGACGAGGCCAAGAAGACCGGGCCTGACTTCGAGCCACAGCGCCGTGCAGCGGCCCCCGCGCGCGAGCGGATTGCGGCAAACGACGACCTCCCCTCGATCGGCGGCCTGATCTACGCTCTGCAGCAGCGTCCCTCGCGTACCCCGTTCTATGTTGCGTTCGGCGCCTCGATCGCCTGGGTATTCCTGTGTCTCGGCGCAGCCCTGTTCCTTTTCAACGAGCGCCTTTCGGGACTTTCCACCGGTGGCGACATGCTGCGTGATCCGGCGGCGCTGACACTTGGCGCCACCCTGTTCGTTCCGGTGGCGCTTTTCTGGTTCCTCGCACTGCTGATCTGGCGGGCCCAGGAGTTGCGCCTCATGGCATCGGCCATGACGGAAGTCGCCGTTCGCCTTGCCGAACCTGACAAGATGGCGGCGCAATCGGTTGCGTCGCTCGGGCAGACGATCCGCCGCCAGGTCGCGGCGATGAACGATGCGATTTCGCGCGCGCTTGGCCGCGCCGGCGAACTGGAGGCCCTCGTCCATAACGAGGTCGCCGCCCTGGAACGTTCATACAGCGAAAACGAGCTGCGCATCCGCGGACTGATCGATGAGCTTGCCAGCGAACGCGACGCGCTCTCCAACAACAGCGAGCGCGTGATGGAGACGTTGCGCGGTGTCGGGACCCAGGTCTCCAAGGATGTCGCCGAAGCCGGCGACCAGGCGACGAAATCGCTTGCCAGCGCCACCTCGACGCTCGCGAACTCCCTGAGCGCCCGCGGCAGCAAGATCACCGAGGCCATCAGCGCCGCCGGTACGGCCGTGGACAACAAGCTCGCGGAGCGCGGGTCGGTCCTCACCCAGCAGTTGAGCAATCAGGGCGAGAGCGTCACCAAGATGCTCGACAACGCCGGCACCAACGTGTCCGCCGCCCTCCACGCCGCGACCAAGAAGGTGACCGACGTCGTCGACGTGAAATCGAACCAACTGGTCAATTCGCTTTCCGCGATCGGCAATCAGCTGGTGCAGGACATACCCGGACTTCTCGACCGGCTGGACGGAGAACAGAAGCGCCTCAGCAACATCATCTCCGGCGCCAGCAAGAACTTCACCGCACTCGAGGCGGCACTGGCGGAGCGGACGACGCAGCTCGACGGAACACTCAAAAACCGCACCGAAGAGCTCAAGGCCACGCTCGCAGATCGCATCAAGGCGCTCGACACCACGGTGCAGCAGCAAACCAAGTCGCTTGAATCCATGGTCACCAATCAGGCGAAAGCAATTGAAGGCACCGTCGGCAAGCTTCAGTCCGCGGCTCAGGAACAGGTCGCATCGATCGACGCGACGGTCACCAACCAGTCTAAGGCCATCGCGGGCACCGTCGGCAAGCTTCAGTCGGCGGTTCAGGAACAGGCCGCATCGATCGACGCGACGGTCACTAACCAGTCGAAGGCGATCGCAGGCACCGTCGGCAAGCTTCAGTCCTCGGTTCAGAACCAGGCCGCATCCATCGACGCGATGGTCACCAACCAGACGAAGGCCATCGAGGGCACCGTCGGCAAGCTTCAGTCCGCGGTCCAGAACCAGGCCAAGGCCATCGAGGATACGGTCCAGAGCCAGGCGCGCGCCATCGAGAGCAGCGTCTCGCAGCAGGCACGCTCCATCGAAAGCAGCGTCTCGGAACAGGCCGCATCCCTCGCCTCGTCCATGAATGAGCAGGCCAAGGCCATCGAAGGCACCATTCAGGGCCAGGCCAAGGCCATCGAAAGCACCATGACGAAGAACAGCATGACCATCAGTCAGGTGTTCGCGGAGGGAACGGACGCAATCCGCAAGACGACCGAATACATGTCGCAGCAGTCGGAGCAATCCAATACGAACATGACGGCGCAGATGGAGGGATTGCGCAGCGTGTCCGGCAAACTGCTCAACCAGGTTCACAGCCTCACCGAGCGCTTCGAGACCCAGGGGCAGGCGATCATGTCGGCCTCACAGGCGCTCGATTCGTCGAATGCGCAAATCGACTCCATTCTCGAACGCCGTCATGCCGAGATCGCCAGCCTTCTGGACACCGTTAGCACCAAGGCTCAGGCGCTGGACCAGATGATGCGGTCCTATTCAGGCATCATCGAGGGATCGCTCGTGCAGGTTGAAGAACGGGCAAAACAGATCACGGCTTCACTTGCACACGAAACAACCGCGCAAGCCGATTCCACCATCAAGGAAATCGAGCGTTTGCGCAGTTCGGCCCGCCAGCACACCGAGCAGGCGGTGGCCGAACTCACCGGCGGTTTCCAGTCCATAACCAGCGAAGTGGCCGACCAGCTTGGTACGCTGACATCGCGCTTCGGCGAGACGACGCGCGAAATCCGGCAAACCGCGAGTTCGACCGCGGGCGAAATCGAGGAAACGCGCCAGGAACTCACACGGCGCATGCAGGGTCTGCCCGAAGCAACGCTTCAGAGTCAGGAAGCGGTCCGCAAGGCCGTTTCCGATCAGCTCAAGGCCCTCGGCACCCTGTCGGCCCTCTCAACCGGTGCGGGCAGCGCCGCACCGCCGGCCTCGCCTCCGGCTCAGACCACACAGCCGGCTCTGCCGCCCGCCGCCGGATACGGCAACGCCCCCTCCTCCGGCCCGGCAGAATCCTCCGAGAACATTTCATCTGTTACGGCCGACCTCGCCAGTCAGCTTGGCAGCGCCGCTACCACGCCACCACAGCCGCCCGCGCAACAGAGCCCGCCCGAAGCGCCGCGCGGCACAACATCGGGGCTTGGCGTAACCATGCGCACCCCGCCGTCCGCGGCGCAGGATGACCGCTGGTCGGTGGGCGACCTTCTGGCCCGCGCTTCCGGCCCGGACATCGCCACGCCTCCCACGCCCCCGCAATCAGGCGCGGCACCGTACGACGCGCCCGCCGCGTCCGGTATCGAGTTGCGCCTGAACGATATTGCGAGCGCCATCGACCAGAACACGGCCAGCGCGGTGTGGCAGCGGTTCCGCCGCGGAGAGCGCGATATCTTCAACCGTCAGCTTTACACCAGCCAGGGCCAGGCGACATTCGACGAGATCGCGACGCGCTATCAGCGCGACGCAACGTTCCGTGCCACCGTCGACCGGTATATCGGAGACTTCGAGCGCCTCCTGTCGGACGCGGAACGCAAGGGCCAGAACGGCCAGGCCATCGACAACTATCTCGTGTCGGAAACGGGCCGGGTCTATCTCATGCTGGCGCACGCGAGCGGCCGCCTGCAGTAAGACGGCTCATCCACGCTCGACACACGGGCATGGTGAGGTTGGCGCATGCAGCGGCGAGGCGTGTTCCCACGTGGCCTCACATGCTGACCGACGGCGATCCTGTTCGACCAATTTATGATCTTGAAAAGTGGTGAGTGAGCCCGGGCGCCGGTCTCTAACGCCTGTTCTTGGCGACCCAGGGAACGACCTTGTGGACAACGTTCTCGAACGCCTGGTTAAGCGAGACAACCATCTGATCGACGTCCTTCGGGCTGGTGGCGATCCGCGATTCGAAGCCGCGTGACGCGACCATCCGGCCATTGTCGCCATCGATGACCTTCACGTACAGGCTGGCATGGGCTTCGGCCTGCCCCTGATTGACTTCGACCTGGAACGACTGCACCTGCGTGGAAAGCTCGTAATCCGCGTCGAGACGGTCGGCGCGCGATCCGACGGCGCTGACAAGGCCGGCGTTCTGGAAGGCTTCGACCATCCGCGCCTGCATCAGCCGCGGCAGCCGGTCGGACCAGGCCGCGCCCTTGTAGTAGGCGACGCGCGGACCGCTCTTGACCATGATGCGGTCTGTCTCGAGCGATCGGATTGCGGAGGGCTCATTGACAACGAGCTGGAACTTCGCCGCACGCGGCGCGGTCAGCGTCATCACACGCGGCGCGGTCAGATCGTAGGTGGCAGGCGGCGCTGCGCCATTGCCGAGACAACCGCCGAGCAGCACACCCGACAGCGCCAGCGTCGTTGCAGTTATGAGATTACGCGGCCGCATATGACCACTTGTCCCCCATCGAAATTGTATCTGGACCGATTTTTCGGAAAACCGGCAGACCCCCTACTGCGCAGGATTGTATTCCGGGACGCTCGATCCTCCAAACAAAAAACTTTGCGGATTTCGCTCGATTTGCTCCAACACACGGTCCAGGGAGCGTGCCGCGCGCCGTCCGTCGCGCATAAACAGCTCGAATTCCTTCAGACCATCCTTGGCAAATCGGGTCAGTCCGTCGGCGCTGTCACCGTAGGCTTTGTCCAGTTTTTCCGCCAAAGCCCTGAAAGACTGCGCCGCTTCCTGCGCTTGCGCGAGGAACGACTGACCATCGTCGGTCAGGTGTTTGGAGATGTTATCCACCGATTTCTCGATCTTGTCCGCAACACGGCGGATCTGCGCCGTCAATTCGCGCGCATCGCGGATAACCGTGTCGATATCGTCCTTACGCTGATCAAGCATGTTGGTAAATGATTCGACATTGGTGATCGTATTGCGGATGGAATCCTGATTGTCGGCGACCACATCGTTCAGGCGCACCAGCAGTGCGTTGGCGTTGCTCATGACCTCCGGCGCGGCGTCGAACAGGGACTGGGTGCTCGCCCGGTCGGCCCTGATCAGGGGGATTTCATCATCCTTGCCAGCGACCAGCAGCGGCGAATCGGGCGTGCCCGCGGTGAGCTGGATGGCCGAACCGCCTGTCAGGCCCTGTGATTCGATCCGCGCCCGCGAGTTCGTCCGCACCGGCGTGGCGCCGTCGACGCTGACCAGCACACGCACGAGGCGGGAGTCTACGGGATCGAGCGACATGCCCTGCACCTTGCCGACGCGGATGCCGTTAAACAGAACATTGCTGGCCGTCGAGATGCCGCTGACGCCCCCTTCAAAGACGATCTGGTATCGTTTTTCCCCGCCCGAGCCGAAGCTCTGCATCCAGTAGACGAAACCGAATCCGGCAGCGAGCACCGCCAGGACAAAGGCACCGATCACCAGATAATTGGCTTTGGTTTCCATCAGGCCGTCCGTCGCTAGGTGAGCGCCGCGCGCGCGCGCTCGCCGCAGAAGTACTCCTCAATCCAGGGATGCATCGGCTGTGCGCGCAGCTCTTCCGGCGTCCCTGTTCTCACGATCTTCTTGTCTGCCAGCACCGCCACCCGATCGCATACGGTAAAGATGGTGTCGAGGTCGTGGGTCACCATATAGACCGTGAGGCCCAACGTCTGCTGCAATTTTTTGATCAGCTGATCGAACGCGGACGCACCGATGGGATCGAGCCCGGCGGTCGGCTCATCGAGAAACACGATCTCCGGATCGAGCGACAATGCCCGCGCCAGTCCGGCACGCTTGCGCATACCGCCGGACAGCTCGGAGGGAAATTTGTGCGCCGCGTCGGACGGCAGGCCCACCATCGCGAGCTTCAGGTAGGCCAGGTCATCCATGATGGTCTGCGGCAATTCAAGGTGTTCGCGCATGGGCACCTGGATGTTCTGCAGGACCGTGAGCGAGGAAAACAGCGCGCCGTCCTGAAACAGCACACCCCACCGCGACTCCATGTCGACCTTTTCCGCGCGGCTCAGGTCGCTCGTATCGCGCCCGAAAACGCTGATGGAACCGGCATCCGGTGTCACAAGCCCGGTGATGACCCGCAGCAAAACCGATTTGCCCTGCCCCGAGCCGCCGACGATCCCGATAATCTCACCGCGCCGGACATCGAGATTGAGATTGTCCCATATCTGCTGCGTGCCGAACCTCTTGGCCAACCCGCGCACGGAAATGATCGGCATGTCCTGGTCACGCACCGCGACGTTCGACGCCATCTTCACACTCCAATCGCTGACAGGAACATGGCGAACAAGGCATCGAAGACAATGACCAGAAAGATCGCCTTGACGACCGCACTTGTGACATGGAACCCGAGCGACTCCGCGCTTCCCGAGACCTTGAGGCCTTCAAGACACCCCACCAGCCCAATGATCAGCGCCGCAAACGGCGCCTTGACCATGCCGGCCATGAAGTGGCGCATGTCCACGGTCGCGTGCAAAGCGTCGATATAGGTCGCGGCATCAAGCCCGAGCATCATTCTAGCCATGATGCCCCCGCCTATCAGGCACATCATGTTGCCGATGAAGGTCAGCAAGGGCAGCACGACGATCAGGGCGAGGACGCGCGGTGCCACCAGCGTTTCCATCGGATCGATGCCGAGGGTCCGCATGGCGTCGATCTCCTCGCGCATCTTCATCGACCCGATTTCGGCCGTGAACGCCGACCCGGAGCGGCCCGCGACCATGATGGCCGTGAGCAAGACGCCGACCTCACGCAAGGAGAGAATGCCGACCATGTTGACCGCAAACGTCTCCGCGCCGAAACGCTGCAACTGAACCACGCCCTGCTGCATCACCACGGCGCCAATGAGCAGGCAGATGAGGGCGATGATCGGCACCGCGCGGAAGCCCGCATGGTCGATATGGTGGATGAACGAGTGGGGGCGAAACCGCCACGGCTGCGCGATCATGCGCCCAAGCGTGACGATGAGGTGACCGAGAAAGCTGGTGATCAGGACAGCATCGTTCGCAACCGAGGCCATCGCCTTCGACCAGTCGCCGGCCATGTTCGAAAGAAAGCTCCCCGAACCCGTTTCCATGCGCTGGTCATCGCCGCGCGCACGAACCTCATCCAGCAGGATCTCGAAACTCTCCGTCGCGCCGACGAAGTGCGTTTTCAGTCCGTGTTCCTCCCAGAGCCGCACGGTGCGCTGCAGAAGCCACGCGCCGGCCGTATCGAGCTGATCGATGCCGGAGATATCCACCTGGCCGGTGAAATCGGGCGTCGGTGGAATGGGGACGTTCAAACGCTGAAGGCCGGTATCGAGCGCCGTCGCCTCGCGGACCGTCCACGACCCGGTCGCCACCAGACAAAAGGCCGTGCCGCGCAGCTCCACCTTGTAGCCGGGAGCCGCGACCTGGGTCGGCAGCATAACGCCTTGATCTCGTTTCAGCATTTCAGTTTGCCCGTCGCGCCACAGTCAGTTTTCCAGCACTCTAACATCCGCCGTTTTTGCCGGAAACCTGTGTTCAAGGGAAGGCCTCCGCTCACTCCGAAGTCACGAGTTTCTCGCCATGCCACAGGCGTGCGAGAACCAGCGCGGCAATGAGCGCGACGCCGCCGACGCCCGACATCACGAGATAGGCGGACGCCCCGAACGCGGCGTAGAGAGGGCCCGAAGCAAGCAGCGCCGCCCCCATGGCGATGCCGATTGCGAGCGACGCATACACGCCCTGCGCCGTACCGGCCGCCTCGGGCGGGGTGGCGTCGGTGATGAAATGGACGGCCCCCAGATGCGCCGCACCGAATGTGAGGCCGTGCAGCGCCTGGACGATGAACAACAGCCACAATGGCGGTGAGAACGCCGTGATTGCCCAACGCACAACCGCCGCCAGAGCCGCGAGGCAGATCAGATTGACGGCGCTGAACCTGCGGACCGCGCGCCCGGACACCATGAAGAGAAGGACTTCCGCGACAACGCCCGTCGTCCACAACGCGCCGATGACCGTCGCGGAGATGCCTTGCGCCTGCCAATTGATTGTTCCGAAGGCGTAGTAAATGCCGTGGGACCCCTGAACCAGCCCCGCGGCCAACAGGAACAGGAGGAAGAGCGGTGAACGTACCAGGGCAAGGGCGGTCTGGACCCGCAGCGGTGGAAATGCGGTCGCCTTACGGAGACGCCCCCTGCCCTGGGGCCGCGGCAAGACATACGCGCTTGCGAGAATGCAGACGGTGGCGGTGATCATGAGCCAGAGCATGGAGGGCGCGCCCCACCACTGCAGCGCGAGACCACCGCCGAAGCTTGCCGCAATGAAAGTCAACGAACCCCAGAGCCGCATGCGGCCGTAGTCATGGCCCTCGCGGCGCACACCGTCCATCGCCACTGCTTCAGTCACGGGCATGATGCTGGTCCAGGCGATTGCCGCCAGAACGGCCACCGCCAGAACCGCCAGAAATCCGTGGGCGGCGGTGAACAACAGATATCCCACCAGCGTTCCCCAGGACAGAAGGATGATGGCGAGACGCCTGTCTCCCATGCGGTCGGCTGCAAACGAGATGACCGGGGTGGAAACCACACGAACGACCATGGGCGCGGCGAGAACGATGCCGATCTCGCCGGGCGAAAGTCCGCGCCACTCCAGCCAGACGGGGAAGTACGGCAGGTGGAACCCGATCAGGAGGAAAACCGCGCCGTAGAACAGCGACACCCGCATGGTGAAGCCCGAAAGCCAACCGTCAAGCCCCTGTCTGGCGGACGCTTTATTCATCATACGGCTATACGATTCCCTAACATATTCCCCCAATAATCACCGGCGAGGACCCGAATCACATACACTTCGGCTGTTCTTTTGAACCAGAATCACTGCGCCGGACCGCTTTCATGAAGAATTCCAACGCACCTTCGCCTTTACGCGCCGCGGACTATGAAGCGATTGAGGCCGCTTTGCTAGAAACAGTCCGGGGCCGGTGGTTTCTGGCGGAGTATTCCAAGCGGAACCGCAGTGCGGACACGAACATGCTTCTGGACGCGATCAGCAAACTGGAAGCAACGGTTCTCAAACCGAATGCCGAGAGGCCTGACGCCGCGATCCGGAGCGATCTGATCGAAATGGCGGAAGCGATTTCCCGAACCCGCAGGGAAATCTCGGCGATGGGCACGTCCGAGCAAGACGATTCCAAATTCACGTCCGCCACCGAAGAGCTGGATGCGATTGTCCAGTCGACCGAAAAGGCGACGTCGGACATTCTCGAGGCGGCCGAAGACGTTCAGGAACTTGCCTGGGTGCTGCGCGAGAAAGGTACCGATGACGAGGCCTGCGACCGCCTCGATGCCCGGGCTACGGACATCTATACGGCGTGTTCCTTTCAGGACCTGACGGGCCAGCGCACCGGAAAGGTGGTCAAGACGTTGCGTTTTCTGGAAAAACGCGTGAACTCCATGATCGACATCTGGGGTCTTGACGACATTGCGGTCCAGGACCGCGCGCTGGGCGAGGACGAACGGCCCGACGCGCACCTGCTGAACGGTCCGGCGCTGGGCGATCAGGGCGTGGATCAGGGCGAAGTGGATCAGATGCTCAGCGGGAGCCACGCGGACGAACCAACCGGTACGGAAATCGTTGTGGACTGCAGCGAAACGGCACCGGTTGAGGATATGCAGGCGGAGGACTTTGCAGTCGCCGTTCAGGTGGACGATGGCGCGCCCGAGAGCACCGCTCCGGCATCTCAGACAGATGTGCCGGCGTCCGGTCAGGTCATGGAAGCAGCGGGCCACGCACTTGCCGGTGAAGTCAATGCGTCGGACTTTTCCGAGCCTGAGGACCTGAAGGTCGATGAACTCAACGACGTTCAGAAGACCGCGCTGTTCAGCTAAGGCCTCTTCAGTCGAATCGGCAAAAAGCCGACCTGAATCCGGTCGTGTGTGCCCTAGGCTGCGGCAAGGATTTCCGCAAACTGATCGCCATCGACATTGCCGCCCGACAGGACCAGGGCGATGATCCTGTCCTGCGTCGGGATGCGGCCGCTCAGCAGGGCCGCCAGCGCAGCCGCTCCACCCGGCTCCAGAACGAGCTTGAGTTCCTTGAACGCAAATCGGATGGCATCGCGAACTTCGTCGTCGCTCACATCGAGTGCACCCGACAACAGGGTCGAATTGATCTGAAAGGTCAGTGCGCCCGGCATAGGCGCCAGGAGCGCGTCGCAGATGGAGCCGGAGACTTTTTCGTTGCGCTCGCGGTTACCTGAAGCGAGCGAGCGTGCGTGATCGTCGAATCCCCGCGGCTCAACCGCGTAAACCTCGATATCCGGCTGCAGATGCTTGGCCGCGAGCGCCAGCCCGGCGATCAGCCCGCCGCCTCCGCACGGCGCCAGCAGGCAGTCCGGACGCAGGCCCCGCGCTTCCGCCTGCCGCATGAGTTCAAGGCCCGAGGTTCCCTGCCCGGC
Organism: Hyphomicrobiales bacterium; assembly: GCA_028280515.1. Lineage (GTDB taxonomy): Bacteria > Pseudomonadota > Alphaproteobacteria > Rhizobiales > Methyloligellaceae > UBA2767. The sequence goes on from JANQLP010000143.1 coordinate 43,326, forward strand.
GATGATATGCGGGTGATCGTATGGCGATATGAAGCACGCGCCGCGCGTACTGGAGATTTCAGCAGCGATCTTCTCGCGATCTTCGGTGTGCCGGTCGTACGTCACCACTTCGGCACCCGCCGCGCGGGTCCGCGACAGTTTGATCTCCGGCGCGTCCTCGGGCATGACGATCGTCGCCGGCATGTTGCAGAGCCGTGCCGCCTCCGCCATTCCTCCGGCATGGTTGCCGGATGAACACGCGGTGACGCCGCCCGGCCACTCGTCCCGCGAGAGTCTCGAGACCGCGTTGTAGGCGCCACGAAACTTGAACGCCCCCATACGCTGTAGGTTTTCCGGCTTTATCAGCACACGGGCCCCGGTCCGCTCGTTCAGGATCGCGGATTCGAGCAATGGCGTTTCAATCGCGGTCCCCGACAACCGCTTCAGAGCGGAGCTAACATCTTCAAATGTTGGCACTTTTTGAGTTTGCATGGATTTTTCCGGATTTTTTCTCGAAAAATTTCATTAACACACTTGAAATCATGTTTGGTGACCCCAAATCAAGGGGGACCAAAGAGTTCCCCCAAGCGCTTCCCCCCCCACGCAGCGCTTGATTAAGCTGAAAGACCCGGATTTAGCCCGGGTCTTTTTTTTTGCCCCGGATCTTTTTCGCCTTGACGCACGAAGTCCAGCCTGCAGGAGAAAACCGCCGATCTTGCGGCAGGTGCGCGCCGCGACCGTTTCGGCGGATCGCACACGCCAATGGAGAAACAGAATTGACTCGGATTTAGCCGAATAGGCTCTAGATTGGCGGTCTGTCCCACTCTCATCTCACAACAATCAACGCGAACCGAGGGAGAAACCCCATGGACTTAGGAATTGCCGGACGCACGGCGATCGTTTGCGCCTCGAGCCGGGGCCTGGGAAAGGCGTGCGCACACTCACTGGCCCAGGCCGGCGTCAACGTCATCATCAACGGCCGAGACGAAGCGACGCTTGCTGCGACGGCCGATGACATTGCCGCCGACACGGACGTCGAAATCACACCGGTTGCGGCCGATGTCTCGACCGCGGAGGGTCAACGCGCGCTCCTCGCGGCCGCCCCCGAGCCCGACATTCTGGTGAACAATAATGGCGGCCCGCCGCGAAAGGACTACAAGGAGCTGACCCGCGACGCGATGGTCGACGGCGTCGTCATGAACATGGTGACGCCGATCGAGCTGATCCAGGCGGTGATCGACCCGATGGTCGAGCGCAAGTTCGGCCGGATCGTCAACATCACGTCGGCCTCCGTCAAACGCCCCCTCACAGGCCTTGACCTCTCTTCCGGCGCCCGCGCCGGGCTGACCGCATTTCTGTCGGGCGTCGCCCGCCAGGTTGCCGCCAGCAACGTCACGATGAATCACATCCTCCCCGGCGCGTTCGACACGGACCGGTTGCGCTCGGGGCTCGAGGCGACGGCCTCGATGCTGGGCAAGCCGCTGGACGAGTTTTCCGCCGAACGCATGGCGGAGATTCCGACCGGGCGGTTCGGATATCCGGATGAATTCGGCAAGGCCTGCGCGTTTCTGTGCAGCGTCCATGCGGGCTACATCACCGGTCAGAACCTCCTGATCGACGGTGGGGCCTTTCACGGGTCGTTCTAACACGGCAGGCGACGGGCGTATTAAGGGGTATTAAGGGGACAGTTTACTTAATTCCGATCCGACTGGTGCAGTTGTTCACGATGTAGGGCCGAATTAAGTAAACTGTCCCCTTAATACAGAAGCGGGTTCACGGCCACGTCATGCCTGCGGCAGGAAGCAGCACTTCGCGCCCTTTACCGACGTGGTGGAGAAACCTATTTTGGATTTCCCAAAAAGAAATCGGTCCGGGGTTACCGGACCGATTCCCTGCATGTAACGAGCCTGGACCCTGTCTGTTAAGCCGGGGTTTGGGCTCGCCCCCCCAATTGACCTTTCGGTGGCGCCGCGTCGATTTCGACGGAGTGTTTGTCTGAAGCGCCAGTTAAACCGTGACCCCTTTATTCCAAAGCTGCCGCACCAATTCAACAGGCCGAAATCACTCTGCGGGGATGTGTGACGTTGCTGCAACAGCGCCTGATGCGCCCATGCACGCTCGGTTCTCGCTCCTCGCACGAGCTGGCCACATCCCCTTTTTTTCCTTTAAAAACAAATATATATGAGAAAAAAACTGTACTGAAATCTCACCTTGATCTGTGTAAACTCGCCTGCCTGGCCTGCGAAACACCCGTTGTTGGGTGAATTGGGCTTTTGTCGTTTTTCATCTTGCTGTGGCAGTTGTGCAACGCTTCCACGGCGGCCTCTGCCTCGACGGCATCGGTCAGGCTGCGCGTTGCGGCTCACGCTCGGCCAGAAACGATTCTATCCGGTCAATCGCCGCGGAGATGTTATCGAGGCTGTTGGCACACGAGATACGGATGAACCCCGCCCCGTACTCGCCGAAATCCGTGCCGGCGATGGTCGCCACACCCGCATCCTCAAGAAGCGTGGACGCAAGCGCACGTTCGTCCCATCCGGTGCCGGTGATGTTCGGAAAGGCGTAGAAAGCGCCTTTCGGCACCGCGCAGCGTACGCCCGCGACACTGCTCATGCGTTCGGCGACGAAGGCGCGCCGCTCATCGAACGCCGTCACCATTTCTCTTACGCACTCCTGCGGCCCTTCGAGCGCCGCAATTCCCGCCCATTGGCTGGCGGCATTGACGCAGGAGTGGCAATTGACCGCCAGACGCCGGATATGGTCGACCAGGGCTTCCGGCCACACGCCATAGCCCAGCCTCCAGCCGGTCATGGCGTAGGTCTTGCTCCAGCCATCCAGCAGAATGACACGGTCGCGCAGAGCCTCGTAAGTCAGCAGGCTCTTGTGCGGCAACCCGTCATACGTCATCTGACCGTAGATCTCATCTGACAGGATGGCGACATCGGGCCAGCGCTCCAGGCCGTCGACCAGCTTGTCGATTTCCTCCGCCGGGGTCACGCCACCTGTCGGGTTTGCCGGCGAGTTGAGAATGATCAGCCGCGTTGCCGGCGTCACGCGTTCGAGCAGTTCTTCGGCGGAAAACCCGAAGCCGTTTTCCTCGCGGATCGGCAGCGGAACCGCCGTCGCCTCCGAATAATCGATGACCGAGCGGTAGATCGGGAACCCGGGGTCCGGACAGATGATTTCCGCGCCCGGCGCGGCGAACATCGTGATGGCGAAGAACATGGTCGGCTTGCCGCCTGGCATGACCACGACGTGCCCCGGGTCGACCTCTACCCCGAGACGGCGATGAATGTCGGCGGCCACGGCCTCGCGCAACGGCGGAATGCCGGTCGCAGGCGTGTAACCGTGATGACCGTCGCGCAGGGCCTTGATCGCCGCCTCGACGATGTGCGGCGGCGTGGGAAAGTCCGGCTGGCCAATGCCGAGATTGATGATGTCGCGCCCTTGTGCGGCGAGGTCGGCAGCCCTGGCGAGGACGGCGAAGGCGTTTTCATCGCCCAGCCGTGCAAGGTTTTCAGCAAGTTTGACCATGGACCCTATCGAACGGCCTTGCGGGATGCTCTTACAAGGCCGAATTTCTGCGCCGCCAGCACGATTGCCGGCAGGATCAGAATGTCGCCCAGGATGGCGGCCGTGAGCGTCGTCATGAACAGCTGCCCAAACAGCCGCATGGACGGCAGATCCGACAGCACGGTCGCCGACAGCCCGACGATCAGGACAATGGTGGTCAGCAACAGAACCGGACCGATGCGCGCTATGGTCTCGGTGACGCCATCGACCAGATTGGGCGATCGCGACGTCTCCAGATGCAGCCGGTTGAGGAAATGTATGGTGTCGTCGACGGCAATGCCGAACGCCACCGTCAGGGCGATGACACTGGCATATTCGAGCCCGCCACCGATGAGATAGAGCACTGCGCCGGCGGTGACGATGGGGAACAGGTTCGGGAAGATCGACAGCAGCATGACCTTGAAGGACCGGAACGCGATGCCGATGACCAGAATCACCACCACGATAGCGGCGATCAGGCCGCGATTGAGCTGACGGATCATCTCAGAGCTTCGCAGCGCCGAAACGGCGGACAGGCCCGTTACGGTGAACGTCACCTCCGGATACTGCGCCCGCAAGTCTGAAAGGCTGGCGTCGAGCTTCTGGAGTACCGGCACGGTGTCCTCCGCGTCGAGGTTGGGTAACCGCCCGGTTACCAGTGCCGCGGATTCGTCCTTGGAGATGAAGCGCTCTGTCACGTGCTCCGGCATGCGCTTGATGTAGTCCTCAAGGACACCGGGCCCCATCTCGCCGGCATTGACCAGCCATTGCCGTAACGTCTCGACGGACCAGACGTTGCCGACGCCGGCCTGACGTTCGATCAGGTCGTGGGCCTCGGCGACAGCATCCACGATCCCTTCGTCTGTGACCTTCTTTCCTTCAGGCCACTCCAGCATGATGTGCACGGGGTGCGCGCCGGTGAGCTTGGCGTCCAGCCGCTCCGTGGTGGCGATCGACTGTTTGGTGTCGGGGACCTGATCGCTCAGCCGGTAGCGCGGTTCGAGTTGCAGGTGCAACGCGGTGAAAACAAACACGCTGGCGAGGCCGATCATCGCAAGCGCGTTGTAGCGGTGCTTCATCCATCCGGCGAAATTCGTGCAGATCCTTTCCAGCCAGGCGATGGCCTGGTTCTTGGAACCTTCCGTGCGCATGAACTCCTTCTCGTCGCGGAACAGGAGAATGACGAGGATCGGCAAAAGAACGATCACGGTCACGAAAGCCAGAAGCGTCGCCAGCGCCGCGGCGATGCCGAAGGTCCGGATCATGACGGAATCGGTGAGCACCAGCGACATGAACGCGATCGATGTGGTGATCGATGTCAGGACACACGCCGGACCGACGGTGAGAATCGCGTGTCGCACTGCCGCGAACCGGTCATCGCCCTGCCCGAGCCGGCGGCGAATGGAGAACACCATGTGCATGGCGTCGGTGAAGGCAATGACCATCACAAGCGGCGGGATGACGTTGATGAACGTATTGAGCTGCAGGCCTGTCCAGCCAAGCAGACCCATGGCCCAGAGAACGGCGATAGCCGGGCAGAGCGACGTGATGAACACCAGCTTGACGCGCCGGAAGAAGGCGAAACAGATCATCATGCCGACAAGAAAACCGGTGCCGTTGTAGATCAGACGGTCGCGGCTGATCGCCTGACGGATCTCAAGCTGCATGACAGGCGCGCCGGTGAGCTGCACCCGCAGCCCCTCCGGCTCCAGCACCTCCCTGGAGATCTGTTCGATCTCGCCGATCGATTCCACAAGTCCCTTTTTCCAGACCTTCTCCTGGTTCAGCGAGAGGATCAGCAATGTCAGCTGGCTGCCTCCGTCAGGCCTCGACAACAGCTTCCCGCCGATCAGCGGATGGTCGACCACGCGTTTCGCCAGCTTGTCGAACTCCTCGCCACGCGGGAGCTCCGTTGGCAGGAGCGGCGGCGGATAGCCCGTTTCGTCCGGTGCCTCGCGCATCGAGAAGATCGAGAGGATGCCCTCGACGGTCTCCGCCAGTTGCATGTCGAGGTGCAGCGAGCGGACGTGCTCCAGCGTGTCCGGGTTCATGAGGTTGTCGGATTCGATGACCACCAGCACGTCGAACTCGCTGGTCGGAAACTGCTCGCTCATCTTCTTGTAGTTGTCGAACTCGATGGAGTCGGAGTGAAACAGTTCGGAGAGCGTGTGGTTGGTCTTGAGGTAAGGAATGCCGAACGCACAGAACACGGAAAACGCGGCCAGCAGCGCCAGAACCGGCAACGGCCACCGAACGGCTGGGAGCCCCATTCGTTCAAGTCCGAAGCCAAGTGAGTTCATGAGCGATTCATCTGGTGACGCGGCCGAAACTGCCCGCAATCTGAATAGAGTGTTTTCCCCTGCGAATCGGAACCGCGACGTTGCGGCTCGTCCCTCGGGCGCGCATCATGCAAAAAAACACGCAAAAAGGGAACAAGTATGAAGCTCTTGCGGTATGGACCGGCGGGTTCCGAGAAACCCGGCCTGCTCGGGCCGGACGGCGAAATCCGTGATCTGTCCGGTCACGTCGACGACATTTCAGGCGACACGCTGAGCGATACCGGGCTCGCGAAGATCGCCAGGATCAATGCCTCGGATCTGCCTGCAATCAAAGGGAATCCGCGCCTCGGCCATCCGGTTGCGGGGGTGCAGAAGTTCATCGGCATCGGGCTGAACTTTACGGACCACGCGAAGGAGGCCGGACTGCCGATCCCGCACGAGCCGATCCTGTTCACCAAGGCGGTCTCGTCGCTCTCCGGACCGCATGACGACATTGTGTTTCCCCCGGGCGCCTACAAGGCCGACTGGGAGGCGGAACTGGCCATCATCATCGGAACGAAAGCCACCCGCGTGAGCGAGAGCGACGCGCTCGATCATGTGGCGGGATATGCCGTCTGCAACGACGTTTCAGAGCGCTCCTACCAGTTCGACGGTACGGGCGACTGGTCGAAGGGAAAAAGCCACGACACCTGGGGACCTGTGGGCCCGTGGCTGGTGACGCGGGACGAGGTGCCGGATCCGCAGTCGCTCGACATCTGGCTCGACGTGAACGGCGAGCGGATGCAGTCCGGCACGACCGAAACCATGATCTTCTCCGTTGCCGAACTGGTGAGTTACACGAGCAAGTTCATGACGCTTCATCCGGGCGACATCCTCACCACCGGGACACCGCCCGGCGTCGCCATGGGGCGCGATCCGCAGCCCTGGCTGAAGCATGGCGACGTTGTCACGCTCGGCGTGGACGGATTGGGCGAGCAGCGGCAGAACGTCGTTTTCCTCTGACCTCAGCCGTCGTCCCACATATCGTGGAAGTGATGCACCGGACCTGAACCCGACCCAACATCAAGCAGGTCCGCCGATGCCAGCGCCTCGTTGAGATAGTCCTTGGCTTGCTGGCAAGCGGTTCCGAGCGGCATGCCCTTTGCCAGTCCCGCGGCAATAGCCGAAGCAAGCGTACATCCGGTTCCGTGCGTGTTGTGGGTCTGGATCCGCGGTGTGGCGAGCCGCGTGTGGGTCTTGCCGTCCCAGAGAATATCAACCGCCTCCGCGCCGCCCCCGTGTCCGCCCTTGATCAACACGGCGCCGCAGCCGCGCGTATGCAACTGCTTGGCCTGATCTGCCATCTCGGCCTCGTCGTCAGCCGGGGCATCGTCGAGAAGCCGTGCGGCCTCAAGCAGGTTCGGCGTGATGATGTCGGCGATTGGAATGAGTTGGTCGCCCAGAATGGCCTCCGCCTTTTCCTCGAGAAGCGGGTCACCGCTCGTTGCGACCATGACCGGATCCAGCACGATCGGAACGTTCTTGAGCGCATTCAGCCGTTCGGCAATCGCCAGCACCGAATCCGCCGAGCCCGCCATCCCGATCTTGACGGCCTTCACATCGAGATCGCCGAGGACGGCGTCCAATTGCGCCGCAACGAACTCGCCGGGCACTGTATGAATATCGTCGACCCCGCGGGTGTTCTGCGCGGTGAGCGCGGTGATGACACTCGCGCCGTAAACGCCGAGTGCCGAAAACGCCTTCAGATCGGCCTGGATACCGGCGCCGCCTGAACTGTCGGAGCCGGCAATCGTAAGAGCAATAGGTGACATGGGACACAATAATCGACTACGGCGCACCGCGCCGCAAGCACCTGGTTAGCCGATCAGCGCGAGCGCGGGAAACATCTCCAGCAGCCACAGCGCGATCACCGTCATGGAGCCGGTCAGGAACATCACGCCGGTCACAACGAGCATGCCGCCCATGACCTTCTCGACTGCGCCGAGGTGCTTTCGGAAGCGTTGCAGGAAACCCATGAACGGGCGGAAGGCAAATGCCGCGAGGACGAACGGGATGCCAAGCCCCAGCGAATAGGTCGCGAGCAGGCTGATGCCCTGTCCGATGGTGTCCTCGGCGGCCGCGACCGCGAGGATGGCCGCAAGGACCGGACCGATGCACGGCGTCCAGCCGAACGCGAATGCAATGCCCACCAGATAGGCCCCGGCGAGGCCCACGGGCGCAGCAAGCGAATTGTGCCGGACTTCGCGATACAGAAACGGGATCTTGAAAAGGCCGAGAAAGTGCAGGCCGACGATGATTATGGCAGCACCGGCGATCTTCGCCAGAAGGTCGAGGTTCTCGGCAACAAGCTGACCGATGAACGTCGCCGTCGCGCCGAGCATCACGAACACGGTCGTGAAGCCCATCACAAAGGCCATCGAGGCCATCACCACCTTGGTGTTGACGCCTTGTGCAACCTCACCCTCACCCTCGCCGCTCAACTGCTCAAACGTGGTTCCGCCGAGGAAACAGAGATACGGCGGCACCAGCGGCAGAACGCACGGCGACAGGAAGCTGATGAGGCCGGCCAGCAGCGCACCGATATAGGTTACATCCATGAGCGACAGCGCTCTTTCATCTGTCCGAACCGGTTGAATGGCCAGACTATTCGCACATACGGAGAGTGAGCCCGTCGCGCTTGCCAATCAATAAACGACACAATCACAATTGCGCCAGTGAACTTGTGGTCATACAGGCGTTTCCTGCGCCGTGGCGTCTGTTCCGCGCGGCGAATGTCACCCGTGAGACCGCGCGCCTGCCTGCCAAAACGGCAGTTCGAGGATTGCCAGATAACCGGAACCGGAAAGAACAGGAGACCTGCGGCAGAATCAAGATTGCGGACGCTTGTCATGAATCTCCGCCATCAGGCCGTTCAGCTCGGAGAAATGGTCGATGATGCCGTGGCTCTCAAGCTCCTGCACCGGGGTTTGCGTGTATCCGAACGTGACCAGAATGACCGGGATGCCGGCTGCCTTTGCCGCGCCTGCGTCTGCGGGACTGTCCCCGATCATCACGGCGTCAGAGGGATTGCTGCCCAGATGCTCGACAGCCTTCAGGAGCGGCGCCGGATCGGGCTTCTTGACCGATAGTGTGTCGCCGCCGACAACGGCGCCGAACAGATGCGCCACATCCAGCGTCTCGAGGATGTCGCGCGACACAGCTTCCGGCTTGTTGGTGCAAACACCGAGGCGGACGTCGTTTTTGTGATGGTGTTCCAGCACGTCACGCACGCCGGGAAACAGCCGGGTTTTCTCAGCCGCCCGCGGCACGTAGATCGCCAGAAAGCGGGCGCTCAGATCGTTCAGGCGCGCCGGGTCCCGCGCCTCGTCGCGGGCAGTCAGTGCACGCTCGATAAGCAGCGGTACACCGCCACCGATCATCTGCGTGACCGCCTTGATGTCGAACGCTTCGATTCCCTCCTGATCGAGCAGAAGGTTGAGAGAGTCGGCGATGTCCGGCGCGCTGTGGACGAGCGTACCGTCGAGATCGAACAGAATTGCACGGGGCCAGGACATTCTTGGAAGCGGGCGTTGCGTTACTGGACCGATGTGGCGCTGTTGCGGATCGCAGCGATGTTCTCCGCGTACTTTCCGTCATTGAACACGGCTGACCCTGCCACCAGGACATTGGCACCCGCGTGGGAGACCATCGGCGCGGTTTCCGGATTGACGCCCCCGTCCACCTCCAGGTCTATCGGACGATCGCCGATCATTTCACGCAATCGCGCGATCTTGTCGCACTGCGCCTCGATGAATTTCTGTCCGCCGAAGCCGGGATTGACCGTCATCACCAGAATCAGGTCGAGCTTGTCCAGAACGTATTCGATGGCGCTCTCGCTGGTCGACGGATTGAGCGACACGCCGGCCTTCTTGCCCAGCCCCCGGATCACCTGCAGCGACCGGTCGAGATGTTCGTCCGCTTCCGCGTGCACGGTGATGATATCCGACCCGGCCTTCGCGAACGCTTCGATATACGGTGCTGCCGGGTTGATCATCAGATGCACATCGAGCACTTTCTTCGTGTGCGGGCGAATGGCCTCGACGACGCAGGGGCCAAACGTCAGATTGGGCACGAAATGGCCGTCCATGACGTCGACATGCACCCAATCGCATCCACCCGCGTCAATGGCGCGGACCTCCTCTCCAAGCTTTGCAAAATCGGCGGAAAGGATGGATGGTGCGATCAGGATGTTTTCGGTCATGGGTGCGCCCTCCGCAGCGGCATGTTCCGTGTCCTACTGCGCCAACCCGCGCGGCACAAGCGCGAATGGGAAAAATCGCTTGAAAACGGTCGATTACGATGAGTCGCGTGCAGAAATACCTCATACCGGCAGGCCACGGCCGGGCCTTCGAGATGCCCGCCGGCGCGATGTTGACGGTGACACTCAGCGAGGGGCCCCAGGTAGCCGATATGTGGGCGTTCCGCCGGCCCGGGCTCGCCGAGTTCGTCTCCTGCGAACATACCCGGTCGTGCCTCGAAAAACTGCGGCCCGAGGTTGGCGATGCGCTCTATTCCAACCGGCGTCGGCCACTCCTGACCGTCACCGAGGATACCTCGCCCGGTGTGCACGATCTGCTGCTCTCGGCATGCGATGGGGAACGGTATGCACTGCTCGGCCACGAAGGACCGCATCGCACCTGTGCGGACAATCTCCGCGAAGCGCTCGCCGAACTCGGCTTTTCGGCGCCGGAACTGCCGAGCCCGGTCAACCTGTTTGAAAATGTCGGAGTTGACGGCCAAGGCCGTCTCGAAATCCGTCCGCCGGCGGCACGCCAGGGCGAAGCGGTCTCGCTTCGGGCGGAACACGACCTCGTAGCCGTTCTGTCGGCCTGTCCAATGGACATCGCACCGACCAACGGCGACGACAGAACGCCGAAGGCGATAACTGTTTCAATCAGTTTTTTCACGGAATAGAGTTTCCCCGTCGCGAACGCCGCTTATACTCGCGGCGTTCTTGCAACGGCCCCGCCCGCGACCGACCGCAATCCACCAGAAACGGAAAACACCATGGCAGCGAAGCCGGACATCCTTGTGATCATTCCCGTCCGCCCGGTTCAGATGAAGATGCTCGAGGAGGCCTACACACTCCACCGCTACGACAAGGCGGAGGACCCGGACGCCCTACTCGCCGAAGTCGGAGAGAAGATCCGCGGTATCGTGACCATGGGGATTTCACCGCTCACGAAAGAGACGATGGCCGCCATGCCCAACCTGGAAATCGTCGCTCTGGGAAGCGTCGGCTACGACACGATCGATGTCGAGGCCTGCGGCGCGCGCGGAATCCCGGTGACCAACACACCCGATGTGCTGACCGACGATGTCGCCGATCTGGCGATGGCCCTGACCTTCGATACGCTGCGCGGATACTCACGCGGGGAGCGGTATGTCCGCGAGGGACAATGGCGCGACGAAGGCTTCATGGCGCCGACGACGTCACTCACAGGAAAGACGATGGGTATCGTCGGCCTCGGCCGGATCGGCAAGGCCATCGCACGGCGCGCCGAGGCGTTTGAAATGGCGATTGCCTATCACGGCCGCCGCCAACAGTCCGATGTTCCCTACGCCTTTCACGAAACGCCCGCCGGGCTGGCATCGGCCAGCGACGTTCTGATGCTGGCATGTCCGGGTGGCGATGCGACACGGGGACTGGTGACCCGCGCCGTGCTCGACGCCCTTGGACCGGACGGTCACCTCGTCAACATTTCCCGCGGGTCGGTGGTCGATGAGCCGGAGTTGCTCAAGGCGCTTCAGGAGAACCGCATCGCCGGTGCGGCGCTCGATGTGTTCGAGAATGAACCGGACATCGACGAGGCCTTTTTCGTGCTTGATAATGTGGTGCTGCAGCCGCATGTGGGCAGCGCGACGCGGGAGACGCGTGGCGCCATGGCCCAACTCGTGGTCGACAATCTGGCGGCGCACTTCGCCGGCAAACCGCTGCTCACGCCCGTCTAGAGCCAATTCGGCTAAATCCGAGTCAATTCTGTTTCTCGATTGGCGTGTACGATCCGTCGCCGAAACGGTCGCAGCGCGATGTTGGCGCATCGGGCAAGGCCGTT